>NZ_JFYX01000046.1:0-391483 GCF_000632245.1 Pseudomonas sp. RIT357
GAGAACAGCGCCAAAGTCGGCACCATCGCCGGTAGCTTCGTAGCAACTGACGAAGAAACCCCGACGGCCAGCCTGAAAGTTGATTTCACCACCGGCACCAATACTCAGGGTTACTACACCCTGTCTGGCACTAACGTTGTGCTGACGCAGAAGGGTGCGGACTTCGTCAACGCCGGTAATCAACTGCCGAAAATTGACCTGACCGTCACCGACGCCGACAACGCCACTTCGCACAGCGATGCTCAGCCGGTCGTTACTTTGGTCAACGACATCCCGGTTATCACCGTGGCTGCTACCACCATTGTCGAGAACAGCGCCAAAGTCGGCACCATCGCCGGTAGCTTCGTAGCAACTGACGAAGAAACCCCGACGGCCAGCCTGAAAGTTGATTTCACCACCGGCACCAATACTCAGGGTTACTACACCCTGTCCGGTACCAACGTTGTGCTGACGCAGAAGGGTGCGGACTTCGTCAACGCCGGCAACCAGTTGCCGAAAATTGACCTGACCGTCACCGACGCCGACAACGCCACTTCGCATAGCGATGCTCAGCCGGTCGTTACTTTGGTCAACGACATCCCGGTTATCACCGTGGCTGCGGCTACCATCGTGGAGAACACCGCCAAAGTTGGCACCGTGGCCGGTACTTTCTCGGCAAGCGACGAAGAAACACCGGTCGCCCAACTGAAGATCACCTTCACCACCGGCACCAATTCGGATGGCTATTACAGCCTGTCCGGCACCAACGTTGTGCTGACGCAGAAGGGCGCGGACTTCGTCAACTCCGGTCATCAGTTGCCGAAGATTGACCTGACCGTCACTGACGCTGACGGCGCCAACTCACACAGCACTGGTCAGCCGACCGTGACGTTGGTCGACGACACTCCGATCGCCAGCAACGGCTACATCCAGGGCGACGAAGACACCCCGATCGAATTGACCTGGGCGACCTTCGGCGTTAGCGATGAGGACTCCACAAACCCGAAAGTGGTGTTCACCAGCCTGCCTGCCGGTTCCATCGAGTACTACTCCAACGGCGCGTGGGTCAAACTCAGCGCGACTGATCTGAAAACCGATACCTCTGCCGGTAAGTCGTTCAGCCAGGCGGACTTCGACGGCCACAACGTGCGTTACACCCCGGCAGCCAACGAATCGGGTGACAACACCTTCGCGGCCACAGGTGTGGGCAACAAGCAGACCGATTACACCCAGCTGAAATTCCAGGCTACCGACGGCAATTCCTACAGCGACACCAAGGTCATCACCGTGGATATCCACCCGGTGGCGGATGTGCCGGTTGTGACGGTTGGCGCGTTCGGCGCTGTTCCTACAGGCTTGGTCATTCAAACCTGGACTGGCGGCACTCTGCGCACTGATCTGGGGACCAACGGTAACGGTGTGGTCAATTCCAGCGATCTGATCCGTGTGATCGACGCCAAGACCGCTGCCAGCGCCGTCACCACCGGCGTGACCAGCAGCGTCAGCAACAGCAATGTGGCAGACGGTACCGCGACCAAAGTCTCCGGCCTGATTTACCTGGAAGCCGGCAAGAGCTACACCTTCACTGGTACGGCCGACGACAGCCTGGCAATCACCGTGGGCGGCAAGTTGGTTGCCACCGAGACGTGGAGCAAGGGCAGCGCGATTACCGGGTCGAGCTACACCCCGACCGAGTCGGGCTACTACACCCTGGATATCTACCACTACAACCAGGCAGGCGCGGGCAACTACGACGTCAATGTGTCGATCAACAACGGCGTGTCGATGTCCCTGGGCAACAGCGGCCTGCAGACCTACACCAGCGTGGACGCGTTGAAAGCCGCCGGTGCGGTGCTCGGCGATAGCCATATCGTCAACGGCGAAGGTTATTACACTGGCTACGTCTACAACCGTGGTCTGGAAGACACCGCGATCAAGGTCAGCCCGATCACTACCACGTTTGTCGACAACGACGGCTCGGAGTCGCACAAGGTGGAAATCAGCGGCTTGCCAGCCGGCACCGTGATTACCGACGGCACCACTGGGCACAGCATCACGTCGAACGGCAGCGGCACGCTCTACGATGTCAGCACCTGGAACCTGAAAACCCTGACCGTTACGCCGCTCAAGGATTCGACCGCCAGCTTCGACCTCACCGTGAAAGCCACGGCCACGGAGCTGAGCACTGGCGCTTCGGCGGTAACGACCGGCAAAGTGAGCATCGTGATCACTGCGGTCAACGACGCCCCAACCCTGGACCTGAGCACGGCTGACGGCGCTGTCGCCACCGGCTACAACACCGCGTACACCGAACGCAGCACCACGGGTGTGGCGATTACCGGCAGCGTGGCCATTGGCGACGTCGACAGCACGCAGATGCAAAGTGCGACCATCACCCTGAAAAACGCCAGTTCGGGCGATGTGCTGAGCTCCAGTCTGGTAGCGGTGGGTGGTACCTACAAAGGCATCACCGTGACCAGCGTCGGGACTGACGTCAGCGGCAAGATCGTGCTGACCCTGTCGGGCGTGGCGGATGCGGCGACCTACAAGACGCTGCTTGAGTCGTTCCAGTACTCCAGCACCAGCAAGTACCCGACGCTGGGCGACCGCACCATTGATGTCGCGGTGACTGACAATGAGGGTGGCAACAGCCTGAGTTCGTTGGCGGCAACGACCACCATCACGGTCAAGCCTCAGGTCTACACCCCTGTTACGGAAGGCGGCGCTGCGGTGGATACCATCGACCTGGGCTCCACCTCGACCCACAACATCGTGATTGGCGACAAAGGTGGCATCACCACCCCGGGCACCAACTACAACATCGCGTTCATCGTTGACACCTCGGGCAGTATCGGCTCGAGCGCGATGACTTCGATCAAGTCCCAGTTGTCGACCATCTTCGATACCCTGATCGCCAACGCCAAGTTGACCGGTTCGGGTGTGGTGAAAGTGTTGCTGGTGGACTTCGATACCAAGGTCGAATCGCAAGTGTCGGTCAACCTGGCTGACCAGGCGGCTGCCAAGGATGCGTTGCAGGCTGTGTTGAACAACATGAGCTCCAACTCGACTGACGTGACCAACTACCAGGACGCCTTCAACACTGCGACGGCCTGGTTCAAGAGCTCTGAAGCGACCAGCAACGCCAGTGCGAAGAACCTGACGTACTTCATTACCGACGGTGCGCCGAACGTCTACAACTACACGTACAACAACCCTACTCTTGGGGCGACCAGCCGCTACGGCGATACGGTTTACTTCGACAGCAAGGTCAATAGCAAAAACTACACCCTGGGCCAGTCCACTGAGGTCACCGCAACGATCTACGGCAAGACCCAGGTCATCGTTGACAGCGAAGGCAAGGTCTATTCGTACAACTCGTCCGGCACCAAGACCTTTGAAGGTTATGTCGTGTCCGACGGCCGCGGTGGTTTCGACGTGGCGGGGGCTGTCGGCAACAGCAGCTACTACTACGACTATCCGTTGGAAGCGGCCAAAGACGCTTACGCGGCGTTGATCACTGCGGTCAAGGGCGGGGTTGAGGTTCAGGCCATCGGCCTGGGCAGCAGCGTCGACAAGGACATGTTGCAGAAGTACTTCGATACCGACAAAACGGTCAGCACGATCGACACCGCGAAGCTGGCGGACACCATTACCGGCCACACCGCCGATACCGGTGCCGACAACGTTTCCGGCGGTTCGGGCAACGACATCATCTTCGGCGACCTGATCAGCTACAAAGGCCAGGAAGGCAGCGCGGCACTCAAGGCATTCGCTGCCGAGAAGCTGGCGACCACGGTCGATCAGATCGACGACCGCACCTTGCATCAGTACATCACTGAGCATGTGCAGGACGTCGGTGCTTTGGCCAACGCGTCGAACATCTACGGCACCAACGATGGCGGCGACACCCTGATCGGCAACGCCGGCGATGACATCCTGTTCGGCCAGGGCGGTAACGACACGCTCTCCGGCGGCGCAGGCAATGACATCCTGGTGGGCGGCAAGGGCAACGACATCCTCACCGGCGGCGCGGGTGCCGATACCTTTGTGTGGCTCAAAGGCGACACCAACACCAACGGTGGCTTTGATCGCATCACTGACTTCAAACACGGTGAAGGCGACAAGCTGGACCTGTCCGACCTGCTGCAAGGCAATAACGACACCAACTTGTCGAGCTACCTGAGGCTGACCACCGATTCGTCGGGCAACTCGACGCTGAGCGTGAGCAGCACCGGGTCGTTCACCGGCACCAGTGGCGGCACGGCTGATGTCACGATCAAAGTGGATGGCGCCAGTTGGGGCTCGGGTTCCGCCGCGATCAATAGCCTGATCGCCGGTGGCGACTTGACCGTCAAGCACCACGACTGATCACCATGGGGGCGGCAATCTTTAGGGATTGGCGCCCCCATGGCATCCGCTTCGGCGAAATGTGTGTAATCTCTGTGGGAGCCGTGTGCGGCGCCTGCAGGGATTTTTTATTGGGAGAGGGCTGATGTTCTACGTGCTACGCGATCAATACAACGCTTTGGTGCGTGTCGAGGCGCAGGCCTTCGCTGAAGCCACTGAGACGCTACCGGCTGACCATCACGAGATCCAGGCGTGGTTTGCCGACGATGAGATCGAGACCAGCCTCAAGCAGCTCAAGAGCAGTGACCTTGAGATGATCCGCGTACTGGACGACTTGATTCAGGTGCTGATCACCAAGAACGTAATGAGCATCACCGACTTGCCGCCGGCGGCGCAGACCAAGTTCCTGGAACGCACCCAGGCCCGGGCGGCGCTGGGCGGTTTGAGCGAGCTGATCAATGATGATGAAACTGGCCTGATTTGACGCGCACCTCCTTCACGGCTTAATCGTCAAGGAGGCGTGATTATTCTGTGCTCCACTTCCAGGGCGCCGGTTCACCGACCAGTTGGCCTTGCACCCCTTCAATCCCCATCTCGCGGATCACCCGCAACTCACCCTCGGTTTCCACGCGCTCGGCAATCAGCGGCAGATCAATGCTGTGGGCCGCTCGCTGGATGGCCTCGATAAAGAAGCGCTTGTGGCTTTCCTGGTCAATGTCGCGGATGTAACTGCCGTCGATCTTGAGGTAGGCCAGGCCCAGATGCGCGAGGTTACCGATCATGCTGAAGCGCCCGCCGAAGCGTTGCAGGCCAAGGCTGTAGCCCAGACCGCGCATGCGCCGGATCAGACGTTCCAGTTGTGCCTGTTCGGGGACTTGCTCCTCGCCGATTTCCAGGGTCAGGCGCTCGCCCAGCAACGGGTGTTGTGACAGGCGCTCGAACATGTGCTCCAGGGCTTGCGGATCGTTCAGGGTAGCCGCCGACAGGTTCAGCGCGACCGATTGGTTGTGCTGGCCCAAGTGTTTGATCACCAGATCGAGCATTACCTGGTCGAGCCGCGCGGTCCAACCGAAGCGCTCCAGCCACGGTAGGAAATGCCCGGCGGCGATGGTCTGGTCCTGATTGTCGAGCAAGCGCGACAGCACTTTGTAATGCAGGACCTGGCGGGTATCGCTGCTGCTCACCACCGGCTGGAAGAACAGGCGGAAGCGACCCTGGCTCAGCGCATTGTCGAGCAAGGTGTGCCAGCTGTGCGGGTCGTCACTGACGGTGTCGAGGGTTTGATGTGACAGGCAGACCCAGCTTTGCAGGCTGTTGGCTTCGGCCTGGGTGAGCGCTTGGTCAGCCAGCATCAGCAGGTCTGCCGAGGCGTCGCCGGGGTTATAAGGGGCCAGGCCGATGTGGGCCACGGTGGGCATGTCGGTGGCGCCGGTTTCGTGCAGGCTTTGCAAGGTGGTTTCCAGTTCCTGGGCCAACTGCACTGCTTCGTCGCGCACCAAGCCTGGCGCGAGCACGGCGAACTCGCCACCCCGGCTGCGGGTGATCAGGTTATTGGTTTCCGGGTATTTGGCACAGGTACGCACCAGTTGTTGGCTGACGGCTTGCAGCAACTGGTCGGTGCGTTGCCCGCCCAGACGCTGATTGAGGCCGCCCAGGTCGTTGACCCGCAACATCAGCAGGTAGCCTGAACTGGACTCCTCCATGTTGCTGACCCTCGATTGCAACTGCATCTCGAAATAACGACGGTTGGCCAGGCCGGTCAGGCTGTCCTGGTAGGACTCCACCCGCAGCTTCTCGCTGCGTTCGGTCTGCTCGTGGAACAGCGCCTTGAGTTTCTCCACCATCTGGTTCATGGCCTGCACCACGCGGCGTAATTCCGGGGTGCGGGGCAGGTCGGGCAAGCTGAGGAACTCACGACGCGCGATGGCGTGGGACTGCTCGACCATATAGTCCAACGGTTTCAGCTGGCGACGCAGCAACAGCGCGCCCAGCACTGCACTCGCGGCGCCGCAGATCAACAGCCAACCCAGGCTGCCGAGCGCGCTTTGCCAGAGTTTGGCCAGGGCAAACATCGGGTGACTGACCACCTCAACCCGCGCCGCCTGCTGCCAGCCACGGCTGACAATGGCATCGCCGCCAGCCGGCGCGAGGCCGATCATCTTCACGAACCAAGCCGGAACGCTGCTGGCATCCGGCTCGGCGGCACGCTCCACCAGGACCTGGTCATTGCTCAGGTCCACCACACGGATGCTTGCGTAGTAGCCACTGTCAAAGATCGAGCTGACCATCAGTTCGGTCATCGCCGGGTCATCGATGTTCGGCGTCAACGACAGGGCCAGCGCCGTGGCCGCGTCCTGGGCGTGGGAGCGCAGTTGGTTGACGTACTGGGTACGCGAACTCTCAAGGCTGACGAAGAAGCTACCGCTGAACGCGACCACCAGGAACACGCAGATAGCGATCAGCAATTGTTTGAACAGTGACATCGTAGCTCCTGTTAATTATCCGAACTGGCCGGAAACCCTTCAGCGGTCATTTTTTTCAAGACATCCTGCCAACGTGACAGGCGCTTGGTGTCACCGACTTTTTTGTTGCCCGCCGCGCCGGTCAACCACAGCCCTTCACCGTTGAACGCGTACACCGGCAGCAAATCCGCGCGCTGGCTGGCGGGCAAAATGGCGTCCATCAGGCTGTCCAGTACCAAGGGCATGGCTTCGGGGCTGGCATAGTACGTCAGCACCATGTGCGCGCGATTCTGGCGTAACGCTTTAACGTAGGTAATGCGCAGTTTTTCGGCGGGGACGCCCAAGTGACGCAGGCTGAAGTACTTGGCGATGGCGTAGTCTTCGCAGTCGCCTGCGCCTTTCCACAGGGACTGAATAGGGGTCGCCCAATAATCAATCTCGTGCCACAGGTCGATGTCTTCCTCGTAGCGCAACTGGCGGTTGAAGAACAGATTCACCACTTTGAGCTGCTCGGCCTCACCCACTTGCTTCTGCGTTGACAGCAATTGCTGCCATGCATCAATGCGCTGACGCCCGGGGCCCAGTGGCCCGTAAAGCGACTCGGCGCGGCGGCTGATTTGGCTGAAATCCCAGTCGGCGAGCAAATCGCCCAGCAGGCCGCCACCCAGCAACAGCGTGATGGCGAGGCCGTACAGAATCCGAGGGAATTTAAAGCGTATCGCCACTGCGATTACCCAAGCTTGCAGCATTGAAGGTGCGGCAATGGTGCGGTGATAGCGGGTAAAAAACAATGGCACGATGAAATCACTGCCAGTGAATTGTAGTAAAAGTCCGTCAGTAAATTGGCTGTTTTCCGCTCGTCTGAAAGGGCGGTGGTAATTTCATCAAAATAATGACACTTCTTTAACGCTGTCACAGAATGAAGCCATGAGAACGCCTACAAAAAGACCTGCGGCGAAGCCATACCTTGCCGACCTTTTCACGTCTTTATATGGCGCCGTGAAGGAGCTCCGGCCATGAGCCGCACTGATGATCTATTTGCCCTGTTCGGCAAGAGCGTTTCCCGTGATCCCAAGGGAAGAAACGCTCGCCTGCATTTTTTCGGCAGCGTTCCCTTCGACGATGGCACTCGGGTGAACCATAAAGATGGCTCGCGCATGAGCACTCATGCGTCCCACGCCAATGAACATCATCACAATGAGCCACTGACCACGCTACGCCCGACGGTAGTGGCGCTGGTGTCCATCAATGGTGGTGTTGGCCGCAGTACGCTGGCCACGGCACTGAGCAGCGGTTTGCAGCGCCTGGGTGAGTCGGTCGTGGCATTGGACCTGGATCCCCAGAATGCTTTGCGCCAGCACTTTGGTGTTGATCATGAGCTACCCGGTGTGGGTCGCAGTAGTCTGCTCAACGCGCCATGGAGGACCATCCTGCAATCGGGTTTTGCCGGTTGCCAGGTCATTCCCTTTGGCGACACCGACACCCAGCAAAGGGAAAACCTGCAACGCTGGTTGACCCGCGAGCCGAAGTGGCTGACCCAGCGCCTGTCGGCATTGGGGCTGAGTGAACGGCACACAGTCATCGTCGATACCCCCGCAGGTGACAACGTTTATCTCCATCAAGCACTGAGCGTGGCTGACATCGTGCTGGTCGTCGCCCAACCGAATGCCGCTTGCCTCGGCACCCTGGACCAATTGGATGAGTTGCTGGCGCCTCATCTTGAGCGTGAGCGTCCACCGCGTTGCCACTTGGTGATCAACCAACTGGACGAAAACTCGACGTTCAACCTGGAAATGCTCGACGCCTTCAAGTTGCGCCGAGGTGAGTACCCGCTGGAAGTCGTGCACCGTGATCCGGCGATCAGCGAAGGCTTGGCATTTTCTACGGACCCTTTGGACAACACGGCGACGAGCCTGGCCGGTGACGATATCACCGACCTTTGCCGGTTATTGATCGCTCGCAGAAAACGCGTTTAAAGCGCGGTTTATACGCTTACCTCCAGATGCTTATGCACAATCGGTTGGATGCAGTTGTGATGAAACAGCCATTTTGTGGAGCGGTTCTCAACACAGTGCAACTGCCTGTTTTACGTGCGTTTTATTGTGTGAACAAAAAATGAACAGCGTGGCTTTTGGTCCGCAGCGTAGAGCGCTACAGGGTCTGTAACGAATTCATCAACAGAGTTATCCACAGGTTGGGGTGCGACAATTTCGCCCTTTAATCGCGCTCGGCGAGCACCATCAAGTTGCGCGGCGTTAACGTCGGGTCGCAAAAGCTGCCGACCTCAACCCTGTAGCCACGTTCGCTGAGAAACAGTGCCCGATCCAGCACCAGCCATAACTCCAGCGGGCGCCGAAACAGACCACGCACCAACTCCAGGTTCCTGACCTCGGCCAAGCGCTGCCAACCATGGGCCTCCAACGCCGCCCAGTCTTGTTCGCCTGTGGATAACCCTTTGAGGCGTGCCAGTTCGCGGCAGTAGTCAGCGAAGGGTTTGTCCAGCCAGTGTGTGGGCAGGGACGGCGTAGGCAGGTACTCGTCGCAGCCGCGTAACAGGCGTTGCAATTGATCGAAGCCGAGGCGCCGGGCCATGGAGGTGTCCCGTTGCAGGCGCACGCGTTTGCCGGCGGTTACGGTTTCGCTGAGGGGCAGGCCGAGGTCGTCGAGCGACAACAGCAAGGTGGAAGCGCGGCCCGCGTCGGACAGCGGCTGGTAGGTATCCCCCTGGATGCGGTTATAGCAGCACGGCGCCAGTGCCAGTTGCTTGCAGCCGGCGGCGCTGGCCACTTGCAGCAGGCGTACATGCAGGTCGCCGCAGGCATGCAGGGCCACGGGGGTGTGTTCGGCGCTTATGGCTACATCCGCCATCACGTCTTGCAGACGATGGGTGACGGGCAGGCCGTGGTGCTCGCTCAAGGCTTGGCCCGAAGCGATCAAGGCCGGGTCGTATTCCAGGCAGGTCAGCTGCTGGCCTGTGTGCAGCAGGCGGCGGCCAAGGTGGCCTTTGCCGGCGCACCAGTCCAACCAATGCCGGGGTGTTTGCGCAAACTGCAGCGCCGCGCCGAAGGCTTCGATCTGTTGCCATTTGCGGCCGGGCACATCGACATTCAGGCGGTGCGCGGCGGGTTGCAAGGGCTGCGTTGGTAACTTATCCACAGTGCTGAGTTGCAGCGCCTGGGATGCGAACTGTGGAAAAGGTGCGGGGGCGAGCAGATCATGGGGCTGGTTGTGATTGGCTTCGGCATCGGCCAACGAGCGTTGGCGCAGCCACTGGGCCAGTTCGGGGTATTCGTTTTCCCAAGGCAACTGGCGCTGAGTAAAGGGCCGTGGTCGCCACAGCCCTTGATGCTCGATCAGAAACGCATCCAGTGCCCGGAAGCGCGCTTCAACGTCCCTGGCAGGCATCGACGCGCAGCCAGCGTTCCAGCAGTTTGAAGCCGCGTACCAGCAGGAAGGAGATCAATAGGTAGAACACACCGGCGGTGAAGAACATTTCCACCGTCAGGTAGTTGCGCGCAATGATCGTGCGGGCCATGCCGGTCAGTTCCAGCAGGGTCACGGTGCTCGCCAGTGAACTGGCCTTGAGCATCAGGATCACTTCGTTGCTATAGGCCGGCAAACCGATGCGCGCCGCGCGGGGCAGGATGATATAGAACAGCGTTTTGGGCTTGGACATGCCCAGCGCTCGGGCTGCTTCAATTTCCCCAGGTGGAATGGCCTGGATGGCGCCGCGCAGGATCTCGGCGATATAGGCTGCGGTGTGCAGTGTCATGGTGGCGGTGGCACACCAGAACGGGTCGCGCAGGTACTTCCACATGAAGCTTGAGCGGATGCTGTCGAATTGGGCCAGGCCGTAATAGACCAGAAACAACTGCACCAGCAGCGGCGTGCCACGGAAGAAAAAGATGTAGGCGTAGGGCAGTGAGCGCACATACCAGCGCTTGGATGAGCGCGCGATACCCAGCGGGATGGCCAGGATCAAACCGAGGATCACGGCAATGCTCACCAGCTCCAGGGTCAGGATGGCGCCCTGGATAAACTTCGGCAGCCACTTGATGATGACTTCCCATTCCATTACGTCGTCCTCACGAAGCCGCGGGCGGCGCGTTTTTCCAGGAAGTGCATAGCCACCATCGACAGTGAAGTCAGGCCCAGGTAAATGAACGCGGCGACCAGGTAGAAGGTGAAAGGCTGTTTGGTGACGGTTACGGCGATCTGCGCGTGGCGCATGATTTCTTCGAGACCGATGACCGTGACCAGCGCAGTGTCCTTCATCAGGATCAGGAACAGATTGCCCAGCCCCGGCAGGGCGATGCGCCACATCTGCGGCATGATCAAGCGGGTAAAGATCCGGAACTTCGACAGGCCCAGTGCCACACCGGCTTCGCGGTGGCCCTTGGGGATGGAGATGATTGCGCCGCGCAGTACTTCGGTGGCGTAGGCACCGAAACACAGCCCCAGCGCAATGACGCCGGCGGCGAAGGCGCTGAGGGACAGGTCGGGAATGTCGAGCAACTCACCCAGTGAGCGCATGGCGTTGATCGTGCCGAAGTAAATCAGCAACACCCACAGCAGTTCCGGCACGCCGCGAACGATTGTCGAGTAGGTACCGCCCAGCCATTGCAGCGGCTTGTACGGTGAAGTCTTGGCCAAGGCACCGGCGAGGCCGAGTACCAGCCCCAGGCATAACGCCGTGAGCGCCAGTTTGACGGTCATCAGCGCGCCGGCAGCGAGCGCGGGGCCGAATCCGTAGAGATCGAAATTCATGGTGTTTTCATATCGCGGCAGGCATTGCTGGAAGCCGACGCGCTCAAGTGAGCGCGTCGGGCAGACCGTTCAGGTCATTCGATGCTGAACGGGAAGTACTTGTCGTTGATCTTCTTGTAGGTGCCGTCTGCCTTGATCTCTGCCAGGGCTTTGTTCAGGCGCTCGCGCAGTGGGTCGCCCTTGCGCACGGCGATACCGATCTTGTCGCTTTCTACAACCGGGTCGCCCTTGAACTCGTAGGCGGAACCGTCTTTGCTCTTGAGCCATTCGTACTGCACGTACTTGTCGGCGAGGATGCCGTCGAGGCGGCCGGACGTCAGGTCGAGGTAGGCGTTTTCCTGGGTGTCGTACAGCTTGGCTTCGGTGTCCGGCAGCTTGTCTTCCAGATAGGTACCGGCCAGGGTTGCACGCTGTGCACCGATGACTTTGCCCTTCAGGTACTCGGCGTCAGTTTTGAAGTCCGCAGTGGCTTTAGGTGCGATGAACTGTAGCTTGTTGGAGTAGTACGGGTCGGTGAAGTCGACGGCTTGCTTGCGTTCATCGGTGATGGACAGTGAGGACACCAGGAAGTCGAACTTCTTGGAGTTCAGGGCCGGGATAATGCCGTCCCAGTCGGACACATACACTTCGCACTTCTCGACTTTCATCTTGGCGCACAGGGCGTCGCCGATGTCTTTGTCGAAGCCGACGACGTTGCCGCTGGCGTCTTTATTGTTGAAAGGTGGGTAAGCCGCTTCGATCCCCATCTTCAAGGTTTCTGCCATGGCCGTGGCGCTGAACGCCATCGATACGGCCGCGGCCAGAAGGAATTTTTTATAGTTCTGCATGCATGTTGCTCCGTTAGCGGTTGCTGGACATGAATTGTTTGCAGCGCGCCGAAAGCGGGTTTTCAAACACCTGCTGTGGCGATCCTTGCTCTTCGATCAGGCCTTGGTGGAGGAACACCACTTCACTGGACACTTGGCGGGCGAAGCCCATTTCATGGGTGACCAGCAGCATGGTGCGGCCCTCTTCGGCCAGCGCGCGGATCACATTAAGTACTTCCTGAACCATTTCCGGGTCAAGGGCAGAAGTGGGTTCGTCGAACAGGATGACTTTGGGCTGCATCGCCAGGGTACGCGCGATGGCTGCCCGTTGTTGCTGGCCGCCGGACAATTGCGCGGGGTAGGCGTGGCGCTTGTCGGCGATGCCGACCTTGTCCAGCAGGGCCTCGGCCACTTCTATTGCCTCGGCCTTGCTCTGGCCGAGCACACGGCGGGGGGCCTCGATGATGTTGTCGAGGATGCTCATGTGTGGCCACAGGTTAAAGTTTTGAAATACAAAACCGATTTCGCTGCGCAACCGGTTGATCTGCTTGCCGTCGGCGGCCATCAGTTCGCCGTTTTTCGCGGCCTTCAGCTTGAGTTCTTCGCCGGCCACCAGGATCTGGCCCTGGTGTGGGTTTTCCAGCAGGTTGATGCAGCGTAGGAACGTGGACTTGCCGGAACCGGAGGAACCCAGGATCGAGATCACATCGCCGTCGCGAGCGGTCAGCGAGAGACCTTTGAGTACCTCCAGCTCACCATAGCGTTTGTGCAAGTTGCGGATTTCAAGCGCGGGCGTGGCCTCGGCCATGTGCGGTCCTCATTGTGTTCATTGCATTCCTGCTGTTGGGCCGCCTTCCTGGCGAGGCGCCAAGCTAGCATAGCGTCTTGATGGCAGCCAACAGCGTGGCCGGCGGTAAATGGGGCGTGTGCGGCAGGGTGTCGCATCGGCACAGCAGCGTGTCGCGCCCTCAACAACCGAACAACCGTTTGAACCCGATAAACCGCAGGCTTTGCGTAAAAAAGGGCGCGATGGTGCCAGCTTTGGCCGGGTGTTGGAAGGGTTAAACGGGCAAACGGTACCCATCGGCCCCTTTATGGCGCGTCACGTACTTTTTGTGTGTGTTTTTGGTGCGCTTGTTCGTCTTGAATGTGAGTCGCACGGTAACGCTATAGCGGAATGCCATTGTTCTCAATGACTTGCGACGACTGTCGAATCGTCCTACAGCCCGCGTCAATTGCGACTTCGTAACATTTTGGCGCAAATCTTGCGTAAAAAATAAAGAACGCCCTGTTGGTTTCTTTTCACGAAGAAGACACCAGGCCGGGTGGACCGTTTTCGCAATTCCTCGCAAAGGTGTGTCAATGAGTAGTACGCAAAGCTCCAATGACCTCGAACAGGGGCTCAAACCGCGTCACGTCACCATGCTGTCGATTGCCGGCGTTATTGGTGCCGGTTTGTTTGTTGGCTCCGGCCACGCGATTGCTGCCGCCGGCCCGGCCGTACTGCTGGCGTATGCCGCTGCGGGTACGCTGGTGGTATTGGTGATGCGCATGCTGGCCGAAATGGCCGTTGCCTCGCCGGACACCGGTTCGTTTTCCACCTACGCCGACCGTGCGATTGGTCACTGGGCCGGTTTCACCATTGGCTGGCTGTACTGGTGGTTCTGGGTGCTGGTGATTCCGTTGGAAGCCAACGCTGCTGCGACCATCCTCCACGCTTGGTTCCCTGATGTGGCCATCTGGGCCTTTACGCTGATCATCACGTTGCTGCTGACCGCGACCAATCTGTTCAGCGTGAAGAACTACGGTGAGTTCGAGTTTTGGTTTGCGCTGATCAAAGTCGTAGCGATCGTGGGTTTTGTGATCCTCGGCTTGGCGGCGATTTTCGGCTTCCTGCCGACCAGCCAGGTCAGCGGTGTTTCGCACCTGTTCGACACCCAAGGCTTTATGCCCAACGGCATGGGCGCAGTACTGGCGGCCATCCTGACCACCATGTTCTCGTTCATGGGTACCGAGATCGTCACCATCGCCGCGGCGGAATCGAAGAACCCAGGCCAGCAAATCACCAAGGCCACCAACTCGGTGATCTGGCGGATTGGTTTGTTCTACCTGTTGTCGATTTTCATCGTCGTGTCCCTGGTGCCGTGGAACGATCCGACACTGGCGGCGGTAGGTTCCTACCAGACCGTGCTGGAACGCATGGGCATCCCGAATGCCAAGCTGATCGTCGATCTGGTGGTGCTGGTTGCCGTGACGAGCTGCCTGAACTCGGCGCTGTACACCGCGTCGCGCATGCTGTTCTCCCTGGGCCGTCGCGGTGACGCTCCGGCAGTGGCCAAGCGCACTAATAAGAGCGGCACGCCTTACTGGGCTGTGTTGCTGTCTACCGGTGCTGCGTTCCTGGCGGTCTTTGCCAACTATGTGGCCCCGGCAGCGGTGTTCGAATTCCTGCTGGCCAGCTCCGGCGCCATCGCGTTGCTGGTGTACCTCGTCATCGCTGTGTCGCAACTGCGCATGCGTCAGAAGCGTACGGCGGCGGGCGAGAAAATCGTCTTCAAGATGTGGCTGTTCCCTGGCCTGACCTACGCGGTGATGGTGTTTATCGTGGGGACGCTGACGATCATGCTGTTCCAGGAAGCGCACCGGGTCGAGATTATCGCGACCGGCGTTCTAAGCTTGCTGGTAGTGGCGGCGGGGTTGTTTGTGTCGAGCCGTCGCAAGGCGCAGAGATCAGGCGCTGCGGTGCTTAACTGACCGCAGTCCCAATGTGGGAGGGGGCTTGCCCTCGATAGCGGTGCGTCAGTCGACATCTAATTGACTGAAAACACGCTGTCGGGGGCAAGCCCCCTCTTACATTTTGTTTTGCGTCAGTCCTGGGAAGTCACCAGCGCCTGGGATGCGGCGACGTAATCCGCCTGGAACTGCGGCGACTCGACCCACGCCAGTGCGGCGGCTTCATCGTCGCTGTCCGTGGCCCACTGCCGATATTCGATCAGCGCTGCCAGGATGAAGTCGGTGGCTTCTTCTTCACCTTCCTGTTCCAGCACCAGCGCCAGCAGCGGGTGGGCCAGGAATGCCGCGCACAACGCCTGTTGGCTGGTCTCGCCAGCGACGCGCATCTCCTCAAACAGCTCAGTCAAATCGACCGACTCTAGGTCAATGCGACTGTCATCGCCTGCAAACGCATCCGGCTTGGTCGCTACGGCGCGCTGAGTGCGGTTTTGCTTAGCCTTGGTCTTTGCCCGCTGGGCACGTTTTTGCTGCTTGTTCGGCGAAGCCATGGGCTCGACATCCTAAGGTTCTGGATCTGGGTGGGGTATTGAAGCGCAGGTTGGAGGAAATCCCAAGGGCATCCTCAGAATTGGCGGCGTTGGCGCGTCGTTACGTTCATGGCTTCTGCGGTTGTTGTGAACGGGTAGTACGGGTCGACCCTGCGCCAGTAGGCGCATAAGCTGGTGCCTTCGCAATTTTCTCGAGCGCCTTCATGTCCCGCGACACCCTCGAACACAACCAGATCCCAATCTACTTTGTCGCCATCCTGCTGGCTGCCGTCGTCGGCCTGTTCGCGCCCCAATCCGCCCACAACCTCAACGTATTGATCACCCCCGTCATCGCAGTGCTTATGTACGCGATGTTCCTGCAAATCCCCTTTCTGGACTTGCGCGAGGGCTTGAGCAACAAGCGCTTCCTGTCGGCGTTGTTGTTGGCCAATTTCATTCTGGTGCCGCTGCTGGTGTGGGCATTGACCCGTGGCCTGGTGGAGCGCCCGGCCTTGCTGGTGGGTGCGTTGTTGGTGTTGCTGACGCCGTGCATCGATTATGTGGTGGTGTTTACCCATATCGGCAAAGGCGATTCGCGGTTGATGCTGGCGGCGACGCCGGTGCTGTTGTTACTGCAGCTGGCGCTGTTGCCGGTGTACCTGGGGTTTATGCTGGGCGCGCAGTCCGAAGTAGTGGTTGCGGTGGGACCGTTTGTTCAAGCCTTTGTAGAGTTGATCGTGGTGCCGATGGTGCTGGCGGTGCTCACGACGTCCCTGGCGCGGCGCTACGCAATTGTCAATGCGTGGAATAACGCCTGGGCCTGGTTGCCGGTACCCGCCATGGCGCTGGTGCTGTTCGTGGTGATCGGCTCGCAAGTCACCTCGGTGGTGCGCGATATCGGCCTGTTGGTGCCAGTGATTCCGGTCTATCTGGGCTTTGTGCTGCTGGCGCCACTGATGGGGATGCTGGCGGCGCGGCTGTTCGCGCTGCCGGCGGTCACGGCGCGGGCGGTGACGTTCAGCGCATCCACGCGCAATTCGCTGGTGGTATTGCCCCTGGCGCTGGCCCTGCCTGAAGACGTACGGGGGTTGGCCGCCACGGCGGTGATCCTGCAGACCTTGGTCGAGTTGGTGGCTGAGTTGATCTACGTGCGCCTGATCCCGTGGGCGGTGTGGCCCGCAGGTCGGTAGCTGGGTGAATGTTCAGGTCTGTTCAGGCGATGTTCAGGGGCGTGCTCGGCACCATTAAGTCAGCGCTCCTCACCTGACAGGCCTACCGATGGATCAACGCAACCTTTTTCGCCTGGAATCCCTGGGCATTTTCCTGTTTGCCTTGCTGCTCTTTACCCTGGGGATCTGGGATCAACAGCCCCAGGGATTTGACGGACGTTGGGCGCTGTTCCTGCAAGAAATGTTTCGCCATGGCGCGAGCCTTTTTCCCACGACCTACGGTCAGCCCTACGCGGACTACCCTGGCACCGCTACCTTCTTCAGTTTTGTGTTTGCCCGGTTATTCGGTGCGCCCAATCACTTGGCGAACGTACTGCCCACCGCACTGGCGTCTGCCGGGGGGATTGCGCTGCTCTATCGCCTGCTGGTCCCTGCGAGTCGGCAGTGGGCGCTGCTCTCCGTTTTGTTGACCCTGCTCACCACTCAACTGCTGGAAAAGTCTCGTTCGGTTTGCCTGGATCAGATGGTGGCTTTGCTCTGCGTTGGCAGTTTCTACCTGCTGCACAGTGGCGAGCGCCTGGGCTCGCGATTGAGGCAGTTGGCGGTGTTCCCGCTGTTCATCTTCGGCTTCGCCATACGTGGGCCATTGGGGTTGATTGAGGTCTGCGGCGTGGTGTGTGTGTATTGGGCGCTTGGTAATCCGGGGCAACGGGTCAGGCAGGTGCTGATTCACGGCCTGGTTGGTCTGGCGTTGTTAGCGGTCTGTTGGTGGCTGCTGATAAAGCTGGCGCGCATCAGTGGTGGTGATGGGTTCGCCGAAGAGGTGTTCAGGATGCAAGTGGGCGGGCGCCTGGATGAAAGTGGCGAGCCGTTCTATTTCTATCTTCAACTGAGTTTGTACCGTTACTTCCCTGTGGTGCCGTTGGCGCTGGCCACGCTGGTTGCGTTGCGTCATCGCTGGCGTGAACGGTTTGATGAGCCCGTGCAATTGGTTGTGCGGCTAGGCGCTTGCGGCCTGATGATTTTGATTGGGTTGTCGGTGCCGCACTTCAAGCGCGCCTATTACATCCTGCCCATGGTGCCGATGTTTGCGGCTGTCGCGGCCTATGGGCTCCTCCAGGCGCAAGGCTGGCTTGGGGGCGTGCGTCGATGCTATGAGGGGCTTGTCGCGGCGCTACCGACGTTGTGTGTGGTTGTAGTATTTGTCTGTCGGCATGGGTGGCAAAAGCACGGTTACTGGCCAGACGTTTCGCTGCCGTTGTGGGTGGGCGTGCTGGTGGTGCTGCAAGTCGCTGCGTTGATCGCCTGGCGGCGTATTGCGCGGCTGGTGTCGCTCAGCTTGATTGCATTGGTGGCGCAGTGGTTGCTGCTGGTGGTCGTGGTGGAGCCGGCCAAGGACTTACAGTTCGATACCCGGCAGTTTGTCAGCCAGGTTGAAGCGCTACGTGCCACGCGGCCGGGCCCGCTGGTGTTTATCGACCTCGGTCGGGATACCTGGGCGGTGCGTTACATGATGAACCTGGATCACGACGAGCAACCGGTGTTCATTGGTGGTCATGAGCTTGAACAATTAGCTCATGTGCATCGGCCAGCCTGGGTGGTCGTGGCGCGCAAGGAGGTCGCACTGCTGGCGGGGACGTCGCTGGAGCATCAGCCTCCCGACTTTGAAGGACGGTTGAACGACAATCCGTTGCTGGTGTTCTTGTTGCAGTGAGTCAGCCGGTCAGCAAAAAGCCTGCATTCAGCAGGCTTTTTGTCGGATACGGTTTCCGCCTTCGATTACGCGGCTTCCAGCTGTGGGATCTGCATGCCGATCTTCGCCGACGCGAAGTTCATATCGCCACTGGCAATGGATTGAGCCTTGAAGCCTTGGCCGATGAGATCCTTGATGTAGAGCTTGTTGTAGATGAACGCAAAGACGATGTTGCTAAGGCCCATGGTCGCCATCGCAATGACGAACTGGATCACGCCATATTTCACGTCGCCGCGAAACAGTGCCGGGAAGCAACCGAAAAAGAAGGTTGTCCACGAAAAACCGACTGGAGCTTCCTTCATCGCGCCCGTATTCGGGTTTTTGAAAATGATCGATGTGTATGCCATTTGTTTCTCCATGTGCCCGTATGATTAAGCGATACGCTGGGCTGCGCATCGCCGGATGATGTGTCCTTGTGCCGCTGCGCTTGCGTGCGCTCCCTCACCGCTTGGGCGTGACCCTGGGCTGTGTTGAAGTGGGGGAGAGAGGCTGTAGCGTGTAGAGGGAGGCTGGTGGGGATACAGGATCCGCCGTCGTTGCCTACTCCGATACTAGGTGGCATTGGCTGACGGGTTACAGGAGGGATGCATCCGCATACTGTTAATCGCCTACCTTGGCACATTTTGAATCATATCATAGCGCTACTAGTGCGCGGCGTAACGAAGAGGCGGGTTAGGAGGTTAAATCCTGGGCAACAAAAAACCCGCACTTGGCGGGTTTCTTGTGTATTTCAGATGACGTTTGCACCACCTGAAACTAATTAGTGGTGCCCAGAGACGGAATCGAACCGCCGACACGGGGATTTTCAATCCCCTGCTCTACCGACTGAGCTATCTGGGCAACGGGGCGCATTAAACTGGTTTTTCAGGGGGTCGTCAAGCAAGTTTTCAAAAAATATTTAATTATTACCGTCGCTTACGCGCCGACCCCGGTTTTTGATCAATTATTGAGCGGGTGGTACGTAGCCGTCGGCCTTGGCGTAATCCTCGCCGGAAAAGAACTTGTCCATCTCGCCCGCAAGGTATTTACGATTTTCTGCGTTCATCATGTTCAGGCGTTTTTCGTTGATCAGCAGGGTCTGGTGTTTAAGCCAGTCGCCCCAGGCTTTGGCAGAGACGTGATCGTAGATGTCCTGGCCCTTGGCACCTGGGTACGGAGGGCGCTCCAGGGCTGGCAGTTCTTCTTTGTACTTGCGGCACATTACGGTGCGGGTCATGACGACACTCCTGCGTTCAATACTTCAGCCGCGCGCTTCAGCAGTTTCTTTACCGGGGCGGCAAGGCCCAGGCGCGGCGGGGTGGCGAGGTTATACCAGAGCCAGTCGGCCTCGGCCACGTGATGGGCGGATTCCTCGACCTGGACCAGCCAGGGTTCGATAGCCAGTTGAAAGTGGCTGAACGTGTGGATCAGCCCTGGCAGTTCCTGGTGCTTGCCCAGTTCGAGTGCGTGTTGTGTGGCCAAGTGTTCGAGGTCTTGCAGGTCGTCTAACTCGGGCAGGCTCCACAAACCGCCCCACAAACCTGTGGAAGGGCGGCGGTAAAGCAGGATCGCGCCCTCGGCGTTGGCCAACATCGGCATCAGCGTGCGCTTTTGCGGGACGGCCTTGCGCGGCTTGGGAATCGGGTAGCGTGTTTCAAGGCCGAGCATGTGGGCTTCGCAGCCCTTTTCCAGCGGACATAGCAGGCAGCTGGGCTTGCTGCGCGTGCACAGGGTGGCACCCATGTCCATCATCGCCTGGGTGTAGGCGTTAACGCGATCATGGGGCGTGAAGCGCTCTGCAGTGGCCCACAACTGCTTGGCCACCTTCGGCTCGCCTGGGTAACCCTCTTGTGCAGTAAAGCGCGCCAGCACGCGCTTGACGTTGCCGTCGAGGATCGGTGCGCGCAGGCCCATGCTCAGGCTGGCGATTGCGCCGGCGGTGGACAGGCCGATGCCGGGCAGGTCAGTGAGCTTTTCGACATCCTTGGGAAATTCGCCGCCGTACTGGGCCACGATGATCTTCGCAGTCTTTTGCAGGTTGCGCGCCCGGGTGTAGTAGCCAAGGCCAGTCCACAGGTGCAGCACTTCATCTTCCGGTGCGGCGGCCAGAGCTTCGACCGTTGGCAAAGACGCCATAAAACGGTCGAAGTAATTGAGCACGGTGCTCACCTGAGTCTGTTGCAGCATGATCTCCGAGACCCATACCCGGTAGGGCGTGATGCCCTGTTGCCAGGGCAGGTCATGGCGACCGTGGCGGTCGTACCAGTCCAGCACCGCCTGTGAAAACTGCTCGTTTCTCATCGCTTGAACAGGCCCTTTAATGCATCTTTCAATTGCGGGTTTACCTTGTCGAGCTTCTCTTCCAGCTTCTCGCTGAGCTTGTTACCGGCCGCCTTGATCGCGACTTGGCTCAAGCCATCTTTATCCAGGCGGCACGCCTTGGCACCCAATTCCAGCGGGCCGCGGCAGCGCAGCGGTACTTCGATGTTGCGGAAGTTGGAGCCCACTTCGCAGGCCGGATCCGGCACTTCGCGCTGGTCGCCTTCGACGATGATGCCGACGCGGTAGTCCATGCCCAACACGCGCAGGTCGATGTCACCGTTGCCGTTGACGGCCAGGCCCGGAATGCGCACTTTCAGGTCAGGGTTATTGGCCACGCCATTACGGAAGGTCAGGTTGCCCTTCAGCTCTTGGAAAGGCGTGTCTTTGCCCCGCTGTTCGCCGCTCAGGGTCTTGCGATTGAGCATGGCGATGCCTGTACACAGCTGCTGTTCAAGGTTGGCATTGAGCAGCACACCGTTGTTGATCACAAAGCTGGCAGTGCCGTTGAGGCTGTCGATCAGCGCCTTTTGGCTATTGCCACGGCCGCTGAGGTTGCTGTCGAGGGTGACCTGGCCCTTCACGGGTGGGGTTTGCCCCTGGGCCTGCAGGATGCGTTCGACCGGCACTTGCTTGATCCGGCTTTGCAGTGCCAGCACTGGAATATCCTGGCGCACATCGAGTGTGCCGTTGGCTTGGAAGCTGCCGTTGTAGAGGCCGCCACTCAGGGTGTCGAGCTTGAGTTGGCCGTCGATGCCGGACGCTTTGAGCACGGCATTCTGGATCGGCAATTTGCTCAAGGTCAGTTGGCCGAAGGCGAGATCAGCATCGACATCCAGTTTGCGCAGGTGCGCCAGAGGCAGCAGCTTGTCGGTGCTCCAGGCGCCTTTGGTAGGCGCATCCGGTAGCGGTGTGGTGCCGCCGGCAGCCATGGCGCCGGCTTCGCTGTTCTGCACTTCGGCTTGGCGGGCGGCGGTTGCGCCCTTGGCAGATTCGGACTTCGCCGGCAGGTAGTTATCGGCGTTGAAGCTGTCGCCCTTGAGTTGCACGCGAAGCGACTGTTTGGCGAAATCGTCCACGGCGACGCGGCCGTTGAAGGTGCTGCCGTCGAGCTTCAGGTTCAGGTCTTCCAGGGCCAGGCTGGTTGGCGTGCCCTTGAGGCGGCTGACCAGTTCGACTTTGCTCAGGCTGCCCTCGGCCATCGGTGGCAGTGGGCTGCCGACGCTGTCGAGGAACTTGGCCAAGTCGAACTGGGCGATGGACAAGGCGCCGCTGAGCTGTGGGGTCTTGTCCAGGTCATTGACCTTCAGCTCGCCCAAGGCGCGCAGTTGGTTGGCCGACAGTTTCAGGTTGGTCCATTCGGCAATGTTGGCCGCTTGGTCCACCAGCAACTGACCCTGGGTGGAGAAGGTCACGGTCTTGCCTTGCAGCGGCTCGCCAGTGGCTTCGCCGCTGATACGCATGTCTTCGAACTGGTAGCGCTTGAGGGCGCGCTGAATGCGCAGATTGCCGTTGAGCTCGGTCTTGACGCGCATTACCGGCTGGTTGCTGCCGAAGAAGGCGGTGAGCTTCACCGGAATGCTGGCGCCTTCGTGCACGGCACCGGCGCTCAACTGGATGCTCTCGGCGCTGAACTGCTTGCCGGTCTGCTCATCGTTGTATTCGATGCGGGCGTTGTTGACCGTCAGGCTGTCGATATCCAGGCGGATCGGCTGGGCCGGCTTCTCTGGCTTGGCTTCGGGTGACGGTTGCGCCGGGGGCGGCGTGGTGGGCGTATCGGTGGTGGCTACCGGTGCAGTCTTGCCGATGTCTTCCCAGTTGCCGTGACCCTGCTTGTCGCGGTTGAGGCGCAGGTTGAGGCCTTCGACACGCACGTCGCTCATCTGCACTTCGCGGCGCAGCAGCGGCAATACGCGTACTGACAGGCCGAGCATCTGAAGGTCGGCGAAGGGCTGGGTCGGGGTGGTCAGGGTCGCCACGCTGGCTTCGTGCAGTTCAAGGCCGAGCCAGGGGAACAGGCTCCAACCGATATCGCCATTGAGCGTCAGCTCGATGTGGGCCTTGTCGCGGGCAATCTGGCGAATCTCTTCTTTGTAGTCGTTGGGATCGAAAAGATGGGTCAGGGCGAAGCCCAGAGCCACAATGATCAGCAACAGCCCGAGAAGTACCAGACCCAGGATTTTGCCGAACGCTTTCATGGGCGAGTCCTTGTATGTCGATTTTAAAATTTAGCCGCAGAGTATAACGCCCGATGACCGGCGTCAGGTCACCGATCGTTACATTGTATCCGCGTGCCAGGTAGCGGGATTCTGGCGTCAAAAAAAGAGAATTTCCTGAAAAAAGTGATATCAGTTTGGTTTTTCCGTCATCCGCAGGTGCTAATCTCTGCGTGTTCGTCCGCCTTCTGCGACGTATCGTCGCGCCAAAATGGAGCTTCACTCATCAAAAACGGCCACGCTTTGCGTGCAAGGCCGAGGGAGAGAGCGCCTGACGGACGCATACTAATAACTGGGGGAAACACCAATGAGCACTAGCACTGCGGCCGGTTCTACCGCCGCACAGCCTGCGTTCCTGTCCAAGGAGCGCATCATCGCCAAGCCCGGGTTCAACCGCTGGCTGGTTCCACCGGCCGCCCTGGCCATCCATCTCTGCATCGGCATGGCCTATGGTTTTTCGGTGTTCTGGCTGCCGCTGTCCAAGGCGCTGGGTATCACCAAGCCCGTTGCCTGCGCGCCAGACATGAGCTTTATCGCCCAAGTCTTCTCGTCCCAATGCGACTGGCCCATCTCCATGCTGGGCTGGATCTACACCCTGTTCTTCATTTTCCTGGGCTGCTCGGCAGCGATCTGGGGCGGCTGGCTGGAACATGCCGGGCCGCGTAAGGCGGGTGTTGTATCGGCGTTGTGCTGGTGCGGCGGCCTGTTGATCTCGGCATTGGGTATTTACACCCACCAGATCTGGCTGATGTGGATCGGTTCCGGCGTCATTGGCGGCATCGGCCTGGGCCTGGGCTATATCTCGCCCGTGTCGACCTTGATCAAGTGGTTCCCGGACAAGCGTGGCATGGCCACCGGTATGGCGATCATGGGTTTCGGTGGGGGCGCGATGGTCGGTGCACCCCTGGCGGCAGCGCTGATGGGTCACTTCGCTTCGCCGACCAGCGTGGGCGTCTGGCAGAGCTTCCTGGTGATGGCCGCGATCTACTTCGTGTTCATGATCGGCGGTGCGCTGTCTTATCGCGTGCCACCGACCGGCTGGAAGCCTGAGGGCTGGACCGCGCCGGCGAAAAAAGCCAGCAATGCGATGATCACCCACCGTCACGTGCATGTGAGCGTGGCGTGGAAAACCCCGCAATTCCGTCTGGTATGGCTGGTGTTGTGCCTGAACGTATCGGCCGGTATCGGCATCCTCGGCATGGCTTCGCCGCTGCTGCAGGAAGTGTTCGGTGGCAAGCTACTGGGTGTTGATGTGCCGTTCGGTCAACTGGATGCCGGGCAACTGGCGTCGATCGCCGCGATCGCCGCGGGTTTCACCGGTCTGTTGAGCTTGTTCAACATCGGCGGCCGGTTCTTCTGGGCGTCGTTCTCCGACTACCTGGGCCGTAAAAATACCTACTTCGTGTTCTTCGCCCTGGGCTTTGCCCTCTACGCGCTGATCCCGAACCTGGGGCACCTGGGCAACGTGGCGCTGTTCGTGGCCGCGTTCTGCATCATCCTGTCGATGTACGGCGGTGGTTTTGCCACCGTTCCGGCTTACCTGGCCGACCTGTTCGGCACCCAGATGGTCGGCGCGATCCACGGTCGCCTGCTGACCGCTTGGGCTGCTGCGGGCGTATTGGGCCCGGTGTTGGTGAACTACCTGCGTGAGTATCAACTGAGCATCGGCGTTGAACGCGCTGCGGCCTATGACATCACCTTGTACATCCTCGCCGGCCTGCTGGTGTTGGGCTTTATCTGCAACATGCTGGTACGTCCGGTGGCCGACAAGTACTTCATGACCGACGCCGAACTGGCTGCCGAACAGGCGCTGGGCCACGACAAGGGCGCGGATGCCACCACTTCCCTGGAGTGGAAAGCAGCCCCCGGTACGGTGCCATTGGCCATTGCGGCCTGGCTGGTGGTGGGTATTCCGTTGGCGTGGGGTGTGTGGGTGACCCTGCAGAAGACGGCGGTACTGTTCCACTAACACCGCAAAACCATTGTGGGAGGGGGCTTGCTCCCGATAGCGTCAGATCAGTCAGCCACTAGGCGACTGAGCCGCCGCCATCGGAAGCAAGCCCCCTTCCACATTGGCTGTGCAGAGTTTTCATAAGTGGATTCGCACTTGTATGCACATGTCTATCCCCGACACCCCCCACTTCAACTCGTCAGTCTTATCCCCTTCGATGTTTCTGTTTAGCGCCCGCGCCCCTATAATGGCTGCCTTTTTCGCCCAATGATTTTGCGGAGCTGGTGATGGCCGAACGTAAGGCGTCCGTCGAGCGCGACACTCTGGAAACCCAGATCAAAGCCTCGATTAACCTGGATGGCACCGGAAAGGCCCGATTTGATATCGGTGTACCTTTTCTTGAGCACATGCTGGACCAGATCGCCCGTCACGGGCTGATCGACCTGGATATCGAAGGCAAGGGCGACCTGCACATCGACGACCACCACATGGTGGAAGACGTGGGCATCACCCTCGGCCAGGCATTTGCCAAGGCCATCGGCGACAAAAAAGGCATCCGTCGCTACGGTCACGCCTATGTCCCGCTGGACGAAGCGCTGTCGCGAGTGGTCATCGACTTCTCCGGCCGCCCAGGCTTGCAGATGCACGTGCCGTACACCCGTGCCAACGTGGGCCGCGGCTTCGACGTCGACCTGTTCCAGGAATTTTTCCAGGGTTTCGTCAACCACGCGCTCGTCAGCCTGCATATCGACAACTTGCGCGGCACCAACACCCACCACCAAATCGAAACCGTGTTCAAGGCTTTCGGCCGCGCGCTGCGCATGGCTGTAGAGCTGGATGACCGCATGGCCGGGCAAATGCCCTCGACCAAGGGCGTTCTGTAATGCAGACGGTCGCGGTTATCGATTACGGCATGGGTAACCTGCACTCGGTGGCCAAGGCCCTCGAACACGTAGGTGCCGGCAAGGTGCTGATCACCAGCGATGCCAATGTGATTCGCGAAGCTGACCGCGTGGTGTTCCCCGGTGTTGGCGCGATTCGCGATTGCATGGCCGAGATCCGCCGTCTGGGCTTTGACAGCCTGGTGCGCGAAGTCAGCCAGGATCGCCCGTTCCTCGGCATCTGCGTGGGCATGCAAGCCTTGCTCGACCGCAGTGAAGAGAACGACGGCGTCGACTGCATCGGCCTGTTCCCTGGCCAGGTGAAGTTCTTCGGCAAGGACCTGCACGAAGATGGCGCCCACCTGAAAGTGCCGCATATGGGCTGGAACGAAGTCAGTCAGACGGTGGATCACCCGCTCTGGCACGACATCCCGGACCTGGCGCGTTTCTATTTCGTGCACAGCTACTACATCGCCGCCGGTAAGCCGGGCCAGGTGGTGGGTGGCGGGCACTACGGCGTCGACTTCGCCGCAGCGTTGGCCGAAGGTTCGCGTTTTGCTGTGCAGTTCCATCCGGAGAAGAGCCATACCCATGGCCTGCAATTGCTGCAGAACTTCGCCGCGTGGGACGGGCGCTGGTAAATGGCCAGGAAGCCGAAGCTGCCGATCTTGAACCTCACGCCTGAGCAGGAGAGTGAGGCTACCCTCAAGATCAAGCGCTTCATGGAAGATCGCTTCGAGCTCAAGCTGGGCTCGTTCGAGGTCGCCGAGATTCTTGAGCTGTTCACCACCGAAGTGGCTCCGCACTATTACAACAGGGCGATTTTCGATTCGCAGACGCTCCTTAAAGAAAGGTTCGAAAGCATCGAAAGCGACCTGTGGTCGCTTGAGAAACCCTGATTTCCCAAGCATTGCTGAATATCGAATAAGGTTTGCCAGATGCTGATTATCCCCGCTATCGATCTCAAGGACGGCGCCTGCGTACGTCTGCGCCAAGGCCGCATGGAAGACTCCACCGTGTTCTCCGATGACCCGGTGAGCATGGCTGCCAAATGGGTAGAAGGGGGCTGCCGTCGTCTGCATCTGGTGGACTTGAACGGCGCCTTCGAAGGCCAGCCGGTCAACGGTGAGGTGGTTACCGCCATCGCCAAGCGCTACCCGAATCTGCCGATCCAGATCGGCGGCGGTATCCGCTCCCTGGAAACCATTGAGCACTACGTCAAAGCTGGCGTGAGCTACGTGATCATCGGCACCAAGGCTGTGAAAGACCCGGCCTTCGTTGCTGAAGCCTGCCGCGCGTTCCCAGGCAAAGTTATCGTGGGTCTGGACGCTAAAGATGGCTTCGTCGCCACCGACGGCTGGGCTGAAATCAGCACCGTACAAGTCATCGACCTGGCCAAGCAGTTCGAAGCTGACGGCGTGTCCGCCATCGTTTATACCGACATCGCCAAAGACGGCATGATGCAGGGCTGCAACGTACCGTTCACGGCCGCGCTGGCTGCGGCGACGAAGATCCCGGTGATTGCTTCCGGCGGTATTCACAACCTGGGCGATATCAAGTCGCTGTTGGACGCCAAGGCGCCAGGGATCATCGGCGCCATCACCGGCCGCGCGATCTATGAAGGTACTCTGGACGTCGCCGAAGCCCAGGCTTACTGCGATGCCTACAACGGCTGAGGACTGACCATGGCGCTGGCCAAACGCATCATCCCTTGCCTGGACGTCGACAATGGTCGCGTGGTCAAGGGCGTCAAGTTCGAGAACATCCGTGATGCCGGCGATCCGGTGGAAATTGCCCGTCGCTACGATGAGCAAGGTGCCGATGAGATTACTTTTCTCGACATCACCGCCAGCGTTGATGGCCGCGACACCACGCTGCACACCGTCGAGCGCATGGCCAGCCAGGTGTTTATCCCGCTGACCGTGGGCGGCGGCGTGCGCACCGTGCAAGACATCCGCAACCTGCTCAATGCTGGCGCGGACAAGGTCTCGATCAACACCGCAGCGGTGTTCAACCCGGAGTTCGTCGGCGAAGCCGCGCAACACTTCGGCTCGCAATGCATCGTAGTGGCTATCGACGCCAAGAAAGTCTCCGGCCCGGGCGAAACCCCGCGCTGGGAGATCTTCACCCACGGCGGTCGCAAGCCGACTGGCCTGGACGCGGTGGAATGGGCGATGAAGATGGAAGGCCTGGGCGCTGGTGAGATCCTGCTGACCAGCATGGACCAGGACGGCATGAAAAACGGCTTTGACCTGGGCGTGACCCGTGCCATCAGCGACGCGCTGGGCATTCCGGTGATCGCTTCCGGCGGCGTCGGCAACCTGCAGCATCTGGCCGACGGCGTGATCGAAGGCCACGCCAGCGCAGTGCTGGCGGCGAGTATTTTCCACTTTGGCGAATACACCGTTCCTGAGGCCAAGGCCTATATGGCGGCGCGCGGTATCGTCGTTCGTTAAACGTTGCTGGACACCATGGCGGGCGCGCGGCACTCTCTGCGCTTGCCATGGATTCCGGTAGCCTTCATGTTCAAGACCCTCTTACTTGCCCTCGCCAGTTCGTCCCTGTTGTTAGTCGGTTCGGCCCATGCCGAGGAACCGTCCGACGCCTCCCTGGTGTTGCTGACGGAAAACTTCCCGCCGTACAACATGGCGAAAAACGGCAAGAACTTCGCCAAGGAAGAAAACATCGAAGGCATCGCCGTGGATATCGTGCGCGAAACCTTCAAGCGTGCCGGCATTTCCTACAACCTCACACTGCGTTTTCCTTGGGAGCGAATCTACAAGCTCGCCCTGGAAAAACCCGGCTATGGCGTATTCGTAATGGCACGTTTGCCGGCTCGCGAAGCGCTGTTCAAGTGGGTCGGCCCCATTGGCCCGGATGATTGGGTGCTGCTGGCCAAGTCGGACAGCAAGATCCAGCTTGCCGAACTTGAGCAAGCGCGGCGCTACAAGATCGGCGCCTATAAAGGCGATGCCATCGCCGAGACCCTGGAGAAACAGGGCCTCAACCCGATCGTAGTGCTGCGTGACCAGGACAATGCGCAAAAGCTCGTGGATGGCCAGATCGACTTGTGGGCTACCGGCGACCCGGCCGGGCGTTACCTGGCACGCCAAGTTGGGGTGACCGGGCTCAAGACCGTGCTGCGATTCAACAGCGCCCAGCTCTACCTCGCGTTGAACAAGGATGTGCCGGACGACTTGGTAGCCAAGCTTCAGGCCGCGCTGGACCAGTTGCGTAAAGACGGCGTCGTCGACGAGATCACGGCGAAGTATCTGTAAAAGACCCGAAATTCTGTAGGCGCTGGCTTGCCAGCTCTTACTGGGGATCGTTGCGGAGTTTCTAGCGGTAAACCCCGTCCTTCCCGTGTCCAGCCATGGCTTGATTGCTGCGCACGCTGATCATCAGCTTAATATCAATCCACTCGATGCCCTGTGCCTTGAGCTTGGGCAGCTCGCGCTCCATCACTGCCAGGGTTTGTGGGTAAGGGTGGCCGATCATCACGGCCGAGCCTTGTTTGTGGGCCAGCTTGATCGCGGTTTGCAACTGTGTGGTGATCGCCGCTTCGGTGCGTTCATCGTCCAGGAACACGTCCCGCGAAACACTCGCCAGACCGATCTTCTGTGCCTCGGCGGCTGCCACGGTCTGCGCGCTGGTACGGCTGTCGACAAAGAACTTGTTGCGCCGCTGCAGCTCGGCCATCAACCAGGCCATTGCCGCAGGTTGAGCCGTCATGCGGCTGCCCATATGGTTGTTGATGCCGGCGGTGTAGGGCACGGCGTTGAACGCGGCGTCCAGGCGTTTGGCGAGTTCTTCGATAGGCAGCTCAGGGTGCCAGGCGAACGGGCCGGTGGCCGGGTCCATGGGCATGTGCAGGATCACGATCTTGCCGGCCTTGTGGGCTTCGCGGGCGAATTCTGCAGCGTGGGGGGTGTCGGGCATGATCGCCGTGGTCACCGGCCCAGGCAGGGCCAGCACGCGGCGATCCCGAGGCAGGTTTTGCCCCAGGTCGTCGATGATCAGTGTCAGATAGGCTTTGTGAGGTTCGCCTGTGGGAGTCGCTTGGGCGACTCCCACCAGGCTGCACAGCAGAGCAAGGATCAGGGCAAATCGCATATCAACGGCTGCGCGTGATGCTCAGCCCCTTGAGCAGGCTCAGCGCCTGAGCCAGTTGATAGTCGTCGTCCTGTGGCATCGGCTTGGCTTTCTTGCTGCTGCCGGTCGGCTGGTCGGCACCGCCGTTGCCATTGCCCAGGTGACCTTGCAGGTCTGCCTCTTTGTAGTACTCGCTGTCGATCTCGTTAGTGATCTTGGCCTTGCGCACTTCGATGTCCGGCACTATGCCCTGGGCCTGGATGGAGCGGCCGTTCGGCGTGTAGTACAGCGCAGTGGTGATCTTCAATGCGCGATCGTTGTTCAGCGGTAACACGGTCTGCACCGAGCCTTTGCCGAAGCTGGTGGTGCCCATCAGCACGCCGCGTTTCTGGTCCTGCAGGGCGCCGGCGACGATTTCCGAAGCCGAGGCGCTGCCGCCGTTGATCAGCACGGCCAGTGGCACGTTCTCGCTGAGGTCGTTGCCGGTGGCCGAGAAGCGCAGCTCGGAGTTGGCGATACGGCCCTTGGTGTAGACGATCAGACCTTTGGTAATGAAGTGGTCGACCACTTCCACCGCCGACTGCAGCACGCCGCCTGGGTTGTTGCGCAGGTCGAGCACGATGCCGCTGAGTTTCTTGCCGTTGTCCTTGCGCAACTTGGCCAGTGCCTTGGCCACTTCGTCGCCGGTCTTGACCTGGAATTGGGTGATGCGGATGTAACCGTAGCCCGACTCCAGCAGCTGACTCTTCACGCTCTTGACCACGATGGTCGCGCGGGTGAGTGTCACGTCGAACGGGTTGCCACCGTCGCGTACCAGGGTCAGGGTGATTTTCTGGCCGATCTTGCCGCGCATCTTGTCCACGGCTTCGGTCATGGTCTGGCCACGGGTCGGCTGGCCGTTGATCTTGACGATAAAGTCACCCGCCTGGATGCCGGCCTTGGACGCCGGGGTGTCGTCGATGGGTGACACCACCTTGATGTTGCCGTCTTCGGCGCCGACTTCAATGCCCAGTCCACCGAATTCACCGCTGGTGCTTTCCTGCAGTTCGGCGAAATCTTCAGGGCCCAGATAGGCGGAGTGCGGGTCGAGGTTGCTGAGCATGCCCTTGATGGCATTCTCCAGCAGAGTCTTGTCGTCTACGGGTTCGACATAGGCTGCCTTGATGCGGTCCATGACCTCGGCAAAGGTGCGCAACTCGTCCAGCGGCAACGGGGCCTTGGTGGTCGCGGCCGTGGCAGCAGGTGCAGCCGGAGCGGCCTGGTCGGCGAAAGCCAGAGGCGCGCCGATCACCAAGGCGATCGTCAGGGCCAGCGAAGTGAGGCGGGACAAATGCAGCATGTCGAACGAACTCCTAATGTAGATGCGGCCCTATCCTTGGGAACGGCACCATTGTGCGGGATCGCTCGGGCGACCCTGCTGACGAATAGCGAAGTACAGCGCCGGGGTGTCCTGGCCACCACTGTTACCGACAGTGGAGATGGACTCACCGGCTTTTACAACATCACCTGCCGACTTGAGTAACGTCTGATTGTGGCCGTAAAGGCTCAAATAGCCATTACCGTGGTCAAGAATCACCAACAAACCGGCGCCCCGCAGCCAATCGGCAAACACCACGCGCCCGCCGTGAACGGCGTGGACCTGACTGCCGGCGGAGGCGCTGATCATCACCCCATCCCACTTGGCGCGGGTGTCGTCGCCACGGGTTTCACCGAAGCGTGCCAGTAGTCGACCATCAACAGGCCATGGAAGTTTTCCTCGTGCTGAAGCAAAAGGGCCTCCGAAGGACTCGCCGGCGCTGGAAACCAACGGGCCAGGCGCTGCATGTGCCGGTTTACGTGGCGCCGGAGCGTCAGTGGTGGCTGCCAGTTCGGCCTCACGCTGACGCTTTTTTTCGGCTTCCTGCTGGGCGATCAGCGCTTTCTGGCGCGCTTCTTCGGCCTCACGTGCCTGGCGCGCCAGGGTTTCTTCGATGGTCTTGAGCACTTTGGCCAGGTCGGCTTGGTCTTGCTCGCGGGCCTGGAGCTTGGCGTCGCGGGCTTTCACGTCGTCATTGAGCTTGGCCAGGGCCAGCTGGCGCTCCTTGCGGACCTTGTCCAGCTCATCGCGCTGGGTGTCGAGGGCGCTTTTCTGGTCTTCCAACTGCGACTGCTGGTTGGCGATTTCCTGTTCGACGTTGACCAACTGGCGCAGAGTCTCGTTGAAGCTTTTCAATTGCTCCAGGCGGGCTTTGCTCAGGTAGTCGTAGTAGGTCAGGGTGCGCGCGAATTTCTCAGGGTTCTGCTGGTTGAGCAGCAGCTTGAGGTATTCCTGGCGGCCACTCTGGTAGGCGGCGCGGGCCTGGATCGCGATCAGGCGTTGCTGTTCAACGCGTGCGCTCTGGAGTTTTTTTTTCTCAGCGTCGAGTCGCTCCAGTTCCGACTCGCTCTTCTTTAATTCTTTTTGCAGCTCCTGGACTTGCTTCTCTAGCTTGCCCATTTCGGTTTCCGTGCCGCGCAGGTCTTTCTGCACCCCGGATTTTTCTTCCTGGAGCTTGCCGAGCAGTTTTTTCAGCTCGGTAATGTCCTGACGCGTAGCGTCCAACTGTTGTTGGGTTTGTGCGCGCTCATCGGCGAACGCCGGTTGGAGCAGGCAGACAAGAGCAAGGGTAATCAAGGCGCGAAGCATAGAGGCGGGCGACACCAGGGAAAGGGACGGCCTAGTATGCCCGCCAAGCGCTGCAAAAAAAACGCCCAATTGGGGCTGGCGGGCAAGATAGGCGCCGAGTGGCGGTGGTATGGCAAAAAGACATCTTCCAAACACGGGAGATCCAATATGGGAAGGGGTTGCCCCCGATTGCAGTGTGTCAGCTGAATATGTGTTGGCTGACCCATTGCTATCGGGGGCAAGCCCCCTCCCACACTGTTCAGTGGTGTGGTTGAAATCAAACCAGAATCGAGGTCCCGGTCATCTCCGCTGGCTTCTCCAGCCCCATCAGCATCAGCATGGTTGGCGCCACATCCGCCAATACCCCGCCGTCACGCACTTTGAAGTCGCGCTTGCCCACGTAGATGAACGGCACTGGCTCAGTGGTGTGAGCGGTGTGTGCCTGGCCGGTGGACTCGTCGGACATCTGCTCGCAATTGCCGTGGTCGGCTGTGATCAGCGCTTCGCCGCCGACTTTTTCCAGGGCGTCGACGATGCGGCCGACGCACAAGTCCAGGCATTCCACGGCCTTTGTCGCGGCTTCCAGGTTGCCGCTGTGGCCAACCATGTCGCCGTTGGCGTAGTTGACCACGATCACGTCGTAACGCTGGTGGTCGATGGCGTCGACGATTTTGTCGGTGACTTCCGGCGCGCTCATTTCCGGCTGCAGGTCGTAGGTGGCGACTTTTGGCGACGGGATCAGAATGCGCTCTTCGCCTGGGAACGGTTCTTCACGGCCGCCGGAGAAGAAGAAGGTCACGTGGGCGTATTTTTCAGTTTCGGCAATGCGCAGTTGGGTCTTGCCGTTTTTCGCCAGGTAATCGCCGAGCACGTTGTCCAGGCTGCCCGGAGCAAAGGCGGCGGGGGCCGGGATGCTCGCGGCGTATTGGGTCAGGCCGACGTAGTGCACTTTTGGCTGGCGGGCGCGTTCGAACTCGCTGAAGCCGTCTTCGACGAACACGCGGCTCAACTCGCGGGCGCGGTCGGCGCGGAAGTTCATGAACACCACGGCGTCGCCGTCTTCGACTTTTACCGGTTCGCCGATGGTGGTGGCCTTGACGAACTCATCGCTTTCGCCACGGGCGTAGGCGGCTTCCAGGCCTTCTTGGGCGGTGGCGGCGTTGAATTCGGCCTGACCGTCGACGATCAGGTTGTAGGCTTGGGACACTCGGTCCCAACGGTTGTCACGATCCATGGCGAAGTAACGGCCCACGATGCTTGCAATGCGGCCCTTGCCCAGGGCGGCGAATGTGGCGTCCAGGAGCTCGATGGACGATTGCGCGCTTTTTGGAGGAGTGTCGCGACCGTCGAGGAAGGCGTGCAGGTAGATCTTCTCGGCGCCGCGCTTGAAGGCCAGTTCGGCCATGGCAACTAGATGGTCTTGGTGGCTGTGTACACCGCCGTCGGATAATAGGCCCATGAAGTGCACGGCCTTGCCGTCGGCTACTGCTTTATCTACCGCTGCGCAGATGGTCGGGTTCTCGAAGAACTCGCCGTCGCGGATCGCTTTGGTCACGCGTGTGAAGTCTTGATATACCACTCGTCCGGCGCCGAGGTTCATATGGCCGACTTCCGAGTTGCCCATCTGCCCGTCGGGCAGGCCCACGTCCATGCCCGAGCCGGAGATCAGGCCGTTGGGGACGCTGGCGGTCAAACGGTCCAGTACAGGCTTCTTGGCCGCGTATACCGCGTTGTCGTGGTGGCTTTCACTGTGTCCGAAGCCATCGAGAATTATCAGGACCAAAGGTTTAGGCGTAGTAGTCATAGATCCTCTCGCGGCGGTAATAAAGGAAGGCAATTGAAAAGGGAGTGGCAGTTTAAAGCGAAGTTCCGACCACGTCACCGCTTTACGGGGGTTGGCCCCCCCTGACGGCTGTGTATACTTACCGCCATTTTAACGCCCTGGAACCTCCTTGATGGTTGATCACCTGATTGCATTTGCCACTGCCCACTATCTGCTCGTGGGTGCCTTCGTCATCCTGCTGGCGCTGCTGATCGCTCACGAATTGAGCCGTGGTGGTCGCAGCCTGAGCACGTCGGAGCTGACCGCGCTGGTCAACAAGGATGAGGCCATTGTGGTGGATATCCGCCCAGCCAAGGAATTCGCTGCCGGCCATATCGTCGGTGCACTGAACATTCCACAGGACAAGCTGATCGCGCGCCTGGCCGAGCTGGAAAAACACAAGGCCAAGACCATCATCCTGGTCGACGCCCAAGGCCAGCACGCTGGCACTCACGCCCGCGAAATGCTCAAGACCGGTTTCACTGCGGCCAAGCTGTCCGGTGGCATCAGCAGCTGGCGCGCCGATAACCTGCCGCTGGTGAAGTGATATGAGCCAGGTTGTCGTCTACTCCAGCGATTATTGCCCTTATTGCATGCGAGCCAAGGCTCTGCTGGATAAGAAGGGCGTTGCCTTCGAAGAGATCAAGGTCGACGGCAAGCCCCAGGTGCGCGCCGAAATGGCCCAGAAGGCGGGACGCACGTCTGTGCCGCAGATCTGGATCGGCGCCAAACACATCGGTGGCTGCGACGACCTGTTTGCCCTGGAGCGCGCCGGTAAACTCGATGCGCTGCTGCTCGTCTGACTCCTAAACCCTAAAAGACCCCAAGATCAAGAAGGATCTGCGATGACTGACCAACAGAACACCGAAGCAGCAGAAGCTCAAGGCCCACAGTTCTCGCTGCAGCGTATCTACGTGCGTGACCTGTCGTTCGAAGCGCCGAAAAGCCCGGCCATCTTCCGCCAGGAGTGGACCCCAAGCGTTGCGCTGGACCTGAACACCCGTCAAAAGGCACTGGAAGGCGACTTCCACGAAGTTGTGCTGACCCTGTCGGTCACCGTCAAGAACGGTGAAGAAGTGGCCTTCATTGCTGAAGTGCAACAGGCCGGTATCTTCCTGATCCAGGGCCTGGACGAAGCGTCCATGAGCCACACCCTGGGCGCGTTCTGCCCGAACATCCTGTTCCCGTATGCCCGTGAGACCCTGGACAGCCTGGTCACCCGTGGTTCGTTCCCTGCGCTGATGCTGGCTCCGGTGAACTTCGATGCCCTGTACGCTCAAGAGCTGCAGCGCATGCAACAGGAAGGCGCACCGACGGTTCAGTAATCTCGAACCCGACGCAGAACCCAATGTGGGAGGGGGCTTGCTCCCGATAGCGGTGGATCAGTCAGATAGATGTCGACTGACACTCCGCCATCGGGGGCAAGCCCCCTCCCACATTTTGTTTGGTGTGTTATTTGAAACCGAGTTGGCGCCAACCTTCGTACACGGCAACGGCTACGGTGTTGGACAGGTTCAGGCTGCGGCAGCCTTCGCGCATTGGCAGGCGAAGGCGATGCCCATCGGGCAGGGCGTCGAGCACTTCGGCCGGCAGGCCACGGCTCTCCGGGCCGAACAGGAAGGCATCGCCCTCGGCAAAACTGGCATCATGGAACGGTCGCGAACCCTTGGTGGTGAACGCGAACAAGCGCGGATGCCCCAGGCTTTCCAGGCAGCTGGCCAAGTCGGCGTGGCGCTGGAGCGTGGCGTACTCGTGGTAGTCCAGCCCGGCACGGCGCAGACGCTTGTCGTCCATGTCGAAGCCCAGGGGCTCGATCAAATGCAGGTGGCAGCCACTGTTGGCGCACAGCCTGATAACGTTGCCGGTATTCGGCGGAATTTCTGGTTGAAAAAGGATGACGTGAAACATGCACGGCTCCGAAGGCAAAGATGCGCTGCATTCTACCCCTGAAGAAGACCCAAGACCGAAGCTATTGCCAAGGGTCATGGGCTCGCTGGCGATTGTCGGCTTGATGGTGGGCCTGATGATTGGCCGGCTGACCACAGCGGACCCGGTCGAACTGCAACAGGTAGAGACGACCACGGATGGCGTAGTGGTGTGGTTCAACAGCGAACCCAAGCTGCACGGCGAGCATATCGATGGCACCGTGGCGTTGCTGTTTGATGCCCAAGGCAAGGCCAGCACCGGGCAACTTAAGGTCAACAACAAGGACGTGAACTGGCGCGTGCGCAAGACCGATGGCGGCCTGCTGCTGAACCTGGTCGCGGCTCGGCCGTTGCGCGGGGAGTGGAAGGGAGAAGAGGTCGATGACCGCTGGCGGTTGGAGATCCATCTCCAGGAGCAATAAAAGAGGGAATCCCCGGCCTGCCTGTACCAAGGTCCCCAAAACGGGCTGGGGCTATGGGCGCTGTGCCACATAAGTCCCGGTGTAAAGAAGGGAGTTCCCGGCCTGCCTGTACCAGGGCTCCCAAAACGGGGTGAAGCCATCAAGGCTTCGGTGTTAAAGAGGGAGTCCCCGGCCTGCCTGTACCGAGGTTCCCCAAAGCGGTGTGGAGCGCGACGCGGTTCGCATCAAGCACCCCGGGTGTAAAGAGGGGATTCTCGGCCTGCCTGTACCAAGGTCCCCGAAACTGGGTTGTACTTGGGTTATTGCAGGGCGCGTGCCAGAGTGGCTAAGTTGTGCCAAAAAAATTCTTCAAAAAGCGCAAAGCCCCGGATTACGGGGCTTTGGTGTTTTCGGAATTCAGCATTCTCTTAACAAAATGGTTGGTTCTGGCGTGGAACGTGTGCGCGATGCTAGAACAGGGTGCATTGAAGCGGTGCACGGTTCTGAGTCCGTGTGGAGGTCTAAATGTGGGAGGGGGCTTGCTCCCGATGGCGGTGTATCAGGCACAGATGTTGTGACTGACCTACTGCTATCGGGAGCAAGCCCCCTCCCACATTACACCTCAGTGGATTCGAGATTCAGGCGTCGTCGCCCTCATCGTCGTCACCACCGTCCACTTTCATGCCCAGCTCCTTGATCTTGCGCGTCAGGGTATTGCGACCCCAGCCCAGCAACACCGCAGCATCGCGCCGGCGGCCGGCGGTGTGCTTGAGGGCGGTCTCGATCATGATCCGCTCGAACGCCGGTACGGCGCTGTCCAGCAGGTTCGACTGGCCCCGTGCCAGTGCCTGGTCGGCCCATTGACGCAGCGCCTGCTCCCAGTTGGTCACTGGTGCCGAATCCTGCGGCAGGCTCAAAAGCTCCGGCGGCAGGTCGCCGATATGCACTTCGCGCCCGGACGCCATCACCGTGATCCAGCGGCAGGTGTTCTCCAACTGGCGCACGTTGCCTGGCCATGGCAGGTTCTTCAGGTATTCCTCGGTCTCGCTTTTCAAAAGCTTCGGCTCGACCGCCAGCTCCAGGGCGGCGCGGCTGAGGAAGTGGCGGGCGAGGGTGGGGATATCTTCGCGGCGGTCCGACATGCGGGGGATGTGGATGCGAATCACGTTGAGGCGGTGGAACAAGTCCTCACGGAACTTGCCCGCATGCACCAGGGTTTCCAGGTTCTGGTGAGTCGCGGCGATGATGCGCACATCAACCTTGACCGGTGTGTGACCGCCAACGCGGTAGAACTCGCCGTCCGCCAGTACGCGCAGCAGGCGAGTCTGGGTGTCGGCCGGCATATCGCCGATCTCATCGAGGAACAGCGTGCCACCATCCGCCTGTTCAAAGCGTCCGCGACGCAGGTTGGCGGCGCCGGTGAACGCGCCTTTCTCATGGCCGAACAACTCGGACTCCATCAAGTCCTTGGGGATCGCTGCCATGTTCAGTGCGATAAACGGCGACGCTGCCCGTGGGCTATGACGGTGCAGAGCGTGGGCTACCAGCTCTTTACCGGTACCCGACTCGCCGTTGATCAGCACGGTGATGTTGGAGTGGCTCAAGCGCCCGATGGCGCGAAACACTTCCTGCATCGCCGGCGCTTCACCGATGATTTCCGGGGTGCGGGTCAGGGCCGGCGGGGCTTCCTGATTCTGTTGTTCCTGGGCGTGCTGGTTGGCGCGCTTGACCAGCGCCACAGCCTCGTCCACGTCAAACGGCTTGGGCAGGTATTCGAATGCGCCGCCCTGGTAAGACGCGACAGCGCTGTCCAGGTCGGAGTGCGCAGTCATGATGATCACCGGCAGGCGCGGGTGCTGCTCGCGGATGCGTGCCAGCAGGTCCAGGCCACTGGCGCCTGGCATACGGATGTCAGAAATAATCACGTCGGGCTGCTGGCGTGCCAGGCGGCTCATCACCCCGTCGGCGCTGTCGAAGCTCTGGGTGGTCATGCCTTCCTGTTGCAAGGCTTTCTCAAGGACCCAGCGGATAGAACGGTCGTCATCGACGATCCAGACAGTTTCACTACGGCTCATGTCGATGGGGCTCCTTGTTCCAGAGGCAGAAAGATCGAGAACGTGGTGTGGCCGGGATGGCTCTCACATTCGATCAGACCCTGGTGCTGGCTGATGATGTTCTGGGTGATGGCCAGGCCCAGCCCGGTACCGTCCGGGCGGCCGCTGACCATGGGAAAGAAGATGGTTTCCTGAAGTTCCGCAGGAATGCCTGGGCCGTTGTCGATGATCTCGACCTTGGTCACCAGGCGATGGCGCACGTGGCCGATGGTGAACTGGCGCAGTGCGCGGGTGCGCAGGCTGATGCGGCCCAGGCGCAATTCGTTCTGGCTGCTGATGGCCTGCATGGCGTTGCGCACGATGTTGAGCACCGCTTGGATCATCTGTTCGCGGTCGATCAACACGTCGGGAATGCTCGGGTCGTAGTCGCGCACCAAGGTGATGCAGCCCTGGCTTTCCGCCTCTACCAGATGACAGACGCGCTCAAGTACTTCGTGCACGTTGGTCATCGCAAGGGACGGCAGCTTGTTGGAGCCGAGCATGCGGTCCACCAGGTTACGCAGGCGGTCGGCTTCTTCGATGATGACGTTGGTGTAGTCCTTTAGGTTCTCGTCCGGTAACTCGCGTGCCAGCAACTGCGCCGCACCACGGATGCCGCCCAACGGGTTCTTGATCTCATGGGCGAGGCCACGTACCAGCATCTTGCTGGTTTCTTGCTTGGACAACTGCGCTTCTTCTTTGGTGATGCGCAGCAGGCGGTCACGGGGATGTACTTCAAGCAGCAGCAGGGTCGCGCCGTTGCTCAGGATCGGGGTCACAGCGTAGTCGACGGTCAATGTCTGCCCGGTAAGGGCCGTGAGCATCGCTTCACGCTTGGTGAATGGATGCGCCTGCTCCACCGCCTGGCGTAACGAGCTCAAGGCTTCGGCCGACTCGGTGAACAGCTCGCTGATGAACTGCCCATGGCTGCGCTGGCCACTGATGGCCAGAAGCATCTCCGCCGCCGGGTTCATGTACTCAAGACGCAAGTCGTCATTGAGCAGGATGGTCGCGGTGGTCAGGTTGTCGAGTAGCAAACGGTGCAGTGCATCGCTGATGGTCATCAGGACCTCTTTTGGAGCAAGGCGCGGGCTTGAGGCACACGCTGATACAAGGAAAATGCAAAAACCAAACCAAGGCTCCGAAAAGAAGCGCGAAAGCCCTGAAATGGGGGGTTAGGGCCCGAAACTGTGGCGTTCTGCCAGCTTGAACGGGAAGTTTCGAACCAAAATGGTGTTAGTCGTTGGGGTGGGTGCAGGATGTCGCACCAATATAGTGCGGTTTTGTGAAGGTTGTTCAGGAAGTGCCGAAATCATATAAATCAAATGTGGGAGGGGTTGCCCCTCTCCCACATTTTTGGATCGGGGTTACAGTTTTAGTCTTTGTAGATACACAGCTCGGCCGTAGCGCGGATCATCGCCAATTGCCGCAGTGGGTCGTTCAGCGGCTCATGTACCGCTTCGGCCAGCCATTGAGGGCAATGCGGGTCGGTACGTTGTGGAGTGAAGTCCGCCAGTTGTTGCAGCAGGCGTTTTTGCAATTGATCCAGTTGCGGGCGAATCTGCTTTACCAGGTCCGGGCGCGGGTCGTCGGGTGCCTTGCCCTGGAACTGCCAGTCGGACAGGTGGGTGTACTGCACCAGCTTGTTTGCCTCGATCTGCGCCGAGAAAAATTGCTCGGCGGCGGCGGGCTCCAGTTTGTAGCTCGGTGCCTGGGCAATGACGCTGGCGAGCACATCTTGCTCGCGCTTTTTGTCTTCTACCGGTTTTTTGCTGTCCCATTTGCTCAGGGCCACCTGGTCGGCAATGGTCAGGCGTTCGGCGATGCTGTTGAGCAATGGCTCCAGTGTCGGCGGTGCAGCGAATGCACTGGCGCTGACGAATAATAGAGCGAACACAAGTCGACGTTTCAATGCTGATCTCCTTGTGGGAGGGGGCTTGCCCCCGATAGCAGAGTGTCAGTCAGCACCTGTATCAGCTGACCCACCGCTATCGGGAGCAAGCTCCCTCCCACCTTTTTGATTAGGTTTGCAGGTGTGGAACTGTGTAATTCACGGGCAAAAAAAGACCTCCCGAAGGAGGTCTTTTTTGTCACGCCACTTTAAGCAGCGCTACCGGATCAGCAGCTGTAGTACAGCTCGTATTCCAGTGGGTGTACGAAGGTACGAACCTTGATTTCTTCTTCGCTTTTCAGGCCGATGTAAGCGTCGATGAAGTCGTCGCTGAATACGCCGCCTTTGGTCAGGAACGCACGGCCCTTGTCCAGCTCTTCCAGGGCTTCTTTCAGGCTGCCGCACACTTGTGGGATCTCTTTGGCCTCTTCAGGCGGCAGGTCGTACAAGTTTTTGTCGGCAGCGTCGCCAGGGTGGATCTTGTTCTGGATACCGTCCAGGCCGGCCATAACCAGAGCAGCGAAGGCCAGGTAAGGGTTGGCTGCTGGATCCGGGAAGCGAGCTTCGATACGGCGAGCGCGTGGGCTGGAGACGTAAGGAATACGGATCGAAGCGGAACGGTTGCGCGCCGAGTAGGCCAGCATTACCGGAGCTTCGAAACCTGGGACCAGACGCTTGTAGGAGTTGGTCGAAGGGTTGGTGAAGCCGTTCAGGGCCTTACCGTGCTTGATGATGCCGCCGATGAAGTACAGGGCGGTATCGGACAGGCCGGCATAACCTTCGCCAGCGAAAGTGTTCTTGCCATCTTTGGCGATGGACAGGTGAACGTGCATACCCGAACCGTTATCGCCGTACAGAGGCTTAGGCATGAAGGTCGCGGTACGGCCGTAGGCAACGGCAGTGTTGTGTACGCAGTACTTCAGGGTCTGAACTTCGTCAGCCTTGGCAACCAGGGTGTTGAACTTCACACCGATTTCGTTCTGGCCGGCAGTCGCCACTTCGTGGTGGTGAACTTCGATGACCAGGCCCATGTCTTCCATGGCGTTGCACATGGAGGTACGGATTTCGTGGTCGTGGTCGAACGGCGGAACTGGGAAGTAACCACCTTTGATGCCTGGACGGTGGCCATGGTTGCCGCCTTCCACGTCCTGATCGGACATCCACGAACCTTGTTCAGAGTAGATCTTGAACATGGAGCCGGAGATGTCGGACTTGAACTTCACTTGGTCAAAGATGAAGAATTCTGGCTCTGGGCCTACGAATACGGTGTCACCGATACCGGTCGACTTCAGGTATTCCTCGGCACGCTTGGCGATCGCACGTGGGTCGCGGTCGTAGCCTTGCATGGTCGAAGGCTCGATCACGTCGCACACCAGGATCAGGGTGGCTTCTTCGGTGAACGGGTCCAGCACGGCAGTGCTGTCGTCCGGCATCAGGATCATGTCGGAGGCTTCGATGCCTTTCCAGCCAGCGATGGAGGAACCGTCGAACATTTTGCCTTCTTCGAAGAACGCATCATCCAGCGCATCGCGAGCCGGCATGGTCACGTGGTGCTGAGTGCCTTTGGTGTCCGTGAAGCGCAGATCAATCCATTTAACGTCATGATCTTTGATGAGTTGAACCGACTTCGACATAGTGTCCTCCGGGTGGCTTCGGGCTGGGGTAGTGGAGTTAGCCCTTAGAATGTGGGTGATGCCGGCGCGGATAGTCCGCCATGGCAACCTGCCTCACAAGAGAGCAAATTGCATGCCAGTGCGCCAACATGGGTTTTTTGCTCCAAAAACGCCCCTATAAAGGTGCATTGCGACAAAAGCGCGAAATTCGCGCACTGCAATGTGGCGCTGATGCGTGCAAATGCACTGCTTTAGTGCGAGTCGAGTGATGTGCATATTAACTGGTTAAACCTTGAGCGATTTCCGCTATAATCCGCGCCCCCCTTTTTCGGCAGGCCCTGCGCGCGCTGTTTCCATGAAATTAATCGTTAAAGTCTTCCCCGAGATCACCATCAAGAGCCGACCGGTACGGATGCGTTTCATCCGTCAGTTGGCCAAGAACATCCGTGCCGTGCTCCGCGATCTGGACCCGGCTGTGGTGGTGAACGGTGTGTGGGACAACCTCGAGCTGGAAACCCGCCTTACCGACGCCAAAGCCTTGAAGGACATGACCGAGCGCCTGAGCTGCATGCCGGGTATCGCGCATTTCCTCCAGGTGGATGAGTACCCGCTGGGCGACTTCGATGACATCACCGAAAAATGCAAACGGCACTTCGGTGACAGCCTTGAAGGCAAGATTTTTTCGGTACGCTGCAAGCGTGCCGGCAAGCACCCATTCAGCTCCATGGACGTCGAGAAATACGTCGGCAGCAAGCTGCGTCGCGAGTGCGGCGCCGCCGGAATTTCCTTAAAAGCGCCACAAATTGAAGTGCGCATGGAAATTCGCGACCAACGGTTGTTTGTGATTCACAGCCAGCACGACAGCATCGGCGGCTACCCGTTGGGCGCCCTGGAACAGACCCTGGTATTGATGTCCGGCGGTTTCGATTCCACGGTCGCGGCCTACCAGATCATGCGCCGCGGCCTGATGAGCCACTTCTGCTTCTTTAATCTGGGTGGGCGTGCACACGAATTGGGCGTGATGGAAGTCGCGCACTTTATCTGGAAGAAGTACGGCAGCTCCCAACGCGTGCTATTTGTGAGCGTACCGTTTGAGGAAGTGCTGGGCGAAATTCTCGGTAAAGTCGATAACAGTCATATGGGCGTAGTATTGAAGCGTATGATGTTGCGCGCTGCGTCTCGGATTGCCGATCAGTTGCAGATCGACGCCCTGGTGACCGGCGAAGCGATTTCCCAGGTTTCCAGCCAGACGCTGCCGAACCTGTCGCTGATCGACTGCGTGACCGAGAAGCTGGTGTTGCGCCCACTGATCGCCAGCCACAAGCAGGACATCATCGATTTGGCAGAAGAAATCGGCACCGCCGACTTCGCCAAGCATATGCCTGAATACTGCGGGGTCATCTCGGTGAATCCCAAGACCCACGCCAAGCGCAACCGCGTGGAGTACGAAGAACAACAGTTTGATATGGCGATTCTGGAGCGTGCGCTTCAGAACGCCAAGCTGGTCCCGATCGATCGTGTTATCGACGAACTGGGCCAGGATGTGCAGATCGAAGAAGTCAGTGAAGCCCTGGCCGGCCAGATTGTTGTCGACATCCGTCACCCGGATGCCGCTGAAGATGAGCCGCTGGAAATTCCTGGCGTCGACGTACAAACGCTGCCGTTCTACGCATTGAACGCGCGTTTCAAGGAACTGGATGACAGCCGTCAGTACCTGCTGTATTGCGACAAAGGCGTGATGAGTCGCCTGCATGCCCACCATTTGCTCAGTGAGGGGCATGCCAATGTGCGCGTTTATCGACCGAGCTAAGAGCCCGGGGCTGTTTGCCTGTGGCCTGCGTCACCGGCCCCCCGACTCTGCCGTCAAGCTGTAACGGCAAGGCCTGACTCTACTGTAAATCGCTGCCACGACCTGTCAGCACACCGAATCCTCTGATCGAGATACACAAGTGATCGAAAATCTACGTAACATCGCCATCATTGCTCACGTTGACCATGGTAAAACCACCCTGGTAGACAAACTCCTGCGTCAATCCGGCACCCTGGAGCGCAACGAGCTCAACGACGAGCGCGTGATGGACTCCAACGACCAGGAAAAAGAGCGCGGTATTACCATCCTGGCAAAAAACACCGCTATCAACTGGAACGGCTACCACATCAACATCGTGGACACCCCGGGCCACGCCGACTTCGGCGGCGAAGTAGAACGCGTAATGTCGATGGTTGACTCCGTTCTGCTGCTGGTTGATGCCCAAGACGGCCCTATGCCGCAAACCCGTTTCGTGACCAAGAAGGCTTTCGAAGCCGGCCTGCGTCCGATCGTGTGCATCAACAAGGTTGACCGTCCAGGCGCGCGTCCGGACTGGGTTCTGGACCAGATCTTCGACCTGTTCGACAACCTGGGTGCTACCGAAGAACAGCTGGACTTCAAAGTCGTGTACGCCTCGGCCCTGAACGGCATTGCCGGTCTGGAACACACCGACATGGCTGAAGACATGACCCCGCTGTACCAGTCGATCGTCGACAACGTACCGGCTCCAAAAGTTGACCGTGACGGCCCGTTCCAGATGCAAATCTCGGCACTGGACTACAACAGCTTCCTGGGTGTTATCGGCGTTGGCCGTATCGCTCGTGGTAGCGTCAAGCCGAACACCCCGGTTGTTGCTATCGGCGCCGACGGCAAGAAGCGTAACGGTCGTATCCTGAAGCTGATGGGTCACCACGGTCTGCACCGTATCGACGTTGAAGAAGCTTTCGCTGGCGACATCGTATGCGTGAGCGGTATGGACTCCCTGTTCATCTCCGACACCCTGTGCCAGCCGGACAACGTCGAGGCGATGAAGCCTCTGACCGTTGACGAACCAACCGTTTCCATGACCTTCCAGGTAAACGACTCGCCTTTCTGCGGTAAAGAAGGCAAGTTCGTGACTTCCCGTAACATCAAGGAACGTCTGGACAAAGAGCTGCTGTACAACGTTGCACTGCGCGTTGAAGAAGGCGACTCGGCTGACAAGTTCAAGGTTTCCGGCCGTGGTGAGCTGCACCTCTCGGTACTGATCGAAACCATGCGTCGCGAAGGCTTCGAAATGGGCGTTGGTCGTCCAGAAGTGATCATCCGTCAAGTTGACGGCGTGAAGCAGGAACCGTTCGAAAACGTAACCATCGACACCCCTGAAGAATCCCAGGGCAAGGTCATGGAAGAGATGGGCCTGCGTAAAGGCGACCTGACCAACATGGTGCCGGATGGCAAAGGCCGTGTGCGTCTGGAATACAACATCCCTGCTCGTGGTCTGATCGGTTTCCGTAACCAGTTCCTGACCCTGACCAACGGCGCTGGCATCTTGACCTCGATCTTCGATCGCTACGACACCATGAAGTCCGGCGACATGTCCGGCCGTCAGAACGGTGTTCTGGTATCGGTTGAGACTGGCAAGGCACTGACCTACTCCCTGGAAACCCTCCAGGCGCGTGGCAAGCTGTTCGTTGAACACGGTCAAGAGATCTACAACGGTCAGATCGTTGGTCTGAACAGCCGTGACAACGACATGGGCGTAAACCCAACCAAAGGCAAGAAGCTCGACAACATGCGTGCTTCGGGCAAAGACGAAACCATCGCTCTGGTCCCACCTGTTCGCTTCACTCTGGAACAGGCCCTGGAATTCATCCAGGACGACGAGCTGTGCGAAGTTACGCCTAAGTCGATCCGCCTGCGTAAGAAGATCCTGGACGAAGGCGAGCGTACCCGCGCTGCCAAGAAAGCCAAGAACTGAGTTAACTCAGGCTGAATGAAAAACGCCCCCGGTCGAAAGGCCGGGGGCGTTTTTTTATGCCTGCTGGTTTTGTGGTGGCTGTACCGGCCTCATCGGGGGCAAGCCCCCTCCCACATTTGATCGAGTACAGCCATTTGGAATGCGGTCAGTGTGGGAGGGGGCTTGCCCCCGATAGAGCCCTTGAGCCCCCTGCAAAACCCAGATCAGAACTTGTCGAGGGTCTTGAAATTGGTCTCGCGCACCACTTCCTTCGGCTTGTACGCGCAATACCCCGGCCGCGGTCCGATCTTCGGGTGATTGCGGCAGGTATCCGGGCGCTTGTCATAAATAGTGCAGAAGCGCGTCTTACGATCCAGGTACAGGCAATCGTTGTTGCTCATGCGCTGCAGCGTAAAAATCTCGGATTTGTTGTTGTAGCGCTCGACGATGCCTTCCTTCTGCAACCGCTTGGCGATGTTCTTCGGCGGATCGCCGCGTTCGAACTCATCGACGATGCCAATGCGGATCAGGTCCTTGATCTTCACTTCGACCGGCAGCGTGCAGCAGCTGGACACGCAGCCACCGCACATGTGGGCGGAATATTTCTGCCAGGTCTCAAGACGGTCGAGTTCCGCGGCGGCGATCAGTTGAGGCTTCATCAAGGTTCCAAAAGGTGGGGCTGTATCCGGGCGCGCGATCATACCGGGATTGGTGGTTTTTTGAACAATATTTTGCGTATTTCATCCCGAACGGTGCGATGGGCGAAAGCAGGCACGGCCAATGCATCAAAACCCGCTAAAGGTAAATGCGTTAAAAAACTGCCGAACCAGAGCGTCTACCGTCTGTCAGACCGTCTAGGCTCTAGCAACTCCTTCTATCTCGCCCGAGGTCGCAATTGATGTCTCAGGAACCACTTGCACGAGAAGCAGAGGTAGCCGCATTTCGCGATGCCGTCTTGACCAAACTCACCTACGCGGTGGGCAAGGACCCGGATCACGCCTTCGACCACGACTGGTTCGAAGCCATTGCTCTGGCCGCACGCGACCAGATGGTCGATCACTGGATGGACCACACGCGGCGTATTTACCGCAAGGGCCAGAAACGTGTGTATTACCTGTCCCTCGAATTCCTCATCGGCCGTTTGCTCTACGACAGTCTGAGTAACCTTGGTGTGTTGGAGATTGCCCGCGAAGCGCTCAGCGAACTTGGCGTCGACCTTGAGCGTATCCGCCTGCTGGAGCCTGACGCGGCGCTCGGCAACGGTGGCTTGGGCCGCCTGGCCGCATGCTTCATGGAAAGCATGTCGACCTTGGGCATTGCCGGTCACGGTTATGGCATCCGCTATGAACATGGCCTGTTCCGCCAGGCGATTGTCGATGGCTGGCAACAGGAGCAGACCGAACGCTGGCTGGATTTCGGCAACCCGTGGGAGTTCGAGCGCGCTGAAGTGATCTACCCGATCGGCTTTGGCGGCAGCGTGGAAACCCTGCCGGACGCCGCCGGCAAGCTGATCCAAGTGTGGACGCCCAGCGAGACCGTGCGCGCCGTGGCCTATGACACGCCGGTGGTCGGTTGGCGCGGTGCAAGCGTCAACACCCTGCGCCTGTGGCGTGCACGGGCGGTGGAGGACTTGCACCTGGAGCGCTTCAACGCCGGTGACCACCTGGGCGCCGTCGCCGAAGTGGCCCGCGCTGAAAGCATCTCCCGGGTGCTTTACCCGGCGGATAGCACCGAAGCAGGGCAGGAGCTGCGCCTGCGTCAGGAATACTTCTTCGTCTCCGCCTCTCTGCAAGACCTGCTGCGCCGCCACAAAAACATGCATGGCTCGGTATTGAGCCTGGGCGAACACGCGGCGATCCAGCTCAACGACACCCACCCGTCCATCGCCGTGGCCGAGTTGATGCGCCAACTGGTGGATTTGCACGACATCGCTTGGGATGCCGCTTGGCAGGTCACGGTCGAAACCTTGTCCTACACCAACCACACCTTGCTGCCCGAGGCGTTGGAAACCTGGCCGGTAGGCCTGATGGAACGCATGTTGCCTCGGCACATGCAGATCATCTACCTGATCAATGCCCAGCACATCGACTCGCTGCGCGCCAAAGGTATCCACGATTTTGACGTGCTGCGCGCTGTGTCGCTGATCGAAGAAGACAATGGTCGCCGCGTGCGCATGGGTAACCTGGCGTTCCTCGGCTCCCACAGCGTCAATGGCGTGTCGGGCTTGCACACCCAACTGATGCGCAGCACGGTGTTCTCCGAACTGCACAAGCTCTACCCAGATCGCATCAACAACAAAACCAACGGCATTACCTTCCGCCGCTGGCTGTACCAGGCCAACCCCAAGCTCACCGAGATGCTGGTGGAAGCACTGGGTCCGGACATTCTCGACACCATGGAAACCCGCTTGGGCGAATTGGAAACCTTCGCCGAGAAACAGACCTTCCGCAAAGCCTTCGCCGACCAGCGCCTGCACAGTAAGCGTGCACTGGCCGAGATCATCCACGAGCGCCTGGGCATTTCGGTGAACCCGGCGGCGATGTTCGACGTGCAGGTCAAACGTATCCACGAGTACAAGCGCCAACTGCTCAACCTGCTGCACACCGTAGCGCTGTACCAGGCGATCCGTGCCGAGCCGGGCACCGACTGGGTGCCGAGGGTGAAGATCTTCTCCGGCAAGGCGGCGGCCAGTTATCACCAGGCCAAGTTGATCATCAAGTTGACCAACGACATCGCCCGCACCGTCAACAACGATCCGACTGTGCGCGGGTTGCTCAAAGTGGTGTTCCTGCCCAACTACAACGTCAGCCTGGCAGAAAGCATCATCCCGGCGGCGGACTTGTCGGAGCAGATATCCACGGCCGGCTTTGAAGCGTCGGGCACCAGCAACATGAAGTTCGGCCTCAACGGCGCGCTGACCATCGGCACCATGGACGGCGCCAACGTGGAGATGCACGAGCGCGTGGGCGCCGATCACATGTTTATCTTCGGCCTCAGTGCACAGCAAGTGGAAGCCCGAAAACACGCTGGCGAGTTCAACGCCGGGCCTGATATTGCTGCGTCCCATCGCCTCAACGATGTGCTGCAAGCGATCCGTGGCGGGGTGTTCTCGCCGGATGATCCGGGCCGCTATGTGGGCTTGATCGACGGGTTGATCGACTACGACCGCTTCCTGGTGTGTGCCGACTTCGACTCCTACTGGGATGCCCAGGCGCGGGTCGAAGCGCATTGGCATGACTCCAAGGCATGGTGGCGTTCGGCGGTGCTCAATACCGCGCGCATGGGTTGGTTCTCGTCGGACCGGACGATCCGCGAGTACGCCACGGAGATCTGGAAAGCGCTCGACTAAGCACCCTGGATCCAAATATGGGAGGGGGCTTGCTCCCGATAGTGGATGGTCAGTTGACGAATATGTCGACTGACACGCCGCTATCGGGGGCAAGCCCCCTCCCACATTGGTTGCGCGTCGATATACTGAGCGCCGGTTTGCTTAGGGAATATCGACCATGCAATGGATTTTCATGCTGATTGGCCTGGTTGTCGGCTGGACGCTCGATGAGTCGTTCTATGACGCAGGCATCGGCGCACTGCTGGGGTTGGGCATTGGCCAGGCGATTGGCCTGTCGAAGCTTGCGGCCCAGGTGCGACAGCAGGCGCGTCAGTTGGAAACCTCGCAGAAGTCGGTGATCGCCCTCGGTGAGCGACTGCGGCAATTGGAAGTGCCTGCGCCGGCCAGCCCCGCGGTGGTCGAACCCTCCATCCCTGAACCGACACCCATCGCCAAGGCCCCCGAACTGGTTTGGGAGCTGCCGGCCGAATTGGCGCCCGTCGCCATGATCGCCGAACCAAGCCCTGCATTGCCCGAAGACGCCTGGAAGCCTGCTCCGGCTCCGCGCCCTCCTGAAGAACCTGCTATCCCCCGTGGCCCCAACCTGTTCGAACGTGCCCTCGCTGGCGCACGCAATTGGCTGTTTGGCGGCAACACTGTTCTGCGCGTCGGCGTGGTGCTGTTGTTTCTCGGCCTGGCGTTCCTGCTGCGTTATGCCACCGAAGGCATGGTGGTGCCGATCGAGTTGCGTTACGCCGGTGTGGCTGCTGCCGCCGTCGGCCTGCTGGGCCTGGGCTGGTGGCTGAGACTGCGCAACAGCAACTACGGGCTGATGCTACAAGGCACCGGGATTGCGGTGCTGTACCTGACGGTGTTTGCCGCGATGCGCCTGCATCCGTTGATCGACCCGAGCGCGGCGCTGGGCCTGCTGGTTGCGGTCACGGTGTTCTCGGCGATCCTAGCGGTCACCCAGGACGCGTTGGGCCTGGCCTGCGCGGCAGCACTCGGCGGTTTTGCGGCACCGATCCTTACGTCCACCGGTGCCGGTAACCATGTTGCGCTGTTCAGTTATTTTGCCCTGCTCAACGCCGGTATTCTCGCCATCGCCTGGTTCAAGGCCTGGCGCTTGCTCAACCTGATCGGGTTCGTCGGTACCTTCGGCATCGGCTTCGCCTGGGGAATGCGTTCCTACACGCCGGAATTGCTGTGGAGTACCGAGCCATTCCTGATCCTGTTCTTCCTAATGTATCTGGCCATCGGCCTGTTGTTCGCCCGACGCAAATTGCTGGAGCTGGGCGACGCGCCCGAAGGCCGTGATGCGTTGTTGCGCTGGTCGGCTGCCAAGGGTGATTACGTTGACGGCGGCATGCTGTTCGGCCCGCCGCTGGTGGGCTTTGGCTTGCAGTTCGCATTGGTACAGCATCTGGAATTCGCCGCGGCGTTCAGTGCGTTGGGCCTGGGCATTATCTACATGGGCCTGGCGCGGTTACTCAGTGGCGGACGCGCGTTGCTGCTGGCGGAAACGTGCCTGGCCCTGGGCGTGATCTTTGCCAGCCTGGCGATTCCTCTGGGCCTTGATGCACGTTGGACGGCTGCGGCGTGGGCGGTGGAAGGCGCCGGGATCTTCTGGCTCGGTTTGCGCCAGCAGCGGCCGTTGGCGCGTGCGTTCGGCTTGTTGCTGCAATTGGGCTCAGCGCTGGCCTTCCTCAGCGAACTGCGCATTGGCGAACACAGCCTGCTCGACGGTGCGCCGCTGGGTGCGTTGTTGCTCGGCGCCGCGTTGCTGTTCAGCTTCGATCAGATGCGCAAGGCATCGGCGGAGCACGCGGCAGAGTGGGAGCGCAAAGGGCTGCCGGTCCTTGCGTCTCTGGGCTTGAGCTTTTTGTACCTGCTGGCGCCCTTGCTGTTGCTGACCCAAGGCACCGCCATCAGTTGGGCCATCGCCGGTCTGGCGACCCTGTTTATCGGCCTGCGCATTGGCTCGCGCACTTTCCTGTTCACTGCGTTCGCGGTGCAATTGCTGGGTGGCGCGTTATTCCTGGTGCGCTTGCAGGGTGGGGAGGGCGCGGCGGTATTCAATGCGGGCTGGAGTGGTTTGCTCACGGCCTCCCTGATCGGCTTGGCCTTGATTGGCGGCATGCTGTTGGCGGCACGCGACGACATGGTGCGCAGCGATGTGCGGCTGTTACGTGGGTTGTCGGTGGTGCTGCTCGCCGGTCTGGTGTTGATCAATCTGGCGGTGCTGTTTGTGCTGCCATGGGAAAGCGCCAGCGGCGTATGGGCTGCCAGTGGGTTGTTGATCATCTGGCTGAGCTTGTACCTGCAACAGCGCGTCAGTTTTGTGTTTGGGTTGCTGCTGCAACTGGTCGGCGGTGGCTCGTTCCTGCTGGCGGTGCCGCAATTGCTCGGGCCGTTGACCGGCGAAGGCCTGCGTCCGCTGGCGCACAGTGGTTTCTGGACGCCGATGGTGTTGGGCCTGGCCGCCTTGATCGGCGCCTGGCGCTTGCAACGTGAGCCCCATGCGCCGGTGTTTGCGGTGCTGAAGCTGCAACGCTTGTCCGACCTTTTGCTGGTGTGGGGTGCGGCGTGGTGGACATTGGCGCTGGGCGGCGAAGTGTTGCGTTTTGTTCCGCAAGCGTTGCTTGGTTCTTTCCTGCTGGGGCTTGCCGCAGCGAGCGTGGCGATCTGGGCGTTGCTCGCGGCGCGACTGCGCTGGGCATCCCTGGGTGTGCTGTGCACCTTGCTGATGCCGGCGGCGGGCGTGGCGTTGCTGGTATCTGCCCACAGCTACTATCACCCGGCGGCGCAGTACGGATGGCTGGCCTGGTTGGCGGTGTTTGTGGTGCATTTCATCTCGCTGCGCCGCTTGGCGCCGGTGGTTCCGGCCAGGATGCTAAGTATTGCCCATGTCCTAGGCTGCTGGATGCTGATCGGGGTGCTGGCACTGGAATTGCGCTATGGACTGTTGCGCCTGTCGGCTGAATACAACGCCTGGCGCTGGTTGGGCTGGGCCATCCTGCCAAGCCTGTACCTGGTGCTGGCCGCCGCACCGCGCACCTGGCCGTGGCCAGTGTCGGCGTACCCAAGGGAGTACCGAGTCCTGGCCGCGCTGCCATTGGCTGTGCTGATGCTCGGCTGGTTCTGGCTGGCGAATACCTTCAGCGATGGCACCGCCAATCCGTTGCCTTACGTGCCTCTGCTCAACCCTCTGGAACTGGGCCTGCTCTTCGCGCTGCTGGGTGTTTACCTGTGGTCCCGAAGCGTGGCGCCACAACGCGGGCCGCGTGCCGAATTGGCCGCACAAGGGATCGCGGGTCTCTCGCTGTTTGCGTTCTTCACGGCACTGGTCATGCGCACTGCGCACCACTGGGGCGGCGTGCCGTTCCATCTGGATGCGTTGCTGGAGTCGATGCTGGTGCAAGCCGGCCTGTCGATTGTGTGGACTCTGATCGCCCTCGGCCTGATGATCGGCGGCCACCTGCGCCATCGTCGCGAAGTGTGGTTGATCGGCGCCGCGTTGATTGCGGTGGTGGTGGCCAAACTGTTCTTTGTCGAACTGAGTAACCGTGGCGGCCTGGCGCGGATCGTGTCGTTTATCGGCGTGGGCGGGCTGTTGCTGGTGGTGGGTTATTTCGCACCGCTGCCACCTAAGCGGGCCGAACCTGTGATGGAAACTGAAGGAGCATCCTCTTGATCGGTAAGTTGAGCGTGGCCATGGTGGGCATGTGTGCGGCGCTGGCGGCGTCGGCCCAGGAAGCCCCGGCTGATTTCACCCACCATGTGCCGCTGAGTGTGAGCGGCAATGGCCCCTGGTATCGCCTTGAATTGCCGTTGGCTGTGCAACTCAACGCGCGCCAGGCGGACCTCGGTGACGTTCGCGTGTTTAACGCCGCCGGTGAGCCCCAGGCCTATGCGCTGTCGCGACAATCTTCCCTGCGCACCGAAAGTCGCAACGTCGCTGATGTGAAGTGGTTCCCGCTGTACGCCGCCGACACTCAGGAAAGCCTGCCCGGTGTGGTGATGAAAACCACCACCGAAGGCACCCTGGTGGAAATCAAACCGTCTTCTGCCGCCAAGCCCGGTATGCAGGTGTTGCGCGGCTGGGTGCTGGACGCCAGCGCGATCAAGGCACCGTTGCAGCAACTGAGCCTGGACTGGAGCCGTGAGCAAGAGGGCTTCCAGCGTTTCAGCATTGAAGCCAGTGATGACTTGCAGCGTTGGGAGCCTTGGGGCGAGGGGCAGGTGGCACGCTTGTCGTTCGCCGACGAACGGGTCGAACAGCATGACGTCAGCCTGCCAGGACGCTCAGCGCGCTACCTGCGTCTGGTATGGAAGGGGCAGGCGGCGCCGCTGCTGACCTCGGCCAAGCTGGTGAGTGCTACGCGCAGCAGTCTGCCAATGCCGTTGGTGTGGTCGCAGCCATTGGCGGGAACGCGACTCAAGGCTGGGGAGTACAGCTGGCAGTTGCCGACTGGGCTGAGTGTCGAGCGTTTGCGCATTGAGTTGAAGCAGCCCAACACGCTGGCACCGGTGACATTGGCGGGACGCAGCGATGCCAAACAACTGTGGCAGCCATTGAACAATGGCTTGCTGTACCGCCTGACGCAAAACGGCCAGGACGTGGTGCAGGATGAGTTGCAGTTGCCGGGTCAGGTCGTGACCGAACTCAAGCTGCAGGTGGACGAGCGCGGTGGCGGTTTGGGCGCCGATGCGCCGGCGCTGCGCTTTGCGGTGCGCGCTACCCAGTTGGTGTTCCTGGCGCGGGGTGAGCCGCCGTTCAGCCTGGCGTTGGGCAATGCGTCGGTGAAAGCCGCAAGCCTGCCACTGTCGACCCTGATCCCCGATTACAGTGCCGAGCGCCTCAATACGCTGGGACAGGCCAAGGTTGTGGGGGACGTTGCGGTCGCGTCGCCGGTGGTCGTAGCCGCTGTGGAGGACGGGCCGAACTGGAAAAAACTCGGACTCTGGGCCGTCTTGCTGCTCGGCGTGGCGGCACTGGGCGCCATGGCCTACAGTTTGCTGCGCAAGCCACCGGCGGCGCGTTAAATAAAGTCCATGAACTCTATTGGGTTTAAATCCTCTGATAGGAGGAAATACGCCCCGACTCGCGTTAAACTGCGCGGGTTTTCAAGCCCCCCATTCTCCGGAGCCTTACATGTCCCGCGTTACCTTGAGTCGCTATTTGATTGAGCAGACCCGCAGCAACAACACGCCTGCCGATCTGCGCTTCCTTATCGAAGTGGTCGCGCGTGCTTGCAAGGAAATCAGCCATGCCGTGTCCAAAGGCGCACTGGGTGGTGTCCTGGGCAGCATGGGCACTGAAAACGTGCAGGGCGAAGTACAGAAGAAGCTCGACGTAATCTCCAACGAGATCCTGCTTGAAGCCAACGAATGGGGCGGTCACCTGGCCGGCATGGCGTCCGAAGAAATGGACAATGCCTACCAGATCCCGGGTAAATACCCGAAAGGTGCCTACCTGCTGGTGTTCGACCCACTGGACGGTTCGTCCAACATCGACATCAACGCACCGGTCGGCACTATCTTCTCCGTGCTGCGCTGCCCGAACGAATACCTGAGCCAGAACGAAGCCCTGAACGAAAAGGCTTTCCTGCAGCCAGGCACCGAGCAGGTCGCTGCCGGTTACGCGATCTACGGCCCACAGACCATGCTGGTGCTGACCCTGGGTGACGGCGTTAAAGGTTTCACCCTGGACCGCGAAATGGGCAGCTTCGTACTGACCCACGAAGACATCACCATTCCTGCGTCCACCCAGGAATTCGCGATCAATATGTCCAACCAGCGTCACTGGGAAGAACCGGTTACCCGCTACGTGGGCGAGTTGATGGCCGGTGAAGAAGGCCCGCTGAAGAAAAACTTCAACATGCGTTGGGTCGCGGCGATGGTAGCCGACGTGCACCGCATCCTGACCCGTGGTGGCTTGTTCATGTACCCACGTGACAGCCGCGAGCCATCCAAACCGGGCAAACTGCGCCTGATGTATGAAGCCAACCCGATGTCGTTCCTGGTTGAACAAGCGGGCGGCGCGTCCACTGACGGCCACCAGCGCATCCTCGACATCCAGCCGGAAGGCCTGCACCAGCGTGTAGCGGTGTTCCTGGGTTCGAAGGAAGAAGTTGAGCGCGTGACGGCCTATCACAAGAAGTAAGCTGCGGCGATAAGTGATCGGCGTTGTTGTGAGCCGGTTCACCCTTAAAGAAGCCCCGAAACGTTTCAGCGTTTTCGGGGCTTTTTTGTTTTTACTCGTCGGGAACCAGACACCTGTTTTCCCTTCTAAGCTTCTGGCAGATACCCACGCTGCCTTGTCCCTCCAGGAGTTATTCCATGTCGTTACGCCGTCTCGCTTTGCTGGCTTTTTGCGTGCTGTTGGCCGCTTGCAGCAAGATCAACCAGGAAAATTACGCGAAGTTGTCGGCCGGCATGCCGAAGGCCGAGGTGGAGTCGTTGTTGGGTAAGCCGACCGATTGTTCCGGCGCACTGGGCATGTCCAGCTGCACGTGGGGCGATAAAACCAGCTTTATCAGCGTTCAATATGCCGGTGACAAAGTTCTCATGTTTTCCGGGCAAGGCCTGAAGTAAACCGGGGCGAGAGCCTGCGGGAGAAGAAGAATGATGCGTTTTGTTTTGTTCCTTTGTGCCAGCCTGTTTTTGGCGGGCTGTGCCAGCCATTCTGGCGATGATCTGCAACCCAAGACTGCCGGCAGCGTCAACCTCAAGCGTTACCAGGGCACCTGGTATGAGTTGGCCCGATTGCCGATGTACTTTCAGCGCAACTGCGCGCAGTCCGAAGCACGCTACACCTTGTTGCCCGATGGCGACATGTCGGTGTTTAACCGCTGCCTGACCACCGAATGGAAGTGGGAAGAAGCCAAGGGCACCGCCACCCCGCAAGTGCCTGGCAAGACTGACAAGCTCTGGGTGGAATTCAACAACTGGTTCACGTCACTGCTGCCGGGCGTCGCCAAGGGCGATTACTGGGTGCTGTACGTCAGCGATGACTACAAGACCGCCATCGTCGGCAGCCCGAGCCGGCGCTATATGTGGATCCTGTCGCGCACGCCAACGGTCAGTGCCGATACTCGCGAAGACCTGCTGAGCAGGGCGCGACAGCAGGGGTATGACACCACGCGATTGATCTTCCGGACATCGGATAAGCAGATGGCCAAGACTTCGCAATAACCTGAGAGCCCCTCAATCCAATGTGGGAGGGGGCTTGCCCGCGATAGCGGTGTGTCAGTATCTGATTTGCTGGCTGACACTCTGCAATCGGGGGTAAGCCCCCTCCCATATGTTTTAACCGAGTAAGTCCCTTAGCACCTGCGTAAATGCCCGGCTGCTTTCTTCTTCGCCTGCATGACGCCCGTCGCGCACCACCCATTTCCCGTTGACCAGCACATCACGCACCTGGCGATCACCGCCGGCAAACAGCCAGCGATTGAGAATGCCATCCTCTGTTGCTGTCGCCAGGTAAGGGTCATTACCGTCCAGCACGATCCAATCCGCACGCTTGCCCACTTCCAGTCGACCAATTGGCTGCCCCAGTGCCTGTGCGCCACCGTCCAGCGCAGCATCGAACAGCGTACGGCCAACCATCGGTTGGTCACTGCGATACAAGCGGTTGCGCCGTTGATCGCGCAGGCGCTGGCCGTATTCCAGCCAGCGCAATTCCTCCACTACGCTCAATGATACATGGCTGTCGGAACCGATGCCCATGCGCCCGCCCTGGGCGAGAAAATCCACTGCCGGGAAAATCCCGTCGCCCAGGTTGGCTTCGGTGGTCAGGCACAATCCGGCAATCGCCCGGCTCGCTGCCATGCGCGTCACTTCTTCCGGGTTGGCGTGAGTCGCGTGCACCAGGCACCAGCGTTCATCCACCTCGACATTGTCATACAGCCATTGCAACGGACGCTTGCCGCTCCAGGCCAGGCAGTCGTCGACTTCTTTTTGTTGTTCGGCAATATGGATATGGATCGGGCACGTCTTGTCGCTGGCGGCCAGGACTTCATTGATTTGTTGTGGCGTAACAGCGCGCAGGGAGTGGAAGCACAAGCCCAGTTGCTGCGCCGGTTGCGCCGCGAGGATCGGTTTGAGGCGCGCCTGCAGGTCCAGGTAGTTTTCGGTGCTGTTGATAAACCGTCGCTGGCCTTCGTTCGGCGCCTGCCCGCCAAAACCCGAGTGGGTGTAGAGCACGGGCACCAAGGTCAGGCCAATACCGCTGCTGGCGGCCGCGTGGCTGATCTGCCGCGACAGTTCCGTACGGTCGGCGTACGGCTGGCCGCTGACATCATGATGCACGTAGTGAAATTCGGCCACCGAGGTGTAACCGGCCTTGAGCATCTCGATGTACAGCTGGCGCGCAATCACCTGCAGTTGCTCCGGACTGATCTTGCCGACCATGCGGTACATCAGCTCGCGCCAGGTCCAGAAGCTGTCATTCGGGTTGCCGGCGACTTCGGCCAAACCCGCCATGGCGCGTTGGAATGCGTGGGAGTGCAGGTTGGGCATGCCCGCCAAAACCGGGCCTTTGAGCCGCTCGGCGCCGTCTGCACTGGCATTGGCCGCAATCTGTGTCAGCAGGCCATCGGCGCTGACTTCAAGACGTACATCGTTGGCCCATCCATTAGGCAGCAGTGCGCGTTCGGCAAAAAAAGCGGACATGTTCAGAGCACTCCGGTCGTGTGTTTATTTGTATATACATATACAGACGTTTGCCTGCTCGGTAAACTCCGGCAATCTATGCATCTTTTCCCCCTGCAAGGATTCCCTGTGCCGACTCCGCCCGCCAAGTCTTCACTGGCTGCCCACATGGACGAAAGTCCGGCGCCCTTGTATGCCCGCGTCAAACAGATGATCAGTCAGCAGATCCTCAACGGCAACTGGCCACCCCATTACCGCGTGCCGTCGGAGAGTGAACTGGTCAGCCAACTGGGCTTCAGCCGAATGACGATCAATCGCGCCCTGCGCGAACTCACCGCCGAAGGGTTGCTGGTTCGCATGCAAGGCGTCGGTACTTTTGTCGCCGAGCCCAAAAGCCAGTCGGCGCTGTTTGAAGTGCACAACATTGCTGATGAGATCGCTTCCCGCGGTCATCGGCATACCTGCCAGGTCATCACCCTGGGCGAAGAGGCCGCCGGTTCCGAACGTGCCGTCGCTCTGGAAATGCGCGAAGGCGGGCGGGTGTTCCACTCACTGATCGTGCATTACGAAAACGATATTCCCGTGCAAATCGAAGACCGTTTCGTCAACGCCCTGGTCGCGCCGGAATACCTGCAGCAGGATTTCACCCAACAAACGCCCTATGCCTATCTCAACCAGGTTGCGCCGCTGACGGAAGGCGAGCACGTCGTGGAAGCGATCCTCGCCGACGCCGACGAGTGCAAGCTGCTGCAAATCGAGCCCACCGAACCGTGCCTGTTGATTCGCCGACGCACCTGGTCCGGACGCCAGCCGGTGACCGCCGCGCGGTTGATCCACCCTGGTTCCCGTCACAGCCTCGAAGGACGCTTCAGTAAATGAGTTTGAAAGTCTGGCGCGCCGCCGATTACGTCCGCATGCCGTGGAAAAACGGCGGTGGCAGTACCGAAGAAATTTCCCGTGATGCCGGCGATGGCCTGGATGGCTTTGGCTGGCGCTTGTCGATTGCCGATATCGCCGAGTCGGGCGGCTTTTCCACCTTCGCCGGTTACCAGCGTGTGATCACGGTAATCAAGGGCGCAGGCATGGTGCTGACCGTGGATGGCGAGGAGCAGCGCGGACTGTTACCGCTGCAACCGTTCGCGTTCAAGGGTGACAGTCAGGTGTCGTGCCGATTGATCACTGGGCCGATTCGCGATTTCAACCTGATTTATTCGCCCGAGCGCTACCACGCGCGGTTGCAGTGGATGGATGGTGTGCAGCGGTTTTTCAGTACGGCGCAGACGGTGCTGGTGTTCAGCGTGGCGGATGAAGTGAAGGTGCTGGACCAGGTACTGGGCCATCACGATTGCCTGCAAGTGGACGGTAACGCTGGCTTGCTGGACATCTCTATCACTGGCCGTAGCTGCATCATCGAACTGACTCAGCGCGGTTAAAAAATGTGGGAGGGGGCTTGCCCCCGATTGCGGTGTGTCAGTACCAGGTGGGCTGACTGATCCACCGCTATCGGGGGCAAGCCCCCTCCCACATTTGTTTCCCGCTGTTGTTGCGATCTGTTTCCAACCCCTGCACCAATTTGTTACCGAATGCCCCAGCGTGGCGCAAAGCCACGCTGTCGTGACAAACCTCTCTCGTCGTAAAACTCCCACGTAAGAAATTTCATCGTCCCTCGAAGCCTTAATTTCCAAGGCTCCCACGCGTTTTGCAAAAAAAATCCAACACCTCGCTCAAAAAGTTGGCAGCTTGATTGCATATGCTTGTACATACAAGTAAAGATGTGTGCGTAAGACTCTCCTTCGCACCATCCATGTTCGCGCATCGATCGCCGAGGAGTCCTAGCAGTGACCAAGCCTACAAAATACCGTGACGTCGAAATCCGCGCCGCCCGCGGTAACAAGCTCACCGCCAAAAGCTGGCTGACTGAAGCACCGCTGCGCATGCTGATGAACAACCTCGACCCGCAAGTGGCCGAGAACCCGAAAGAGTTGGTGGTGTACGGCGGCATTGGCCGCGCCGCACGTAATTGGGAGTGCTACGACCAGATCGTCGAGAGCCTCACCAATCTGAACGACGACGAAACCCTGCTGGTGCAATCCGGCAAACCGGTCGGCGTGTTCAAGACCCATAGCAACGCCCCGCGCGTGTTGATCGCCAACTCCAACCTGGTTCCGCACTGGGCCAGTTGGGAACACTTCAACGAACTGGATGCCAAGGGCCTGGCTATGTACGGCCAGATGACTGCCGGCAGCTGGATCTACATCGGCAGCCAGGGCATCGTCCAAGGCACTTACGAAACCTTCGTTGAAGCCGGTCGCCAGCATTACGACAGCAATTTGAAAGGCCGTTGGGTCCTCACCGCCGGTCTCGGCGGCATGGGCGGCGCACAGCCTCTGGCCGCGACATTGGCCGGCGCGTGCTCGCTGAACATCGAGTGCCAGCAGGTCAGCATCGATTTCCGCCTGGCCAGCCGTTATGTCGATGAGCAAGCCACCGACCTCGACGACGCGTTGGCCCGTATCGCCAAATACACGAAAGAAGGCAAAGCCATTTCCATCGCGCTGCTGGGTAATGCGGCCGAGATCCTGCCGGAACTGGTCAAGCGCGGTGTGCGCCCGGACATGGTCACCGACCAGACCAGTGCCCATGACCCGCTCAATGGCTACCTGCCCGCCGGCTGGACCTGGGACGAATACCGCGCCCGCGCCAAGACCGAGCCGGCTGCCGTGATCAAGGCCGCCAAGCAGTCCATGGCAGTCCACGTCAAAGCCATGCTGGAATTCCAGAAGCAAGGCATCCCGACCTTCGACTACGGCAACAACATCCGCCAAATGGCACAGGAAGAAGGCGTTGAAAACGCTTTCGACTTCCCAGGTTTCGTTCCGGCGTACATCCGTCCACTGTTCTGCCGTGGCATCGGCCCGTTCCGTTGGGCTGCGCTTTCGGGCGACCCGCAAGATATCTACAAGACCGACGCCAAAGTCAAAGAGCTGATCCCCGACGACGCCCACCTGCATAACTGGTTGGACATGGCTCGCGAACGCATCAGCTTCCAGGGCCTGCCAGCGCGTATCTGCTGGGTCGGTCTGGGCCAGCGCGCCAAGCTCGGCCTGGCATTCAACGAAATGGTGCGCAGCGGCGAGCTGTCGGCGCCGGTGGTGATTGGTCGTGACCACCTCGACTCCGGCTCGGTAGCAAGCCCGAACCGCGAAACAGAATCCATGCAGGACGGTTCCGATGCCGTCTCCGACTGGCCACTGCTCAATGCCTTGCTCAACACCGCCAGCGGTGCGACGTGGGTCTCGCTGCACCACGGTGGCGGCGTCGGCATGGGCTTCTCCCAGCACTCCGGCATGGTGATCGTCTGCGACGGCACCGACGAAGCGGCCGAGCGGATTGCCCGTGTGCTGCACAACGACCCAGCGACAGGGGTGATGCGTCACGCCGATGCGGGTTACCAGATCGCGATCGATTGCGCCAAAGAGCAGGGTCTCAATCTTCCAATGATCAAGTAACCCATGTGGGGCGGGGCTTGCTCCCGATGGCGGTGTATCAGCCAATAGGTCTGGTGACTGACCCACTGCTATCGGGAGCAAGCCCCCTCCCACAGTTGAGCGGCTGCGACCCCCAAAACAATCCATCAGAGGTTGAACACCCATGGCTGCAAATGACGCGCGTGCAAGCACCACCCCGTTGATCGAGAAACGTTCGATCGACTACATCCCGGAAGCGGAAAGACACGGTCGTCTATTGAGCCAATTCACCCTGTGGTTGGGTGCCAACCTGCAAATTACGGCCATTGTCACCGGGGCCTTGGCCGTGGTGCTGGGCGGTGATGTGTTCTGGTCGTTGATCGGTCTGTTGATCGGTCAACTGATCGGCGGCGGCGTCATGGCGTTGCATGCGGCGCAAGGGCCCAAGCTCGGCTTGCCGCAGATGATCTCCAGCCGCGTGCAGTTCGGCGTATATGGCGCGGCCATTCCGATCGTCTTGGTGTGCCTGATGTACCTAGGCTTTACCGCAACCGGTACGGTGCTTTCCGGCCAGGCGCTGGGCCAGTTGTTTGGTGTCAGCAGCAGCGTCGGTATCCTGATCTTCGCCAGTGTCATCGTGCTGGTCACGGTGCTTGGTTATCGGGTGATCCACTTCATAGGGCGCGTTGCCAGCGTCATTGGTGTGATTGCCTTCGTTTACCTGTTCAGTCGCCTGATGGGCCAGGCTGACATTGGCGCATTGCTGCAAATCCGCCATTTCAGCTGGAGCAGTTTCTTGCTCGCGGTGTCCCTCGCCGCCTCCTGGCAGATCGCGTTTGGGCCGTATGTGGCGGATTACTCGCGCTACTTGCCGAGCAGCACGTCGTCGGTGAAAACCTTTCTCGCTGCGGGCGCCGGTTCAGTGATTGGCGCACAAGTGGCGATGATTCTCGGCGTGTTCGCCGCCGCCATGGCCAACGGGCAATTCGCCGGTCATGAAGTGGCCTACATCGTTGGTTTGAGTGGTACGGGCGCCACCGCTGCGCTGCTGTATTTCAGCATCGCGTTCGGCAAGGTCACCATCTCCACACTGAACTCCTACGGCAGCTTCATGTGCATCGCGACCATCATCAGCGGCTTTCGTGGTCGCCTGGAGGTGACGCGTCTGCAGCGTCTGGTGTTCGTGCTGCTTATCGTCGGTACGGCGACCCTGATCGCATTGCTCGGCCAGCATTCGTTCCTCGGTGCGTTTAAGTCTTTCATTCTGTTCCTGCTGGCGTTCTTCACGCCCTGGAGCGCGATCAACCTAGTGGACTACTACTTCATCACCCGCGAGCGCTATGACGTGCCGGCGCTGGCCGATCCAAACGGGCGGTACGGTCGTTGGAACCCTCTGGGTATCAGCGTCTATGTCTTCGGGGTGTTGGTGCAGATGCCGTTCATCGCTACCAAGTTCTACACCGGTCCGCTGGTGAGCGCGCTTGGGGGTGTGGATATCTCCTGGATCATCGGCCTGGTGCTGCCCGCTGCTCTGTATTACCTGTGTGCGAAAAAATGGCACGGCAGCGTGCCCGATCAACTGATTCTGCCGGTCGAGCAGGACAGTGTTGTACCCACTAAAAAAAGCGGGGCCAGTCGCGCTGCGGCGCGGGCCTGACAGGACGTGGACAAGGCAGGACGCCTTTTGACTGCCGTAATCCATTTCATGATTGGGAGCGTCACACAATGAAAATGCATAAGACCCTGCTGACCACGTTGTTCTCTGCAGGCTTGCTGGCCAGCGCTGGCGCCCAGGCGGCCGGTTGGTGCGAGTCCGGTAAACCGGTGAAATTCGCCGGGCTGAACTGGGAAAGCGGCATGTTGCTCACCGACATCCTGCAAACCGTGCTGGAAAAAGGCTACGACTGCAAAACCGACAGCCTGCCGGGCAACTCCATCACCATGGAAAACGCCCTGAGCAGTAACGACATCCAAGTGTTCGCCGAAGAATGGGTCGGCCGCAGCGAAGTCTGGAACAAGGCTGAGAAGGCCGGCAAAGTCGTCGGCGTTGGTGCGCCTGTGGTGGGCGCAATCGAAGGCTGGTACGTGCCGCGCTACGTGATCGAAGGCGACGCCAAGCGCAAGCTGGAAGCCAAGGCGCCGGACCTGAAAACCATCGCCGACCTGGCCAAGTACGCCTCGGTGTTCAAGGACCAGGAAGAACCATCCAAGGGCCGCTTCTACAACTGCCCGGCCGGCTGGACCTGCGAGCTGGACAACAGCGAAATGCTGAAAAGCTACGGCCTGGAAAGCACCTACACCAACTTCCGCCCTGGCACCGGCCCGGCGCTGGATGCGGCGGTGCTGTCGAGCTACAAGCGTGGCGAGCCGATCCTGTTCTACTACTGGTCGCCGACGCCGCTGATGGGTCAGGTCGACCTGGTCAAGCTTGAAGAAAAACCCGGTGTGGATAAAACCGTGACCATCAAGGTCGGCCTGTCCAAGACCTTCCACGAACAAGCCCCTGAACTGGTGGCCGTGCTGGAAAAGGTCAACCTGCCCATCGACCTGCTGAACCAGAACCTGGGACGCATGGCCAAGGAGCGCATTGAGTCGCCGAAACTGGCGAAGATCTTCCTCAAGGAACATCCTGAAGTCTGGCACGCCTGGGTGAGCGAAGACGCAGCCAAGAAAATCGACGCGGCCTTGTAGGTCAAGTGTGCACGGCTACCCTGAGGGGTGGCCGGGCGCCCGGCCACAACCCATTGGATCGAGAGCACGCTATGTTTCCTGAGAGTTTTACGTTTTCCATTGCCGACTGGGTTAACGGTTGGGTGGATTCACTGGTCACCAACTACGGCGATGTGTTCCGGCAGATCTCCGACACGCTGTTGTGGGCCATCGTCAACCTGGAAGGCCTGCTGCGCGCCGCCCCTTGGTGGCTGATGCTGGCCATCGTCGGCGGCGTGGCCTGGCACGCTACCCGCAAAGTAGTCACTACGGCGGTGATCGTCGGTTTGCTGTTCTTGGTAGGCGCGGTTGGCCTGTGGGACAAGCTGATGCAGACCCTGGCCTTGATGATGGTTGCCACGGTGATTTCGGTGTTGATCGGCATTCCGTTGGGCATCCTCTCGGCGCGCAGTAATCGCCTGCGTTCGGTGCTGATGCCGCTGCTCGACATCATGCAAACCATGCCCAGCTTCGTGTACCTGATCCCGGTGCTGATGCTGTTCGGCCTGGGCAAGGTGCCGGCGATTTTTGCCACGGTGATCTATGCCGCGCCGCCGCTGATTCGCCTCACCGATTTGGGCATCCGCCAAGTGGATGGCGAAGTTATGGAGGCCATCAACGCCTTCGGTGCCAACCGCTGGCAGCAACTGTTTGGCGTGCAACTGCCGTTGGCGCTGCCGAGCATCATGGCCGGCATCAACCAGACCACCATGATGGCGTTGTCGATGGTGGTGATCGCCTCGATGATCGGCGCCCGTGGCTTGGGTGAAGACGTGCTCGTCGGCATCCAGACCCTCAACGTTGGCCGTGGCCTTGAAGCCGGGCTGGCGATCGTGATTCTTGCAGTGGTCATCGACCGCATTACCCAGGCCTATGGCCGCCCACGGCATGAGGCGAGCAAATGACGACTGTGAGCAAAATCGAAGTCAGAAACGTCTTCAAGATCTTTGGCGCGCGTTCCAAGGAAGCGCTGGCGATGATCGGGCAGGGCAAGACCAAGGACCAAGTGTTGGCCGAGACCGGTTGCGTGGTCGGCGTCAACGACCTGTCCCTGAGCATCGGTACTGGTGAGATCTTCGTGATCATGGGCCTGTCGGGTTCCGGTAAATCCACATTGGTGCGTCACTTCAATCGCCTGATCGATCCCACCAGCGGCGCGATCCTCGTGGACGGCGAAGACATCCTGCAACTGGACATGGACGCCCTGCGCCAATTCCGTCGGCACAAGATCAGCATGGTGTTCCAGAGCTTCGGCCTGTTGCCCCACAAGAGCGTGCTCGACAACGTCGCTTACGGCCTCAAGGTGCGTGGCGAAACCAAGCAGGTGTGCGCCGAACGCGCGCTGCACTGGATCGAAACCGTGGGCCTCAAAGGCTACGAAAACAAATACCCGCACCAGCTCTCCGGCGGCATGCGCCAGCGCGTCGGCCTGGCCCGTGCGTTGGCTGCCGACACGGACATCATCCTGATGGACGAAGCCTTCAGCGCCCTTGACCCGTTGATTCGCGCCGAGATGCAGGACCAATTGCTGGAGCTGCAAAAGACCCTGCACAAGACCATCGTCTTCATCACCCACGACCTTGACGAGGCCGTGCGCATTGGTAACCGCATTGCGATCCTCAAGGACGGCAAGTTGATCCAGGTCGGCACACCTCGGGAGATCCTCCATTCCCCGGCGGATGAGTATGTGGACCGGTTTGTTCAGCGGCGGGCGGCGGTGGTCTGATCCAGATTCTGTGGTGAGGCTGCTGGCCCTATCGGGAGCAAGCCCCTCCCACCTTTGAAGATGTTCACCGTTCAAAATGTGGGAGGGGGCTTGCCCCCGATGAGGCCGGCAAAGCGGTAGAGAATATGAAGAGGTCAACCATGTCCCAGGCAGCAAAAATCATCATCGCCGACACCCCCCTGCGCTGGCAGGACGTGGTCGCCGTGGCCCGCCACGGCGCGGTGCTGGAACTCTCGGGCCAAGCCTGGGCCCGCATCGACAATGCCCAAGCCATCGTGCAGCGCATCGTCACCAGCGGCGAACGCGCGTATGGCGTGAACACCGGCCTGGGCGCGCTGTGCAACGTGTCGCTTGCGGGCGAGCAACTCAGCCAGCTGTCGCGCAATACTCTGCTGAGCCACGCCTGTGGCGTCGGCCCGGTACTGAGCGACGAGCAGACCCGGGCGATCATCTGCGCCGCGGTCATCAATTACAGTCACGGAAAATCCGGCCTGCATCCGCAGGTCGTACGTTCGTTGCTGGCGCTGCTTAACCACGGCATCACGCCACAGGTGCCGTCCCAAGGTTCGGTGGGTTACCTGACTCACATGGCCCACGTCGGTGTCGCTTTGTTGGGTGTCGGTACGGTGAGTTATCGCGGCCAGATCGTGACGGCGCAGGAAGCCTTGCAGGCAGAAGGTTTGCAGCCCGTGGTACTCGGCGCCAAAGACGGCCTGTGCCTGGTCAACGGCACGCCGTGCATGACCGGTTTGAGCTGCCTGGCCTTGGCCGACGCCCATCACTTGCTGCAGTGGGCCGACGTGATCGGCGCCATGAGTTTCGAAGCCCAGCGCGGCCAGATCGATGCCTTTGATGAAGAAATCATCGCCCTCAAGCCGCACCCCGGCATGCAGCACGTTGGCGTCAACCTGCGTGCCTTGCTCGACGGCAGTGAAGTGATCGCCAGCAGCAAAGGCCTCCGCACCCAGGACGCCCTGAGCATCCGCTCGATCCCGCAGATCCACGGCGCGGCGCGCGACCAGGTGGAGCACGCCACCCGCCAGATCGAGACTGAACTCAACAGCGCCACTGACAACCCGTTGGTGCTTGGCACGCCGGACGAGTACCGCGTAGTGTCCCAGGCCAATCCGCACGGCCAGTCCGTCGCCCTGGCCGCCGATATGCTCGCCATCGCCATGGCCGAAATCGGCTCAGTTGCCGAACGCCGCCTGGACCGTTTGATCAACCCGCACGTCAGTGGCTTGCCGGCGTTCCTGGTGAGCAACCCAGGGGTCAACTCCGGAATGATGATCGTGCAATACGTCGCTGCATCACTGTGCGGGCAAAACCGCCAGCTCGCGCAACCAGCGGTGCTCGATAATTTCGTCACCTCGGGGCTGCAGGAAGACCACTTGAGCATGGGCACCAATGCCGCGCTGAAGCTGCATCAACTGCTGGCCAACGTCACCCAGATTCTTGCCATCGAGTACTTGCTGGCGGCCCAGGCCTTTGAATTTTTGAAGGCCCAGCGTTTCGGCGCGGGTACCGACCGCGCTTGGCGATTGTTACGTGAAGTGGTCCCCGCATACGAGCAGGACCGCTGGCTGGCGCCGGACATTGCAGCTGCCGCCAAGCTGCTCAAAGACACCGCATTACCCAATGTGCACTGAACCCTTATTCAACAGAAATATTCGAAAGAACAATTCACAAGGAGTATGAATGTGACTGCGTTAAATCTGATTCCAGGCCAACTGAGCCTTGCCCAACTGCGGGCCATCTACCAGCAGCCGGTGACCCTCAGTCTGGATGACAGCGCTTCAGCCCAGATCGAAGCCAGCGTTGCCTGCGTGGAGCAGATTCTCGCTGAGAACCGCACTGCCTACGGCATCAACACCGGTTTCGGCCTGCTGGCCTCGACCCGTATCGCCAGCGAAGACCTGGAAAACCTCCAGCGTTCCCTGGTGCTGTCCCATGCCGCCGGCGTCGGTGAGCCGATCAGCGATGCGCTGGTGCGGCTGGTCATGGTGCTCAAGGTCAATAGCCTGAGCCGTGGGTTCTCCGGGATTCGTCGGCAAGTGATCGACGCGCTGATCGCGCTGATCAACGCCGAGGTTTACCCGCATATTCCGTTGAAAGGCTCGGTCGGTGCGTCCGGTGACTTGGCGCCGCTGGCCCATATGTCCCTGGTGCTGCTGGGCGAAGGCAAGGCGCGCTACAAAGGTGAATGGCTGGAAGCGACTGAAGCGCTGAAAGTCGCCGGCCTCACGCCGCTGACCCTCGCGGCTAAAGAAGGCCTGGCGTTGCTCAACGGTACCCAGGTGTCCACTGCTTATGCCCTGCGCGGCCTGTTCGAAGGCGAAGACCTGTTCGCAGGCGCCCTGGCCTGTGGTGGCCTTACCGTCGAAGCAGTGCTGGGCTCGCGCTCGCCGTTCGACGCGCGTATTCATGCCGCACGCGGCCAGCGTGGGCAAATCGATTCGGCTGCCGCTTACCGCGACCTGCTCGGCGAAAGCAGCGAGGTCTCCCAGTCGCACCAGAACTGCGACAAAGTGCAAGACCCGTACTCCCTGCGCTGCCAGCCTCAGGTCATGGGGGCGTGCCTGACCCAGTTCCGCCAGGCCGCTGAAGTGCTGGTGGTCGAAGCCAACGCCGTATCGGATAACCCGCTGGTGTTCGCCGCCGAAGGCGATGTGATTTCCGGCGGTAACTTCCACGCCGAACCAGTGGCTATGGCCGCTGACAACATGGCGCTGGCCATCGCCGAAATCGGTTCCCTCAGTGAGCGTCGTATCTCGTTGATGATGGACAAACACATGTCGCAATTGCCGCCGTTCCTGGTGGGCAATGGCGGGGTGAACTCCGGTTTCATGATCGCCCAGGTGACCGCCGCCGCGCTCGCCAGCGAGAACAAGGCGCTGGCCCATCCCCATAGTGTCGACAGCATTCCGACTTCAGCCAACCAGGAAGACCATGTGTCGATGGCACCTGCTGCCGGCAAGCGCCTGTGGGAAATGGCCGAGAACACCCGTGGCATCCTCGCCGTGGAATGGCTGGCCGCGTGCCAGGGTCTGGACTTGCGCGAAGGCCTGAAAACCTCGCCGAAACTGGAAAAAGCCCGTGGCGTCTTGCGCGCCAAAGTGGGGTTCTACGACAAGGATCGCTTCTTCGCCCCGGACATCATCGCCGCGAGCGAACTGCTCGCCAGCCGCTGCCTGAATGACCTGGTGCCGGCGAAGTTGCTGCCGAGCCTGTAAGCGACACTCGCTCTCTGTAGTGAGCGAGCTTGCCCCGCGCTGGGCTGCGTAGCAGCCCCTCCTACAGTCACCGCATTTCTCCAAGTGAAATGCGGTAGCCGGATTTGGGGTTGCTTCGCACCCCAGCGCGGGGCAAGCCCGCTCACCACAAAAAAAGCAGTTGTCATGAGCGCGGCTTTTAATTTTCTCAGGATAAAAATAATTAAGGACGAGAAATGCACCAGCAAGAAAAGGGTTTGAAACGTGGCCTAAGTGCCCGACATATTCGCTTCATGGCACTGGGGTCGGCCATCGGCACCGGGCTGTTCTACGGCTCCGCCTCGGCTATCCAGATGGCCGGCCCTGCCGTGCTGCTGGCCTACCTGATCGGCGGCGCCGCGGTTTTCATGGTGATGCGCGCCCTCGGTGAAATGGCCGTGCACAACCCGGTGTCCGGTTCCTTCGGCCAGTACGCCAGCACCTATCTGGGGCCCATGGCCGGGTTTATTCTCGGCTGGACCTACGCGTTTGAAATGATCATCGTCTGCCTCGCCGACGTCACCGCGTTCGGCATCTATATGGGCTTCTGGTTTCCCGACGTCGCGCGCTGGGTCTGGGTGCTCGGCATTGTGTTTCTGATCGGCGGCCTGAACCTGTGCAACGTCAAAGTGTTTGGCGAGATGGAGTTCTGGCTGTCGCTGCTCAAGGTCGGCGCGATTGTCGCGATGATCCTCGGCGGCTTCGGCATTATGCTGTTCGGTATCCATTCGGCGGGCGAGACCCAGGCCAGCGGCCTGAGCAACCTGTGGGCCCACGGCGGCTTTATGCCTAACGGTGTTGGCGGCCTGATCGCCTCGTTCGCGGTGGTGATGTTCGCCTTCGGCGGTATCGAAATCATCGGCATCACCGCTGGCGAAGCCAAAGACCCGCAGCGCGTAATTCCCAAGGCGATCAACGCCGTGCCGCTGCGCATCCTATTGTTCTACGTGCTGACCCTGTTTGTGCTGATGGCTATCTACCCATGGCCCCAGATCGGCAGCCAGGGCAGCCCGTTCGTGCAGATATTCAGTAACCTCGGCATAGGCTCGGCGGCGACCATTCTCAATATTGTGGTGATCTCGGCGGCAGTCTCGGCGATCAACAGCGACATCTTCGGTGCGGGGCGCATGATGTACGGCCTCGCTCAACAAGGGCAGGCGCCCAAGGGTTTTGCCCAGTTGTCCAAACAGGGCGTGCCATGGATGACCGTGGTGGTGATGGGCGCAGCGTTGCTCGGCGGCGTGCTGCTCAACTACCTGATCCCGGAAAACGTGTTCCTGGTGATTGCCTCGATTGCCACCTTCGCCACCGTGTGGGTATGGCTGATGATTCTGTTCACCCAGGTCGCCATGCGTCGCTCGATGACTAAAGAACAGGTCGCTGAGCTGAAATTCCCGGTGCCGTTCTGGCCCTATGCGCCGGCGGCGGCCATCGTATTCATGCTGTTTGTGTTTGGTGTGCTGGGTTACTTCCCGGACACCCAGGCGGCCTTGCTGGTCGGCGCCGTGTGGATCGTGCTGCTGGTCGTTGCCTACCTGCTGTGGGTCAAACCCGCCGCCGGGCAAACGGCCAACGTCCAATACGACCCGGCTGTGTCTCATCGATAACTTAGGGAGGCGTTGATGAAAACCCTTTGGCAACACTGCCACGTTGCAACCATGGCTCAAGGTAACTACTCGATCATCAAGGATGCTGCCATGGTCACTGCCGGCTCACTCATCGAGTGGATCGGCCCGCGCAGCCAAGTGCCGACGGCGGACTACGCCCAGGTGCATGACCTGCAAGGCGCGTGGGTCACTCCGGGGCTGATCGACTGCCACACCCACACGGTGTTTGGTGGCAATCGCAGTGGCGAATTTGAGCAGCGCCTTGAGGGCGTTAGCTATGCCGAGATCGCGGCCAAGGGCGGTGGTATCGCCAGCACCGTGCGCGCCACCCGCGCCGCCAGCGAGGATGAACTGTTCGACAGCGCCCGCAAGCGCCTGCGCAGTCTGCTGCGCGACGGCGTGACCACAGTGGAGATCAAATCCGGCTACGGCCTGGACCTGGCCAACGAACGCAAGATGTTGCGCGTGGCCCGGCGTCTCGGCGATGAGCTGCCGGTCAGCGTGCGCGCCACCTGCCTGGCGGCCCATGCGTTACCGCCGGAGTACAAGGACCGCGCCGACGACTACATCGAGCATATCTGCAGCGAGATGCTACCGGCCCTGGCGGCGGAAGGGCTGGTGGACGCCGTGGATGCCTTCTGCGAATACCTGGCGTTTTCCACTGAGCAAGTGGAGCGCGTGTTCAAGGTCGCCCAGCAGTTGGGCCTGCCGGTAAAACTGCACGCCGAGCAACTCTCGTCGTTGCACGGCTCCAGCCTGGCGGCGCGTTATCGCGCGTTGTCGGCGGACCACCTGGAATTCATGACCGAAGAAGACGCCATTGCCATGGCTGCATCCGGCACCGTCGCCGTGCTGCTGCCAGGGGCGTTCTACTTCCTGCGCGAAACCCAGTTGCCACCGATGGAGGCCCTGCGCAAACACGGCGTGAAAATCGCCATCGCCAGTGACCTCAACCCCGGCACCTCGCCGGCACTGTCGGTGCGCCTGATGCTCAACATGGCCTGCACTCTGTTCCGCATGACCCCGGAAGAGGCCCTGGCCGGCGTCACGCAACATGCGGCCACCGCATTGGGCATGGGCGCTACCCATGGCTCACTGGAAGTGGGCAAAGTGGCGGATTTTGTAGCGTGGCAGATTGATCGTCCCGCCGACCTCGCCTACTGGCTGGGCGGCGAGCTGGATAAACGCGTCGTGCGCCATGGCGTCGATGTCACTGTTTAAGGAGTGCTGTTGTGGATAAGGTTCTGAATTTCAAACAAGGCCGCACCCCGCTGCTGATCAGCATGCCCCACGCCGGCGTGCGTTTGACACCTGCGGTCGAGGCCGGGTTGATCCCCGAGGCGCAAAGCCTGCCGGACACCGATTGGCATATCCCCACGCTGTATGACTTTGGCGAAGAGCTCGGCGCCAGCACCCTCTCGGCGGAGTACTCGCGCTTTGTCATCGACCTCAACCGGCCGTCCGACGACAAGCCGCTGTACGCCGGCGCCACCACCGGCTTGTACCCGGCCACGCTATTTGAGGGTGTGCCGTTGTTTCGTGAAGGCCTGGAGCCCAGCGAGGCAGAACGCGCCACTTACCTGCAAAAGATCTGGGGCCCGTATCACCGCGCGCTGCAAGAGGAACTGGCGCGGCTCAAGGCCGAGTTCGGCTACGCGCTGCTGTTCGACGCCCACTCGATCCGCTCGGTGATCCCGCACCTGTTCGACGGCAAACTGCCGGACTTCAATCTCGGCACCTTTAACGGGGCCGCCTGCGATCCCGAACTGGCCAGCCAGCTGGAAGCCATCTGCGCCGCCCATCCGCAGTACACCCATGTGCTGAACGGGCGCTTCAAGGGCGGCCATATCACCCGGCATTACGGCGACCCGGCGCAGGATATTCATGCGGTGCAGTTGGAGTTGTGCCAGAGCACTTATATGGAGGAGTTCGAGCCGTTCCGTTATCGCGCGGATTTGGCTGAGCCGACGCGGGTGGTGTTGAAGCAGTTGCTGGAAGGTTTTTTGGTCTGGGGACGTGGGCACTATTAAATGAAAAAATACAGATGCGATTTCCTGCTCAGAACGCGCACCTGTATTTTTCAGCTATCAGATGGAGTGTTGTCCGCTGTTTGAAAGGTAAAAGTGGCCATTGATATTAATGGGGGCTTTGTTCTCATCGAGTGTGTTGAGGTCAATGTTGCCCTCAATGGATTTAAAGTCATTACTCCATTCGTATTTGATCACCCCTGTTTTACCCAGGTAGATGAGTTCGTCTGACTTTTTCTTCTCATAGTCAATGTTCACAATTCTAAAATAGCTTGCACTGTTTATAATCGGCGCCTCAGGGGGAAGAGCTGGGAACATCTCGACCCTACCGTGTAGCTGATATCTGGGCAGGTAAATGTGTATCGCGCGTATTTCATGAGGTTTCTTGTTTATTTCGGAGATGTCCTGAAATGCCGCTATCATCCAGCAGCTGCTACCTGAATTATCTTTGATCAGCGCGATGTTGATTTTATTGGCGAGAAAAATGTCTTTCTCGTTTGCGTATTGCACTGTTGCTTCAAAGATCTCAGTTATGGGTTTATTGCTCGGGTACGTTGGCGTGGTCATTATTGCTCTCCGGAAAGTCAGTGTCTTTCCGTAAACAGTAAAGACGCCCCTGAGAGTTGCTCTACTGTTATATATGACAGTTTTTTAGGTGAAGTAGTCATTTCAGCGTGGGTGGTTATCAGCTTTTGAATTAAGAGCGATTAACTATTCATTGGCGTGGTTCCAGAGCACCGTAGAGGGCAGTGTTCGAACCGCTCATTTATCACGCAACGGTCCGAGCCGATGACGCTGACAGTCGACACAGTGCAACTGCCGGTCGCACCCGGTCGTGTTTATCGAGGTCTTGCTGGGTAAGGTTGTGGTTACGGCGCATCAGATGCCACTCCCCACAATAAAAACTGCCGAGTGAGACCGCTTTCATGAAACGACTATTCAACCGCTATCTGTTGACCCTCACCGGCGCCGTACTGCTCAGTGCGCAAGCCATGGCGGCCGAGCCGGCCTCCTGCAAGTCCATCCGAATGGGCGTGGTCAGTTGGACCGATGTGGTCGCCACCTCCGGCATGGCTGACGTGCTGCTCAACGGTTTGGGCTACGACAGCAAACAGACCAGTGCGGTGCAGCAGATTATCTTTGCCGGCATCCGCGATAAGCGCCTGGATATCTTTCTTGGCTACTGGAAACCGGCGATGGACAACAACATCGCCCCCTTCCTGGCGGCCAAACAGGTCAAGGTGCTCGACACGCCGAGCCTCGCCGACGCCCAAGCTACCCTGGCCGTGCCGCAATACGTGGCCGATGCCGGGTTGAGGACCTTCTCCGACATTGCCCGATTCAAGAACCAACTGGGTGGCAAACTCTACGGTATCGAGCCCGGCAGCGGTGCCAATACTGATATTCAGAAAATGATCGACACCAACCGCTTCGGCCTCGGCGGCTTCAAACTGGTGGCCTCCGGTGAGGCGGGGATGTTGGCGGCGGTGCAGCGCGCTGTAAATCGCAAGGAGTTCGTGGTGTTTGTCGGTTGGACCCCGCACCCGATGAACCTCAATATGAAAATGACCTACCTCACCGGCAGCGAAGACGTATTCGGTCTCGACGAAGGCCGCGCTACCGTCTCCACCGTGACGGCGCCGGACTTTGCCGAACGCTGCTCAAATGTCCATCGACTCTTGGAAAACCTCACCTTTACCGCTGCCCAAGAGAGCCAGTTGATGGTGCCGATCATGGCGCGCCAGTCGCCCCAGGACGTGGCTAAACAGTGGTTGCGCGACCATCCGCAGGATTTGCAGCGCTGGCTGGCAGGTGTTAAAGCGTTTGATGGCCGCGATGGCGTGGCGGCAGTGCTGGCAAGCCTCAAACCCTAAGCCAAATGCAGTGCCTTCCTCCTTGAACCTGCTGTGCTAGAGATCATTGTGCATGTACCCAATTTCCCCACGGCTTGCCGCCTTCGTCGAAAAGACCGCTTCCTTCACCGGCGACGATCCATCGCTGGCCGGCATACGCCAGAGCTACGAGCGCATGTGCCAAGCGTTCACCCCACCCATGCCGGACGGCTTGCAGGTGTCTGACTTTCCCCTCGCAGGCGTTGGCGTGCGCAGCTACCTCCCCCCGTCAGCCCCACCGGCCGATGGTTGGCCCTGCCTCCTTTATATGCACGGCGGCGGATGGGTAGTCGGCGGCCTGGATTCCCACGACTTTATTTGCTTCGAATTGGCCGGTGCGTTGAACGTTTTGGTGATCGCCATCGACTACCGCCTTGCCCCGGAACACCCGTTCCCCGCGGCCTATCAAGATTGCCGCGCCGTGTGGCGGGCGATCCAGTCGGGGGAGGGGCCGCACGCCATTAACCTGCAACGTATTGTCGTGATGGGTGACAGTGCCGGTGGCAATCTGGCCGCTGCGCTGTGCCTGGGGCTGCGCGACGCCCGTGAACCGTTGCCCCGCGCCCAAGTGTTGATTTACCCCGGCCTTGGTGGCACGGCTGACTTACCCTCGCGCCGAGATTGCATGGCCGCACCCTTGCTCAGCACCGCTGATGCGGAGCACTACCTGGCGCTTTACCTGCGCGGATCGGGCAAGGATTCACCCTATGCCATGCCGCTGCTGGCCCAGGATTACTGTGGATTGCCCAAGGCATTGATCGCCGTCGCCCAATTCGACCCGTTGCGCGACGACGGCATGTTGTATGCCGAGCGACTGCAAGCGGCGGGCGTGACCACGGTGCTTTATCCGGGAAAGGGCCTGGTCCATGGCTGTTTGCGCGCACGAGGCCAAGTGGCGGAGGTGGACCAATTGTTCGACTATCTGCTGAATTACCTGCAGGGCGAAGGGCTGACACAGGTCTAAGCGCTCAAGGACATGCTCATTGCACAATTCGGGTTTATAGTGCCAGACGGCAAAATAAAAGACGTCCCCTCAGGGATGAACCCGACCCCCTACGGAGCGCGCAATGCAGACTTGGTACCCGCAGATCAAACCCTACGCCCGGCACGATCTGGCAGTCGATGACACCCACACCCTGTATGTCGATGAAAGTGGCTCCCCCGAAGGCTTGCCTGTCGTCTTTATCCACGGGGGCCCTGGTTCCGGTTGCGACGCCCAGAGTCGCTGCTATTTCGATCCTAATCTGTACCGCATTGTCACCTTCGACCAGCGTGGTTGCGGGCGCTCCACGCCCCGCGCCAGTCTGGAAAACAACACCACCTGGGACTTGGTGGCCGACCTTGAGCGTATCCGCGAGCACCTGGGCATCGACAAATGGGTGTTGTTCGGCGGCTCTTGGGGCTCGACCCTGGCTCTGGCCTACGCGCAAACCCACCCTGAGCGTGTGCATGGCCTGATCGTGCGCGGCATTTTCCTGGCCCGACCGCAGGACATCGAATGGTTCTACCAAACCGGCGCCAGCCGCTTGTTCCCGGATTACTGGCAGGACTACCTCGCGCCGATTCCTGCGGACGAGCGTCACGATATGATTGCCGCCTACCACAAGCGCCTGACCGGTAACGACCAGATCGCCCAGATGCACGCGGCCAAAGCCTGGTCCGGCTGGGAAGGTCGCATGCTGGGCCTGTGCCCAAGCCCACAGCATGTGGAGCGTTTTTCCGAGCCGCAGCGCGCCCTGTCCATCGCGCGGATTGAATGCCACTACTTCACCAATAATTCCTTTCTGGAACCCAACCAGCTGATTCGCGATATGCACAAGATCGCCCATCTGCCTGGCGTAATCATCCACGGCCGCTACGATATGATCTGTCCGCTGGATAACGCGTGGGAGCTGCATCAGGCTTGGCCGAACAGCGAACTGCAGGTGATCCGCGAGGCGGGCCATGCGGCGTCCGAGCCCGGCATTACCGATGCATTGGTGCGCGCGACCGGTGAGATGGCACGGCGCCTGCTTGATCTACCGCCAGAAGAAGCATGAAGGGCCTGTTGCAACGGGTGCGTAGCGCCCGTGTCGAGGTCGAGGGTGAAGTCGTCGGTGCCATCGACCAGGGATTGCTGGTACTGGTGGCCGTTGAGCCTTCAGATACGCCGGAGAGCGCCGATAAGTTGCTGCACAAACTGCTCAACTACCGTGTGTTCAGCGACGACGAGGGCAAGATGAACCTGTCGCTCAAGGACATCGGCGGTGGTTTGCTGCTGGTGTCGCAGTTTACGTTGGCGGCGGATACCAAGAGCGGGCTGCGGCCAAGCTTCTCCACAGCGGCCCCGCCGGCCCTGGGAGCGGCGCTTTTTGATCACCTGCTGGTACAAGCGCAACAATTGCATGGCAAGGTGGCGTCGGGGCGTTTTGGTGCCGATATGCAGGTGCATTTGGTCAATGATGGCCCTGTGACCTTTCTGTTACAGACCTGAATGTATTAAAAACGACTTTTAATGCCTAAAAACGCAGGATTTCGCTACAAATACTTCGCTGCCCCTGATGCGTTGTCTCGCGGGCTACTAGATAATCGCGCGCTACGGGGATCAGCGTTGTTTGGTCCATTTTTGATTTAGGTAGAGACTTGTCCGACATCCATTGGGGAATCATTTTGACCCAGGGGAGTCGGAACAATGCTCGCCAACCTGGCATATAGATAGCTGGCCGTTGGTTTTTTGATCTGTTTTCGGCGAGGGTTGCTCGTGATTGTTAGTCCCTGTAATGCACCAAAATTGTCTGCCAAACGGTTACGAAACGCACTGGTAACGGGCTCAGCCCTGTTTTGCCTGTTCGGCGCGGGTCAGCTGTGGGCATTCAGTCTGGATGATGTGTCGGCCAAGGCAAAAGAGCTGGCTGGGCAGAAATACGAAGCTCCGCGCAGCAATCTGCCGAACGAATTTCGCGAAATGAAGTTCGCGGACTACCAGAAGATTCGTTTCCGCAACGAAAAAGCCGAATGGGCCGATCAGAACACCCCGTTCAAGCTGTCCTTCTATCACCAGGGTATGCATTTCGATACACCGGTGAAAATCAACGAAGTCACCGCTGACAGCGTGCAGGAAATCAAATACGACCCGTCGCGTTTCGATTTCGGCGATGTGAAGTTTGATCCGAAAGCAACCGAACAACTGGGTTATGCCGGTTTCCGTGTCTTGTTCCCGATCAACAAGAGCGACAAGCAAGACGAAATCATGACCATGCTCGGCGCGAGCTATTTCCGTGTCGTCGGCAAGGACCAGGTGTATGGCCTGTCCGCCCGTGGCATGGCGATCGATACTGCGCTGCCGTCTGGTGAAGAGTTCCCGCGTTTTACCGAGTTTTGGATCGAACGTCCAAAACCGGGTGACAAGCACCTGGTGATCTTTGCCCTGCTCGATTCCCCTCGTGCGACCGGCGCCTATCGCCTGATCCTGCGTCCGGGCACCGACACCGTTGTCGATGTGAAATCCCAGATGTTCCTGCGCGACAACGTCAGCAAGTTGGGCGTTGCACCGCTGACGAGCATGTTCCTGTTCGGCGCAAACCAGCCGTCCAAGGTGCTCAACTACCGTCGCGAACTGCACGACTCCAGCGGTCTGTCTATCCATGCCGGTAACGGTGAGTGGATCTGGCGCCCACTGAACAATCCTAAACACCTGTCGGTCAGCAACTTCACCGTAGAGAACCCGCGTGGTTTCGGCCTGCTGCAACGCGGCCGCAACTTCAGCCACTACGAAGACCTGGACGACAACTACGACAAGCGCCCAAGCGCCTGGATCGAGCCTGAAGGTGATTGGGGCAAGGGTTCCGTCGATCTGGTCGAGATCCCGACCGCCGACGAAACCAACGACAACATCGTTGCCTTCTGGAGCCCGGCTGTACTGCCGAAAGTCGGCGAGCCGCTGGAAGTCGCCTACCGCCTGCACTGGACTCTGGACGACGCCGCGTTCCACTCGCCGGACAGCGCTTGGGTCAAGCAGACCCTGCGTTCCACGGGTGATGTGAAACAGTCCAACCTGATCCGTCAGCCTGATGGCAGCGTCGCCTACCTGGTGGACTTTGAAGGCCCGTCCCTGAAGAAACTCCTGCCGGACGCCCCGGTGCGCAGCCAGGTGAGCGTGGGTGACAACGCTGAAGTGGTAGAAAACAGCGTGCGTTACAACGAACACACCAAAGGCTGGCGTTTGACCCTGCGCATGAAGATCAAAGACGCAGGCAAACCGACCGAAATGCGTGCTGCCCTGGTTCAGGATATCCCGCAGCCAGAGCCGGAGAAGGTTTCGACCCAGGTGCTCAAGGCTGACAAGGTCCTGGCCAAGCAACACGAGAAACAGGCCAAGAAAGACGCGAAAGACAAGGAAGCCAAGCAGCCAGAAGCTGCCCCAGCCACACCGGAGCCGATCAAGACCGAGCAAGTCCTGACCGAAACCTGGAGCTATCAGTTGCCTGCCGATGAGTAATTCTCAAGTCCAGCCAGAAACTCTGTCCGAGTATCTGGCGCATCTCCCGATGACCGCTGAGCAGCGCGCCGAACTGGCGGGCTGCACATCCTTCACCGAGTTGCACGAGCGTTTGTCGTCCGCAACCTTTGACGCGCCCGTCGACGCCGCCCAGGCGTCGGTTGGCCGCCGCTTGACCCTTAGCACCGCCGAGGAGCTGCAAGACGCCGAAATGCTGGCGCTCGACGCCAGCGGTCGCGTGTGCCTCAAGGCCACGCCACCGATTCGGCGCACCCGTGTGGTGCCGGAGCCTTGGCGTACCAATATCCTGGTGCGCGGCTGGCGCCGCCTCACCGGCCGCAGCAATCCGCCGGCACCGCCGAAAGATGAGCGCGTATTGCCGGCCGCGCGCTGGCGTACCGTGGGTTCGATCCGTCGCTACATCCTGCTGGTGCTGATGCTTGGTCAGACCATCGTTGCCGGCTGGTACATGAAAGGCATCATGCCGTACCAGGGCTGGTCGCTGGTTGACTTCGACGAGATCCGCAACCAGACCCTGCTGCAAACCGCTACTCAGGTGCTGCCTTACGCGCTGCAAACCAGCATCCTGATCATGTTCGGGATCTTGTTCTGCTGGGTGTCGGCCGGTTTCTGGACCGCCTTGATGGGCTTTCTGGAACTGCTTACCGGACACGATAAATACCGTATCTCCGGTAAAAGTGCCGGCGACGAGCCGATTCCGAAAGACGCCCGTACCGCGCTGGTGATGCCGATTTGCAACGAAGACGTGCCGCGTGTATTCGCCGGATTGCGTGCGACGTTTGAGTCAGTGGCCGCTACCGGTGACCTGGACCGCTTCGACTTTTTCGTGCTCAGCGACAGTAATGACGCCGACATCTGCATCGCCGAACAGCAAGCCTGGCTCGACGTGTGCCGCGAGGCCGGTGGTTTCGGCAAGATCTTCTATCGCCGCCGTCGCCGTCGCGTAAAGCGCAAGAGCGGCAACCTCGACGACTTCTGCCGTCGCTGGGGCGGTGACTATAAGTACATGGTCGTGCTCGACGCCGACTCCGTGATGAGCGGCGAATGCCTGACCAGCCTGGTGCGCTTGATGGAAGCCACGCCGGATGCCGGGATTATCCAGACCGCGCCCCGTGCGTCGGGCATGGACACCCTGTATGCGCGCATGCAGCAATTCGCCACTCGTGTGTACGGCCCGCTGTTTACCGCCGGCCTGCACTTCTGGCAGTTGGGCGAATCCCACTACTGGGGTCACAACGCGATCATCCGCATGAAGCCGTTCATCGAGCACTGCGCCCTGGCGCCGTTGCCGGGTAAAGGCGCGTTCGCCGGCTCCATCCTGTCCCACGACTTCGTTGAAGCTGCGCTGATGCGCCGTGCCGGCTGGGGCGTGTGGATTGCCTACGACCTGCCTGGCAGCTACGAAGAACTGCCGCCGAACCTGCTGGACGAACTCAAGCGTGACCGTCGCTGGTGCCACGGTAACCTGATGAACTTCCGCCTGTTCCTGGTTAAAGGCATGCACCCGGTGCACCGCGCGGTGTTCCTGACCGGCGTGATGTCCTACCTGTCGGCACCGTTGTGGTTTCTGTTCCTGGTGTTGTCCACAGCCTTGCTGGCGGTGAACACGCTGATGGAGCCGCAGTACTTCATGGCTCCCCGCCAGCTGTACCCACTGTGGCCGCAATGGCATCCGGACAAGGCGGTGGCGCTGTTCTCCACCACCATCGTGTTGCTGTTCCTGCCTAAGTTGCTGAGCATCATCCTGATCTGGGCCAAGGGCGCGAAAGAGTTCGGTGGCAAGTTCAAGGTGACCTTGTCGATGCTGCTGGAGATGCTGTTTTCCATGCTGCTTGCGCCTGTGCGCATGATCTTCCACACCCGTTTCGTTCTTGCCGCGTTCCTCGGCTGGGCCGCGACTTGGAACTCGCCACAGCGTGACGACGACTCCACGCCGTGGAGTGAAGCGGTCAAGCGGCACGGTCCGCAAACCGTGCTGGGCTTCCTGTGGGCGCTGCTGGTGGTGTGGCTGAACCCAAGCTTCCTGTGGTGGCTAGTGCCGATCGTGGGTTCGCTGATGCTGTCGATCCCGGTGTCGGTGATCTCCAGCCGGGTCAAGCTGGGCCTCAAGTCCCGTGACGAGAGCCTGTTCCTGATCCCTGAGGAGTACAACCCGCCGCAAGCCCTGCTGTCGACGGAGAAGTACACCCATGAAAACCGTTGGCACGCCCTCAATGACGGGTTCGTGCGTTCGGTGGTTGATCCTCAGCAGAACGCCCTGGCCTGCGCCCTGGCGACCTCGCGTCACCGTGAGGCTGAGCCTATCGAGTACCTGCGTATCGAACGTGTGCGTCACGCGTTGAAAGTCGGCCCGGCCGGCCTCAACAACGGTGAGCGTCTGGCTTTGCTCAGTGATCCGGTGGCCCTTGCCCGCCTGCACGAGCAGGTCTGGAGCGAAGGACATGCCGAGTGGCTCGCCGCTTGGCGTGATTCGATCAAGGCCGACCCGCACGCGCCGTTGCTACCGCTGCAACCGCTGTCATCCCAGGCCCAACCGGCCTGATTCAGACACCCCCGAGGGCTCACCTCGGGGGTGTTCGAAGCGCTGGTCCTACAGCGTTTCCCGCCTCTTCTTTGTCTTCCTGACGCCCTGTTATTTCGAAACAAAAGACCCTCGTCCGAGGCGTATTTGCGTGCCCGCGACTAGGTTAGGATCGCCCCCCAATTTTCTTGGCTGCGAGGGATTCATGCTCAAAAGGTATTGTTCGGCATTGCTTATCAGCGCTGCTGCATTGATTCAAATCAGCCAGGTGCACGCGGGTGCGATTGACGACGCCGTCCGGCGTGGTGTGCTCAAGGTTGGCACCACCCCCACCTATATCCCTTTCGAAATGACCGATAAACAGGGGCGCATTGTCGGCTTTGAAATTGACCTGCTCAACGTGATGAGCCAGGCCCTGGGGGTGGAACTTGAACTGGTCGTGATGCCCTACACCGAACTGTTGCCGGGCTTGCTGGCGAAAAAATTCGACTTGATCGGCAGTGGTATGACTGTCACTCAGGAGCGCAACTTAAGGCTGAACTTCAGTGACGCTTTCATCGTGGTGGGCCAGAGCGTACTGCTGCACCCCCGTCTGGCGGGTAAGGTCAGCAGTATTGAAGACCTGGACGATGCCGGCTACAGAATCGCTGTCACTGAGGGCACCACCGGCAAAGCAGCGGCTCAACGGTTTTTGGGGGCGGCCCGACTGAGTAGTTTCGCCACGCCGGAGGAAGGGGTTCGCCAGGTGGTGGCGGGGGAGGCCGATGCCTTTATCCATGACGCACCCTACAACCTGATCGCGGTGAACCGGGCGGAGAACGGCACGCTGCTGGCGCTGGAACAACCGTTTACATTCGAACCCTTGGCGTTTGGCGTAAAAAAGGGCGATTTCGACAGCATTAATTGGATCAACCATTTCTTGAACCAGGTGGCCCAGGATGGGACCTATGATCGGCTGCATGACAAGTGGTTCAAGGACACCACCTGGCTGGCAGAACTCGACTGAAAGTCATAACTGCTTACATATCAACCCATTGCCGTGTCAGGTTGCGCAAGTGTCTACCCCTGCGGTTGACCGCAGCGTCGTGGGTCTTTTCCTACATACCCTGATAACAATTGCCCGTGAAACCTTTGTGACGGGCAACGAGTGGGTTAGGATCGCACCCCGAAATGGTGCAGCCCTTTTTGCGCGCCGACCTTATAAGAATCGTTCAGGGGACTTGATGATGAAAAAGTATCTTTCGATGCTGCTGCTTGGCGTCACCGCGCTGGTCGCGGCCAATGCGGCCCAGGCTGGCGCCATCGACGATGCGGTCAAGCGCGGCACGCTGAAAGTCGGCATGGATCCGACCTACATGCCGTTCGAGATGACAGACAAGCGCGGTGAGATCATCGGCTTCGAAGTTGACATCCTCAAGGCCATGGCCAAGTCCATGGGCGTCAAGCTGGAGCTGGTTTCCACGGGTTATGACGGCATCATCCCAGCGTTCCTGACCGGCAAATTCGACATGATCGGCAGCGGCATGACCCTGACCCAGGAACGCAACCTGCGCCTGAACTTCAGCGAACCCTTCATCGTGGTCGGCCAGACTCTGCTGATTCGCAAGGACCTGGAAGGCACCATCAAGTCCTACAAAGACCTGAACGACGAGAAATACCGCCTGACCTCCAAGCTTGGCACCACCGGTGAAATGGTCGCCAAGAAGCTGATCTCCAAAGCCAAGTACCACGGCTATGACAACGAGCAGGAAGGCGTGCTGGACGTAGTCAACGGCAAGGCCGATGCCTTTGTGTATGACGCACCGTACAACGTGGTTGCCGAGAAGAAAGTCGGCAACGGCAAGCTGGTGTTCCTGGACGAACCCTTCACCTTCGAGCCATTGGCGTTTGGCCTGAAGAAAGGTGATTACGACAGCATCAACTTCATCAACAACTTCCTGCACCAGATCAAGAACGACGGCACCTACGATCGCATTCATGACAAGTGGTTCAAGAGCTCAGAGTGGCTCAAGGACATGGAATAAAGGCTGTCCTGTAGTGAGCAGGCTTGCCCTGCGCTGGGGGGCGAAGCCGCCCTAAATCCAGACGCAGCGGTGTTTCAGAAAGACCGAGGCGCATGATTTTGGGGCGGCTTGCCTCCCAGCGCAGGTCAAATCCGCTCACTACACAAAGGCGCATGCCTTCGAATTTTTTGGATGTCGAGTAATGAAACAGAAAAAAGCCCAATGGCCCTGGCACCTGCTAACCGTGGTCGTGCTGGTCGGCCTGGCCGGCGCCTTGTACTACGCTACCTCGCTGATGTCCTACGAATGGCGCTGGAACCGCGTGCCGCAATACTTCGCCTACCAGGCCGAAGAAGCACAGCGTGCAGCGGACATCTCCACCGTCATTGAGCTGGTTCGTAACGGCGACGTCGCCGAAGTGACCCTGCGCAACGACGCTGGCAACGAGCAAAAGGTGACGGTTGCCGACAACAGTCTGCAAGTGGCGCGCGGTGATGACGTGGCCGAAGGTGATGTCATTGGTGTGAATCGTCATTGGGCGTTGGGCCCGCTGATGTGGGGGTTGTGGACCACACTGTGGCTGTCGGTGGTTTCCGGGATTTTGGGCCTGGCGATTGGCCTTGCCACCGGTTTGTGCCGACTTTCCAATAACCCGACCTTGCGTGATCTGTCGACGATCTACGTCGAACTGGTACGTGGCACCCCGCTGCTGGTGCAAATCTTCATTTTCTATTTCTTCATTGGCACGGTGCTCAACCTGTCACGGGAATTTGCCGGGATCGCCGCGCTGTCGCTGTTCACCGGCGCCTATGTGGCCGAAATCGTTCGCGCCGGCGTGCAGTCCATCACCCGCGGGCAGAACGAAGCCGCGCGCTCCTTGGGCCTGAGTGCCAGCCAGTCGATGCGCCATGTGGTGCTGCCGCAAGCCTTCAAGCGCGTACTGCCGCCCTTGGCAGGGCAATTCATCAGCTTGGTGAAAGACACGTCCCTGGTCTCGGTGATCGCCATTACCGAACTGCTCAAGAGCGGTCGCGAAGTCATCACGACCTCGTTCTCGCCGTTTGAAATCCTGTTCTGCGTCGCAGGCCTGTACCTGCTGATCAACCTGCCGCTGTCGAAAATGGCCAGCCGGCTTGAGCGGAGGCTCGCCCAAAGTGATTGAAGTCCGCGATCTGGTAAAAGTCTTCGACACCCGTGGTCATGTAGTGCGTGCGGTAGACCATGTGACCACCCAGGTGGCCAAGGGAGAAGTGCTGGTGGTGATCGGCCCGTCCGGCTCCGGCAAGTCGACTTTCCTGCGTTGCCTCAATGGCCTGGAAGAGTTCGACTCGGGCTCGGTGAGCATCGACGGCCTGCAACTGGCCGATCCGAAAACCGACGTGAACGCCTATCGTCGTGAAGTCGGCATGGTGTTCCAGCACTTCAACCTGTTCCCCCACATGACCGTGTTGGAGAACCTGTGCCTGGCGCAAAAAGTCGTGCGCAAGCGCGGCAAGCAAGAGCGCGAAGCCAAGGCCTTGGCCCTGCTGGAAAAGGTCGGCATTGCACAGAAGGCCAACGAGTTCCCATCACGCCTGTCCGGCGGCCAGCAACAACGGGTGGCGATCGCCCGGGCGCTGGCGATGGAGCCCAAGGTGATGCTGTTCGACGAGCCCACCTCGGCCCTCGACCCGGAAATGGTCGGCGAAGTGCTGGACGTGATGAAGACCTTGGCTCTGGAAGGCATGACGATGGTCTGCGTTACCCACGAAATGGGCTTCGCCCGCGAAGTGGCGGACCGTGTGTTGTTCTTCGATCACGGCAAGTTGTTGGAAGATGCGGCACCGGCCGAGTTTTTTGATTCGCCAAAAGACCCGCGTGCCCAAGCGTTCCTGCGTCAGGTTCTGTAAGCCCAAGGCCACTGAAACCGGGCGGTTCATATCTTGAACCTCCCTACGCACTGCTGCAGATCCGTTCCCAGTCGCGCCAACTCGATACTCGCCGCCGCCGTCTGTTCGCTGGCGGCAGCGGTTTGCTCCGAGGCATCGCGGACCTTCAAGACGCTGCGATTGATCTCTTCGGCCACCGCGCTTTGCTCCTCGGCCGCTGCGGCAATCTGCGGGTTCATTTCCTGGATGATGGCCACGGTGCGGGCGATCTCCGTCAGGGCGTCCCCGGCGTTGCGAGTCAGGCCGACGCTGTTGTCGGTCAGCGTGCGGCTGTAGTCCATGATGTCGGCCGCCTGTTGGGTACCCCTGTGCAGGCCACCAATCAACTCTTCGATTTCTTCGGCGGACTGCTGGGTCCGCCGGGCGAGGCTGCGCACTTCATCGGCGACCACGGCGAAGCCCTGGCCTGCCTCACCGGCCCGTGCGGCTTCAATCGCGGCATTGAGCGCCAGCAGGTTGGTCTGCTGCGACACGGACTTGATTACGTCCAGCACGCTGCCGATTTTCTGGCTTTCCCGTTGCAGCCCCAACATGGCTTCGCTTGAGCGAGCCATCTCATGGGCCAGGTGTTCAATTTGTGCCACGGCATCCGTGACCACCTGATCGCCCAGTTCAGCCTGCTGATTGGCCTGGCCGGCGGCAATCGATGCTTGCTCGGCGTGGCGCGCCACTTCCTGGGCGGTGGCCAGCATCTGGTTCATGGCCGTCGCCACCTGCTCGGTTTCATCGCGCTGATTATTCACCCCGGCGCGAGTTTGCTCAGTGACGGCAGAGAGCTCTTCGGCGGCGCTGGCGATTTGCCGTGCGTTGTCGCTGATGTTGCCAACCAACCCCCGTAGGTTCAGCGTCATTTGGCTCATGCTGCGTTGCAACTGGCCCAGCTCATCGCGGCGCTGTGACTGCACTTCGTTGCTCAGATCACCCTCGGCAATGCGGTTGGCCACCATGAGCGCCTTGCGCAGCGGGTGCACGATTTGTCCGGCAATCACCCAGGCGGCCAAGGCGCCGAAGAGCACCGCGGCAGCCGCAATACCCAAGGTCTGAATGCGGGCTTGGTCGGCTTCTCTGTCGCGTCGTTGGGTCTGATCCTGGCTCAAGAGGTCACTCTGCGCGAGCAACTGATCCAACTGCTGCTCCAACTGGTTCTGGCTACTTTCGGTCGTGAGTTGGGTGTCTTTAAGGCGGGTCAGCTGGGTGCGGATACTGAGCACGGCGTTTTTCATCGCGTCACTGTCGACCGCCAGTTTGGCCACTTCAGCCTGGGCGAGTTCGAGGCTGCGTTCTGCGTCAACCACGGCTTGTCCATACGCATCCAGCGAACTTGAAGCCCAAGCCGGGCTCTTGGCACGGTCCTCGGCCTGTTCCATGGCCTGGCGCAGGTTTTCGACGGCATCCAGGGCTTTTTCATCTTCCTGATCAGGCAAGTCGCTAGCCAGTTGTGCCAGAACATCGCCGGCCCGCGTGGTGCTCTGTGTCAGCTGTTCCCGGGCACTTTCGCGTTTTTCCACCAGCGCGGGCACGCCCTTGAGTGTGGATTTGAACGTGGCAGACATCCGCGTCATCTCCTGCAGATATTGAATGGCTTTCGGCACCTTAAGTCGGTTGGACAGCTCCGCCAGGGCCTTGTCGACTTTCTCCATACTCGCGCTCAATCGACTGAGGCTTTCGGCGTCGTCCAGGGTGCGATAGAGGATTCTGTCGGTGCGCAGTTCTTCGCCGGCCACCGCCAGTTGTGCCAGCACGCTCAGCGTTTGTGATCGGTAAAGGGACGCCGCTAATGCTTGCCAGCCGGTCACGGCAATGACAAGGCTCAGGGCCAGTACCAGGGCAAAGCCCAGGGCCAATTTGAGGGTGACACTGGCGTTACCCAGCAGGTGAGTCATTCGACGAAGCATGATTAACCTCCGACAAGTGCGTGAGCACACTGAACTGACCTGAACGCTAGTGTCTTTGAAGATCGGGAGGGGCTGATAAACGTGTAGGAAGTTTCATAGATTGCAGGCGGCGACCCAGGACAGGTCGCCGCGCGGGGAGGGAGGTCAGACTCGGAAGCGACCCACCAGTGCTTGCAGATGCGTGCCCAGGCGCGCCAGTTCGGTGCTCGACGCGGCGGTTTCTTCACTGGCCGCAGCCGTCTGCTCCGAGACATCGCGCACGTTCAGCACGCTGCGGTTGATCTCTTCCGCCACAGCGCTTTGCTGTTCGGCGGCGGTGGCGATCTGGGAGTTCATCGTCTGGATAGTCGAGACCGTGCGGGTGATGTTCTCCAATGCGCTGCCGGCACGGCGGGTCAGCTCGACGCTGCTGTCGGTGAGGCTGCGACTGTTGTCCATGATGGTCGCCACCTGTTGGGTGCCGCTCTGCAGGCCGGCAATCAGCTCTTCGATCTCTTCGGTGGACTTCTGCGTGCGCTGGGCCAGGCTACGCACTTCATCGGCCACCACCGCGAAGCCACGTCCGGCTTCACCGGCGCGGGCGGCTTCGATTGCGGCGTTGAGGGCCAGCAGGTTGGTTTGCTGGGCCACGGATTTGATCACGTCGAGCACGCTGCCGATCTTGTCGCTTTCCCGTTTAAGGTCGCCCATGGCGACTGTGGAATTGCCGACCTCAGTGGCCAGGCGCTCGATCTGGGCGATGGCTTCACCGACCACCTTGTCGCCTTCGCGGGCCTGCTGGTCAGCCGCTGCGGCGGCCTCAGAGGCTTCTTCGGCATTGCGCGCGACTTCCTGCACGGTCGCGGCCATCTCGTTCATGGCGGTGGCTACTTGGTCGGTCTCGACCTTCTGGCTGTTGACCCCGGCGCTGGTCTGTTCGGTGACAGCCGACAGTTGCTCAGCAGCGCTGGCGATCTGGGTCACGCCCTCGCTAATGCCGCCGATCAACTCGCGCAAGCCCACGGTCATGCTCTGCATAGCCCTCTGCAACTGCCCCAGCTCGTCCTGGCGCAAAGACGTCAGGTTGTGGCTCAGGTCACCCGAGGCGACGCGCTCGGCGACCTTGAGTGTTTGGTCCAGCGGGATAATGATTTGGCGGGTGATCGCCCAGGCCGCCACCAGACCAAAGATCAACGCCAGCACAGTTGCCAGCAGCAACAGGGACTTGGCTTGCGCGGCATCGGTGTCGCGCACCACGGTTTGGGAGAGGGTCAGTTTGTCGCTGTGGCCGAGCAACAGATCGCCTTGATCGCTCATGGTTTTAAGGGCTGCAGCGCTGGCCACCTGCGAGTCGCGGTACTGGCTGACAGCGGCGCGGTAGGCTTGCAGCGAGACGCTGGCCTGTTGCAGGTTGGTCGAATATTGCTCAGGCAGTTGGCCGTTGAGGCTGGTGATTTTCTTCAGGGCATTGTCGATGGCATCCAGTGCGGGTTGCTCGGCTTCGACCTTGCCGCTGTAGGTATAGCCGCGCACTTGGAAGCGCGCCTGCTGTATCAGTTTGCTCGCTTCCACCACAGTGTTGAACTGGGTGACGCTGTCGCCTTGCAGCAGGGCCTTCTCGATCTCATTGATCTTGAGCACCGCGTTGTCAGCGGTATCTCCCAGCTTGCTGCGGGCGTTTTCACGGTTGGCGCTGGCTTGCACCATGTCGCCGAATGCGCGCTTGTACTGGTCCACGGCGGCCAACTGTTCATCGACCAGGGCCGCGTCGGCGGGTTGTTCAATTAGGTTGCGGGCTTTATTCAGGCCGCTATTGAGCTTATCCAGCAATTCGCTGACCGCGCCTGGGCCTTGTTCGCCATGGCGCAATTCATAGTCCCGGCGAGCCAGGCGCAGGTCCTTGGTCAATCCATTGAGGCTGGAGATAAAGCCCAGCTTGTCACCGCGACTGATCACATCGCCCAGGCCGGTCCAGCCGGTGAAGGTGATCATCAGTGTGAGTAGTAACACCAGGCCGAAACCTACGCCCAACTTGGTTTTGACGCTGACATTCCCCAGCTTTTCGGCTAACCAACGATACATGCTGCGAACTCCCCTGGAACAAGGCTTGGACTTATTCAGGAGTTATCGGCCTGCGCCCGGGATTCTGTAGCGAGGCAGCTCTAATGGCGGGGGCTTGCGCCCGATAGGGGGGATCGGTCGATATATTTATCAGCTGACAAACCGTCATCGGGGGGCGAGCCCCTCTCACAAGGGGACAGCGCCGTTGTTAGAAGAGGCGGGCGAGCAGGGCGGTGACGGCGGTTTCAACCCGTAGGATCCGTGCGCCGAGTTGTACCGGCTGCAAGCCAGCCTTGGCCAATAGGTCCACTTCGTAGGGGATCCAGCCGCCTTCCGGGCCGATTGCCAGGGTAACCGGCTCATCCAGCCCACGGGGGCAAGCTGGGTAATCGCCTGGATGGCCGATCAGGCCAAGGGTGCCTTCGGTCATGGCCGGCAGGCGGTCTTCGACGAATGGCTTGAAGCGCTTTTCGATGATGATCTCGGGCAGCACCGTGTCCCGCGCCTGTTCCAGGCCAAGGATCAGTTGCTCGCGTATCGCCTCGGGCTCCAGGAACGGGGTCTGCCAGAAGCTCTTTTCCACTCGGTAACTGTTGACCAGCACCACCTTCGGCACGCCCATGGCAGCAACGGTTTGCAGCACCCGGCGCAGCATTTTCGGGCGGGGAAGGGCCAGTAGCAGGGTCAAGGGCAGCTTGGCTGGAGGCGGTTGGTCGAAGCTCACTTGCAGCTCGGCTTCGCTGGCTTCCAGGCGCAACAATTGCGCTGCGCCCATCAACCCGCCGATGCGCCCCACGCGCAGGCTGTCGCCTACGGCGGCGCGGTGGACCTCCTGCATATGCACCAGGCGTCGATCGCGCAGGATCACCCGGTCGGCCGCAATAAAGTCGGCCTCTTCAAGCAGCAGCAGGTTCACGGCTGGGTCGCTGGCGGCTGTTCGTCGTCGACGGGTTGGTCATCCGGGTGATCGCCACGCTTGCTGATCAAACCGCTGAACAGGATGCCGATCTCGAACAGCATCCACATCGGCACGGCCAGCAGGGTCTGGGAGAAGATGTCCGGCGGCGTCAGGATCATGCCGACCACGAAGCAACCGATGATCACGTACGGGCGTATCTTCTTCAGGTAGGCCACGTTGACCACGCCGATCCACACCAGCAGCACCACGGCCACCGGGATTTCGAAGGCCACGCCAAAGGCGAAGAACAGCGTCATCACGAAGTCGAGGTAGCTGGTGATGTCGGTCATCATCTCCACGCCGGCCGGAGTGGCAGCGGCGAAGAACTTGAAGATCAACGGAAATACCAGGAAGTACGCGAACGCCATGCCGGTGTAGAACAGCAGGATGCTCGATACCAGCAACGGCACCGCGATGCGCTTCTCGTGCTTGTACAGGCCCGGCGCGATAAAGCCCCAGATCTGATGCAGGATCACCGGGATCGCCAGGAACAGCGAAACCATCATCGTCAGTTTCAACGGCGTGAGGAACGGCGATGAAACATCCGTGGCGATCATCGTCGCGCCGGCCGGCAGGTACTGGCGCAGCGGCGTTGAGACGAAGGTATAGATCTGCTGAGTAAAGGCGAACAGCCCGGCAAAGATGATGAAGATGGCCGCTACGCAACGCAGCAGGCGCGTACGCAGCTCGGTGAGGTGCGAGACCAGCGGCATGTGCTGGTCGTTTTCCGGTTTATCAGCGCTCATGGGGCTCGCGGCGGCAATGTAGGGTCATGGGGCGCGGGCGACGCAGCGGGCGTCGGCGCAGGCTCGGTTGGCGCGGTAGGCGTCGGGGCGGCGGGCGTAGGCTCAACCGCTGGCGCAATGCTGTGCTCGGCCACAGGCTCCACCGGCTTGGCGGGCTCCTGGACAGGGGACAAAATCTTCCGTGCTTCCTGCTCCAACGACAGAATGTGCTCGTTGTGCAGTTGGCGGCGGATCTCGTCGGCGCCGATTTCCCGTTCAACTTCCTGTTTGATCGCGTTGAAACTGCGTTTCAGGCGCCCGATCCACAGGCCGGCCGTGCGCGCGGCACCGGGCAGGCGTTCCGGCCCCAGTACCAACAGGGCCACGAGGCCGACGAGCAGCAGTTCAGAGAAGCTGATACCAAACATTATTCAGTGCTCACGAGTCTTTGCGGGTCGGCTCTTCGACTTTCTCAGCCTGCACGTCGAAGGTGCGACGTTCGGTGATCGGCTGGGCGGCCTGCGGGTGCACAGGCTGGACCGGCGGTACGGGATTGGCGGCGGGGTCGGCAGGCTTTTCGTCGTCGTTCATGGCTTTACGAAATCCCTTGATCGACTCGCCCACGTCGGTGCCCAGGTTCTTGAGTTTCTTGGTGCCGAACACCAGTACCACGACCACCAGAATGACGATCCAGTGTTTCCAGTCAAAAATGCCCATGCTGCAAATCCTCTAGTCTTAGTTATTCAAGCGGACGGGCGCGAGGCCTTTTCGGCATGCCCGGACAAGCCGAAGCGACGGTCCAGTTCGTCCAGCACTGCCTGTGGATGCTGCCCCAGTTGGGCGAGCATGACCAGGCTATGGAACCACAAGTCGGCGGTCTCATAGATGACATCGCTGCAGTCGCCGCTGATTTGCGCATCCTTGGCGGCGATGATGGTCTCGACGGATTCTTCGCCGAGCTTTTCCAGAATTTTGTTCAGCCCCTTGTGGTACAGGCTGGCGACGTAGGAGCTGTCGGCGTCCGCACCTTTGCGGTCTTCCAGCACCTGGGCCACGCGGTTCAGGGTATCGCTCATGGTCAGTGTCCTGCGGAATAAATGGCGTGCGGGTCTTTGAGCACCGGTTCGACGGTTTTCCACTCGCCGTTCTCGAACACGCGATAGAAGCAACTGTGACGGCCGGTGTGGCAGGCGATATCGCCGATCTGCTCGACCTTGAGGATCACCACGTCGGCGTCGCAGTCGATGCGCATCTCGTGCAGGGTCTGCACGTGCCCGGACTCTTCGCCCTTGCGCCACAGTTTGCCACGGGAACGTGACCAGTAAATGGCACGCTGCTCAGTGGCGGTGAGGCTCAGGGCCTCGCGGTTCATCCAGGCCATCATCAGCACGCGCCCGGTCTTGTAGTCCTGGGCAATGGCCGGCACCAGGCCGTCACTGTCCCACTTGATCTCGTCCAGCCAGTCTTTCATGTTCGGCTCCGGCAATTTGCGACAGTGTATAACCGGATTGGCTATCGACGCACGATCAGATAAACACCCACGGCGACCATGATCCCCGCAGGCCAGTGGCCCAGTTGATTCAACGGCCCACCAATGGCCAGCATCACACCGCCCACCAGGTGCGCGGCGCCGAGCAGGCGCAGGAACCAGTCATCCTTGCGCTTGCGCCACGGCGGTTCCGGGTCCTTGGCGTGGGGCTGGGACATGCGCTCAAGCAAGTCGCGAGTCATGTTGGCCAGGTGCGGCAGTTGTTCCATTTGGCTGTGCAGGTTACCCAGCACGGTTTTCGGGCTCATGCGCTCGCGCATCCAGCGTTCGAGGAACGGCTGGGCGGTGTTCCACAGGTCGAGGTCCGGGTACAACTGACGGCCCAGGCCTTCGATGTTGAGCAAGGTTTTTTGCAGCAGTACCAACTGCGGCTGCACTTCCATATTGAAGCGCCGCGCGGTCTGGAACAGGCGCATCAGCACCTGACCAAAGGAGATGTCTTTTAACGGTTTCTCAAAGATCGGTTCGCACACGGTGCGGATCGCTGCTTCGAATTCGTTGAGTTTGGTTTCCGCCGGCACCCAGCCTGAGTCGATGTGCAACTGCGCCACGCGGCGGTAGTCACGCTTGAAGAAGGCGAACAGGTTGCGCGCCAGGTAGTCCTGGTCTTCCGGGGTAAGGCTGCCGACGATGCCGCAGTCGATCGCGATGTACTGCGGGCTCCACGGATTGACGGTGCTGACGAAGATGTTGCCCGGGTGCATGTCGGCGTGGAAGAAGCTATCGCGGAACACTTGGGTGAAGAAGATCTCCACACCGCGTTCGGCGAGCATCTTCATATCGGTGCGCTGGTCGGCCAGGGTGGCGAGGTCGGTGACCTGCACGCCGTAGATGCGCTCCATCACCAGCACTTTCGGGCGGCACCAGTCCCAATACACTTGCGGCACGTACAGCAGCTGCGAGCCTTCGAAGTTGCGCTTGAGTTGGCTAGCGTTAGCGGCTTCGCGCAGCAGGTCGAGTTCGTCGTAGATGGTTTTTTCGTAGTCGGCGACCACGTCCACCGGGTGCAGCAGGCGCGCATCGGCAGAGAAACGTTCGGCAGCGCGGGCGAGGATGAACAACCACGCGAGGTCCTGACCGATGATCGGCTTCAGGCCTGGGCGAATGACCTTCACGACCACTTCTTCGCCAGTCTTGAGCTGCGCCGCGTGGACTTGTGCCACGGAGGCCGAGGCCAGCGGCTCGACGTCGAAGCGTGTGAAGACCTCGCTGATCTTCTTGCCCAACTGTTCTTCGATCAGTTTCATCGACTGCTGTGAATCGAACGGCGGTACGCGGTCCTGCAACAGCATCAATTCGTCGGCGATGTCTTCGGGCAGCAGATCGCGGCGCGTCGAGAGGATCTGCCCGAACTTGATGAAGATCGGCCCCAAATCCTGAAGCGCCAGACGCAGACGCGCACCGCGGTTCAGCTCCAGTTGCTTGCGCGGAAACCAGCGCCACGGCAGCACATAGCGCACCGCCAGCAGAAACCACGGCAAGGGTAGGGCGAACAGCAAGTCATCGAGGCGGTAGCGGATTACGACGCGCTGGATACGAAACAAACGGCGGACGGCGAGCAGCTTCATGCGTTATCGCTTGGATCAAGGGAACGGCTCAGGCGCTCGAAGCGCGCCTCAAGGCGTTCCAGGTCGATTTTGGCCTTGTCGAGTTCGCGAAAGCGCGCTTGCGCTTCCTGCTGCCCGACCAGGGTGCGCGATTCTTCGCTCAGGTATTCGGCGAGGTTCTGGTTGAGGCTGGCAAACCCTTTTTGGTACCAGCGCGTGCGGCTGCGCAGGTGCCCGCTTATCAACTGGGTGGCCACGGGGCCGATCCAGCGGGACAGCTCGTATTCCCAGTCCAGCTCCAGGTCTTGCAGCACGGCGGCCAAGTCCATCAGCACCGCGCTGTCGCCTTCCAGCGCCACTTCAGGGCTGTGCAGGATGGCGGTCTTGTTGCGGCTCAGGGCCAGGTGCAACAGGCTCGACGCCGGCGCGCGCAGAGTGCAGTCGGCTTCGGCGGCCCATTGGCTGGCCAGCAGCAGGCCTTCGTCGCTGGGCAGGATAAAAAGCTGCAAGGCGGGGCTGGTGCAGTCGACGGCAATGACCTTGCCGTCTAAATGCGCGAGCCGCGCCAAGGCGGTACTGTCCAGGCGCAGCACACGGTTGAGGCCGTGTTCGACGCTGGCGAGCAGGCCTGCGAGCAGCATCAGGGCTTGATGCCGCGGTGCAGGGCGACGATACCCGAGGTCATGTTGTGGTAGGTCACACGGTCGAAACCGGCTTCTACCATCATCGACTTCAGGGTTTCCTGGTCAGGGTGCATGCGGATCGATTCGGCCAGGTAGCGGTAGCTTTCGGCGTCATTGGTGATCAGCTTGCCCATCAATGGCATGAAGGCGAAGGAGTAGGTGTCGTAGACCTTGGACATCAGCGCATTGGTCGGCTTGGAGAACTCCAGCACCAACAGGCGGCCGCCCGGTTTGAGGACGCGCAGCATCGAGCGGATCGCGTCTTCCTTGTGGGTCACGTTGCGCAGGCCGAAGGCGATGGTCACGCAGTCGAAATGGTTGTCGGGGAACGGCAGCTTTTCAGCGTCGGCCTGGACGAATTCGATATTGCCGGCCACACCCTTGTCGAGCAGGCGGTCACGGCCAACCTTGAGCATCGAACCGTTGATGTCTGCCAGCACGACCTGACCGGTCGGCCCGACGAGCTTGGAGAACTTGGCGGCCAGGTCGCCGGTGCCACCGGCGATGTCCAGCACACGGTTGCCGGTGCGCACACCCGACAACTCGATAGTGAAGCGCTTCCACAGGCGGTGCATACCGCCGGAGAGCACGTCATTCATCAGGTCGTACTTGGCGGCGACGGAGTGGAACACCTCAGCGACTTTTTCCGCTTTTTGGCTTTCCGGAACGTTCTTGAAGCCGAAGTGAGTGGTGGGTTCGGCATCGCTGCCTTTGCGCTGATCAGTCATATCGCTGTCACCAAAAGAGAATGCGGGACATGATAATCCCCAAGGCTTGCTTTGTCTTGGCAAGGCTGCAGGTAAGATAGGTGGTCACCGAGGCCTTTTGCCGCAGCGAAGGTATTCAAATCCCTATAAAGAGGAGTCATTGCAATGGCCCGTATAACCGTTGAGCGTGCACATTCCCTGGGTAAAGAAGGCGCACGTGCAAAGGCCGAGAAGTTGGCGCACAAACTCAAGGAGCAATATGGGCTTGAGCCGTCGTGGTCCGGCGATACCTTGAACCTCAAGCGCTCCGGGGTTAAAGGAACAGTATTAGTGGCGGATGATTCTCTGCGTATTGATGTGGAGTTGGGGCTGTTGATGTCGGCCATGAGTAGCACGATCAAGTCTGAAATCGAGAAAGCCTTGGATAAGGCATTGGCCTGATCGATTGTTCTTAGGGTGCCGATTCTAATTTTTTCTCCTACTTTGTGCCCAAGCCCTCAACTCCTGCGGGCCGTTCCTCCACCCTATTCTGCGTGAGGTGCACCATGGCCAAAGTTATCTTGAAGAAAAAAATCGACGTACAGACCGGCGCCCTGACTGACGTTAAAACCTACGCCCGCAAGATCTGGCTTGCAGGACTCGGTGCTTATGCCAAGGTCGGCAGCGAGGGCAGCGAGTACTTCAAAGAGCTCGTAAAGAGCGGTCAACATGTTGAAAGTAAAGGTAAAAAAGTTGCAGTTGAACAACTTGATGCCGCCAACAGTCAGATTGACCAAGTAAAGAGCAATGTCTCCGCTGTCAAAGGTCTGGTAGAAGTTCAGCTGGATAAAGTTGAAAAAGCTTTTGACACTCGTGTTGCAAGTGCCTTGAATCGAATCGGCATTGCGTCTAAACATGACGTGGAGACACTCTCTGCTAAGCTCGAAGAGCTGACGGCATTGCTCGAACGTGTCGCGCGTAAACACTAAGGAGACATCGGGATGGCTGTTAAAAAGACTACTCAGAAAGAAGGCAGCTCGTGGGTCGGGAAAGTTGAAGAATATTCCCGCAAAATCTGGCTCGCTGGTTTAGGTGTGTACTCGAAGATCGACAGTGACGGCAGCAAACTCTTCGAGACCCTGGTTAAAGACGGCGAGAAGGCCGAGAAGTTGACCAAGAGCACCGTTGGCAAACAAGTTAATGCCGCTAAGGCGACTGCCGGTTCGCGCATCAGTGATGCGAAGAAGCAGGTGCTGGGTACCTGGAGTGAACTTGAAGGGGCGCTGGATACACGTCTTAACAAGGCGATTTCGCGACTGGGCGTGCCGAGCCGTACTGAAGTCAAGGCACTGCACACCAAGGTCGATACCCTGACCCGGCAGATCGAGAAACTCACCGGCGCCAAAGTAACTCCGGTGAAAACCGCAGCCGCGAAACCGGCTGCCAAGCCAGCGGCTAAAACCGCTGCGGCCAAACCGGCCGCGAAAAGCGCTGCCAAGCCGCTGGTTAAAGCCGCCGCCAAACCTGCTGCCAAGGCGCCAGCAAAAGCTACCGCAAAAACGGCTGCCAAACCTGCCGCCAAAACCGCCGCCGCCAAACCAGCCGCTAAACCAGTGGCCGCCAAAGCCGCTGCCAAGCCAGCAGCGAAAGCAGCCGCCAAACCGGCCGCCAAGGCCGCTGCCAAACCTGCGACCAAGCCAGCGGCTAAAACCGCTGCGGCCAAACCCGCAGCCAAGCCTGTTGCGGCAAAACCAGCGGCCAAACCTGCTGCGGCGAAGAAGCCCGCCGCTGCCAAAAAACCAGCAGCGACCAAGCCAGCCGTTGCGGCCAAACCTGCTACCGCGACGACCCCTACCGCTTCATCAGCCAACTCGGTTGCTGCACCGACGCCCGCTGCCGTGAGCCCGACTGCAACGCCGGTTACCCCGACGCCATCCAGTCAGTCCTGATTTTTCCGGGACACATAAAAATGCCCGGCCTGAGAAGGTCGGGTTTTTTTTGCGTGTGTTTACGCCTTCATCAGTTGTAAGTGATGGAAACGGTGACAGCACTTTCCAGGGTGCCTGCTGAAATGGCGGCTCCTGTTTTGCGGTACGACGCATTCATCGGTAGCAGCGCTTTTCCGCCACTTGTGGCGATCTGTCGCGTGCGCTGGGCGACAGTGCCGTTGGCGGGGATGTACGCGACGTTTCGGTGGGACAGCGAGAGTGCCGTTCCGCCTGAGGTTCCCGTGTTGGCGAAAAGTACGCCGTTGCCGGTGGACGGAGTGCCCGCGAACAGAAAGAACACATTTTTAATGTCCGACTCACACTCGGCGGTGATCTCGAACTCCGCTGTGCCCGTTTCTTCAGATAAATCAAAGTCAGACACTTTGATGGCTGGCAGGGTGATGGTGCGTGTCACATCGCCAGCGGCCAGGTTGCAGGTGCCGGCGTTGACCTGGCCGGTGAAGCGCAACGTGCCGGTGGTCGCAGCCTGGACCGCGTTGGCGGCCAGGCTGGCGGAGATCGCCAGCAGCAAGGGTAGGGCTCGAATGCTCATTTCATAGTCCTCAGGGTTTTAGTTATAAGTGATGTTGACGATGGCCGTGCTGTCGAGCGTGCCTTGGCTGACCGTGCCGTTTTTGTGGTACGCAGCGCCGAGCGGCAGGACTGCTCGGTTGCCGGAAACCGTCACCGTGCGAGCACCGTCGGCCCCATTGGGGATGATGTTCTGGACACCTCCGTTGAGGCGTGAATACAGCCACACCGCCACGCCACGCGCAGTGCCTGTATTGGCGAACAGTCGGTCGTTGCCGGGCGCGGGTGTGCCGGAAAACCGAAAGGTCACATTGGATGCGTTGGTGCAGGTGGCGGTGAGCTCGAAATTACGTTCGCCGGTGTAGGTCGCGTTTTGAAGTGTGCTCACTTTGATAGGGTCGAGCGCGATCGTGCGGTTGACGTCGCCGGTCGCGAGGTCGCAGGTGGCGGCGGGTCTTATAAAACGCACCGCATTGCCGAGCCGCAGGGTAAACATTTCTGGACGTCTATCTCTTCTATCTACCCAAATGTTTCCGGCTGGCACCAGCCCGTCTGTTACAGGCCCGATTTTGTAGAACTTCAGCTCTGCAGCTGTGAAGCTGGGGCTCACGATGGATGGGTGGGCTGTTCCTTGCTGATTATGCAGTGCATAGAAATTGGTGATTCTCCTGGCATCCGTGATGCGCAGGCGCACCCCCACCCCCGCTACTTCGGTGCGATAGATGGGTGAGTACGTCGGATCTAGTGTCTGGTATCGTCCCGTGACCGCTGTAAACAGGGAGTAGCAGTTGGCGAAAAAAGCGGGTGCTGTGCCGCTGAATGCACGACTGATGATTTCCCCGCCCAGAGGGAGGCTGTCCGGAACGGTGATAGTGGCAGGGAGGTTAAGGGTGAGTGTGCTGTTCATGTACCGGTCACATGCCGCATGAGCCACGATTGGCAGGCTGAACAGCAGTAGTGTGGACATCAATTTAACTGAGTGCTTCATCTTCAACTCCGCGATGAGAGGGAGTGGGCGAGTACATTGGCGGGTGGCTGCACGACGAGGTCCGCGATCGTTTCACACGTGCCGGCGCCCAATTGCGTCAAGCGTGAAGTCTCCCTGCTGGACATATCTGCTGGCAGTTCGTAGCGAAGGTGGCACGCCGCCGATGCTGCTTTCCCCCACTTGACCGTCAACTCCCCGTGGGTACGAGACACGCGAACAAATGCCTTACCGCCTTGCCCGACCACCCCTACGCTGGCGCCGTCTTCATCGAAGACATCGGCACCGAACGGTAATGGGCTGCCATCTTCGCGCACTGCCGTGATCAGCAAGGCCTGGCCGCTGACCGTCTCGAACTCCAGCTTCACCACCGAACCGGCACGCGGAGCGACGTTCTGGGCGGCGGTCTTGAGTTCCACGTCTACGGAAAGGTCTTTGGGGTCCAGCTCCACCACGTTCTGGCGGTAAGGAGTGAGGTTTGGCACCACGGCATAACCGCTCTTGCCGACCTGCGCGCTGTGGTTACCGTTGATCCGCGCACCCTGTGCGTCAGGTGCCTGGACGATGCCAATGGTGTCGCCCAATTCCGGGGCAAAGGTCACGCCGCCCGCGTGGGCGACGATGCCACCGGTCATGCCGAATGAAGTGGCGCGGTAGTCGCTGCTCTGGCCATAACCGGCCGACAGCACGCCGTGACTGGCCTGGTATTTCACGTCGGCGCTCGTGCTGTTGCCGCTGCCGTGAGTCCGACTGGCAGCCAGCCCGTAGCTGAGTTCGTTGCGTTCGCCCAGGTTGCCGCCGACGGTCACACGTTCCCCACTGCTGTGGTCGCCGCGATAGGCCGTGGTGGTCAGGGTCGGGGACCGTGCGCCGCTGCCCAGTGGCAGGCTCAAGGTCAGGTCCACTTGCTTGTCGACACGGTCACTGAGCAAGTCCCGGGTGCGTTGTGCGCTGACTGTGTAATGAAGGCCCTTCCAGGACCCGCTGTACCCGGCGGTTAAGGTCAGGTTGCCGCTTGTGCGATTCCAATAGTTTTGCGAGGAGCCGGTGAGGTAGACCGAACCGTTGCCCAGGTTCTGGTTAAGGCTGATGTCCATCCTGTCGCGCAGGCGCGATACGTTTTCCAGGTTGAGTCCGTCGATGGCAAGGTCGCGAACCCGTGCCGCGTCGCCCAGGCTGAGGAAGCCTTCGGTGGAGTAACGGTAGGCACCGAGTGCGAAGTGAGTGCCGGTGGCGGCGAAGTTCTTGCTGTAGCGCAACTGCAGGCTTTGCCCTTCCCGCGAGCCGTGCCCGGGCAGGTCGGCATTCGAGTGGGTCACGTCAACGGACAGCGCGCCCACTGGGGTGTTGAACGCAGCGCCTAGTAGCTGGGAGTTGTAATCCTGGCCCACTATCGTCCCGGTGTAGCCGGTCAGCACATTGCTGAGACCGTGCTGGTAGGTCGCTTGCATGACGTTGGGCGGGTGCCGAAGGCCGATTTCATCAAGCTGGCCGATGCTCAGCGCGTAGCGGCTATAACCGGGGCGCAACAGGTTGGCGTTGGCGGCGAAGGGCACAATGAACTCCCGCTTGCGGCCGTCCGCCTCGGTGATGGTAACGGTCAGGTCGCCGCCGTATCCGGTGGGGAATAAATCGTTGAGCACAAAAGGACCGGGCGCGACCGTCACCTCGTCCAGCAGCACGCCGCGCTGGCGCACGGTGACCCGTGCATTGGTCTCGGCAACGCCGCGCACCACCGGTGCAAAACCGGTCTGGGAGTCCGGTAGCATCCGATCATCGCTGAACAGGCTGGCGCCGCGCAGACGTACGCTGTCGAACAGCTCACCCGGCGTGTAGATTTCGCCCACCATCAATTGAGACTGCAGTGCGCTCACTTCACGCTGCACGTAGGTGCTGCTGCTCTGGTAGCCGGAGCCCACCGTCGACTGGCTGTAACTGCCGTTGTGACGCCAGTGCCATGCACCCAGGTTGAGCCCGGTGTTCAGGCCCAGGTAATTGGAGCTGACCGACCTGCCGTTGGCCTGGGTCATGAAGGTGTTGGCGTTGTAGCGCACGAAGGTGGCGTCGATACCGCCGTCCCAATGGTTGGGGTCGACATAACCACGGGCCTTGCGCGCCAGGTAGATCTGTGGAATCTGCAGGTCCAGGCGGTTTTCACCCGCGTCGAACTGGCTGCTGGCGCCGGGCAGGTAGCTGGAGATATCGGCACAGCTGGACAATGCCGACTCGGCGGCTTCCTGTTCGATGGCGTCCATGTCGACGCCGACCCTCATGAGCGCCTCCCGCTCCAGGCACAGTTGCGCCGTGTCTTGCCCTTCCATGGCGCTGAATGTCAGGGACTCGCGTCCGCTCCACTGGCCATTGAGGTAAACGTCCGAGCGGTAGGTGCCGGGCAGGACGACGTTGCCTTGACTGAACTTTGCAAGATCGATCTGCAAGCCGTTCGCCCCGTCGGGGAAAAAGGCCGGGTTGAATATCACCTGCTCGGCACCCTGTGCACCTGCGGCGTGGGCACCTCCAAGCAACAAGAGGCTACGGGTTATCAACGTCAATCGATGAGGACACAGGGGCCAGTTTTTGGTCCTGGCGGGTTTTTTCGAACGCATGGATACCGTCCACAGGAATAGGTGTTGTCCGAATTGCGGCAAAGCGCGTCCCTGCCCCGACGGACGGGCACTGAACGGACATGTTTGATTCTCAAGAAGGCCGAAGGGGCGGACTGAAGAGACGCTGAGCAGGCCCTGGCGTTGCTATGGCGTGGCGGTCATGACGACACCTTGGCGCTGTGCGAAATCGTGAGACCGAAGTCGTCGAGGGTCTGGAATTCGACGGTCGTCTCGCTCGCAGGTAATGCCTTGAACCCTGTCAGTTGGAAGTGGTTGCGGCCGTGGGGCGCCACCATGTTGTCGGCGCTCGATGCCGCGGGTTCTCGGGCATGGCGCTGCCCCTTCGCGATGACCTCGATCTTGTCGAAGCTCACGTAATAGGGCGTCGGGTTATACACTTCCAGCATCACGCCGCGCTCGGTTGTCACGCTGCGCCACTGCAGCTTTGCGGGCGCAGCCTCAACCGCGGAGGGCAGGTCGGGTGGCCGGAAAAAAACCTTGATCCGGGTGCGGAAGGCGAGTTGCAACTGGTTGTTCTGCCCAGCGCTCGGGGCCTGAGAAGGCACTTCCAGCACGTTGAACCAGTACAGGCTTTCCTGTACCGATGGCAGCGTTTCGCCGGTGTATGCCAGGCGCACCACGTGTTGCTTGCCCGGCTCAATGCGAAAGATCGGCGGTGTGACAACGAACGGTATGTCGTCTACATCCGGTGTCGAGTACTCGTCGCCTTTGTCCAGCCACACTTGCATCAGGACGGGCGCCTGATTCTTGCTCTCGAGCCTTACCGTGACTTCCTTGTCCTGCTGTGGATAAACAATCCGTGTGCTATTGATCACGACACTCGCCTGCGCCATGGGCGGACTGAGCAGTGCGAGCGCCACTGCGAACCTGGTTAAGCAGCGCGAAATCGAAGTTGCTTTCATACGACGGGTTATCCTGCGGACGACAGTGCGACGCCAGCGGAGTGACGCACCCGGGCGCCGAAATCGCTGACGGTGGTGAATTCGACTTCGGGCTTGTCGTGGGGGCGATTACGCAGCAGCGGCAGCGCAAACAGTTTTACGTCACCGGCGGGCAGTAACAGTCCGTCGTTGGCCGCTTTGCTTGCGGCTTTACTGAAGCGCTTGCCCTCGCTCAGCAAGTCAACCGAGGCGATTGAAATATGGTACGGCGTGGGATTGGTGGCTTGCAGGGCAAAGCCATTGTCATGGGGTACCAGTTTCCATTGCAGTTTTGACGCGGCGCTGGCGATGGGATATGCCAGCCCTTGTGGGCGCAGGAACACCCGCAGGCGAGTACGGAACGACAATTCGATCTGGTTGTTTTGCGCGGCATCGGCGGAAAGCGGTGGTACTTCCAGTACGTTCAACCAGAACAGACTTTCGCGATTCTCGGGTAGCGGTTCACCGGAATAGCGCAGGCGCAAGGCATGCTGTTGATATGGCTCGATACGAAACAATGGCGGCGTCAGGGTGAACGGGGTCTGCGCAGTCGCCGGCGTCGAATGTCGATCACCGGTATCCAGCCAGGCCTGCACCAGCGCCGGGCGGCTGCCCTTGTTTTCCAGCCGCACAACGACTTCCTGTTGTTCTGCGGGGTAGATCACGCGCGTGCCATGGACAATCACGCCCGCCTGTGTGCTGAGCGCGTGAAGCGATATCAGCCCAAAAGCGCAGGTGGCGAGGGCGCGGCGAGCCATTCGTTTAATCATCTGAAGTCTCTTCGAGGCTGGAAGTGGACCTGCGCGGCGATGGCAGGTCCTGGGCGTACAAGGTCTGTGGGTACAGACGTGTCCACCTCTTACTCGGCGTATTCGATCAGGAAGCCGACGCGGGTTTTAACCGTGCCTTCGGTGGCGGCACCGCTGGCATACAGCTGCGCTGCCAGTGGGATAATCGCCTGGTTGTCGACGATCACTACGCCCTCCGATTTCTCGGTGTAGACATTGATCGGGGAGCCATCACGATTGGTTACTTCTACCTGTACGTTCTTGGCATTGGTGGTGTCGGAGGGATCATCGTGGCCGTCGATGTTCAAGCGGCCGGTGGCCACGTCAATGGCCGGGCTGGTTGGGTCGAAAGCCACCATGGCGGTACGGCCATTGGTGCAACTGCCTTCGCCAGGCCCGCCAATGCGAATGGTGAAACCCGTCAGGTTGGCGCGACTACCCGCCGTCGCCAGGCGAGAGGCAGAGACGCCACCCAGGTTAACGTCTTTGACGACGGCGCCTGTGCCCGGCGCTGCGCCCTCGACGGTGCAGGTCACATCGGTCACCAGGCCGGTGAAATTGATAACGCCATCGTTGGCGGCGAATGCCGGCTGTGACAGTGCCGCAGTCAGAGCGAGTACTGCCGCAACAGGGGAAAGAGCGGTGATTTTCATGGTCATCCCAGTCGTGAATTTGTAAAAGAAGCCCGCCGCAGGTTAAGGCGTGACGCCTGAAGTGTGTTTCGAGTTCTACTCGAATGGCGGAAGGCATAATTTGTCTGGGAGTGCGAACTTCATCTATAGAAAAGTGCTGAGTTTTATTTCGTAATTATTCGAAAACTTTTTAGCTTAAGACTTTTCTGTAGGACTAATGTTTTTCTGTAGGAGCGTGCTGAAGGACTTGCGCTTATTGCCCCGTAGTATTGATGCCTGACTGTAACTGGGTATACCGTAATTGCAGCACGCGTATTCAAAGGTGCGGTGTTGTATTTACTTATGCGGGTTTTTTGTATGCCTACTTCTATGCCCACTACGTACACCGTCATGCTTTTAGATGACCATGAGATGGTTCGGCAGGGAATTGAGCTGGGCTTGAGCGCTGCGCCTGACCTTGATGTGATCGGCTCTTTCGGCACGGCTGGGGAACTGCTGGAAGCGCTTACTCGGCGACCTCCGAACGTTGTGGTCATGGACTTTGTCCTGGCACCATCGGACAGCGACGGCCTCAGCCTGATCCAGGCCCTGAGCAGGCGCTTCAGCCAGTGCAGGCCACTGATCGTGTGTTCGCATTACACGCCTGCCACGGTTTCATTGTCTTTGAAGGCAGGATGTTGGGGGGTACTGGGCAAGACCCAGAACTTGACCGAACTGGTGACGGCCATTCGAACGGTTGCTCAAGGCCGTATTTACTTGAAGCCGTGTATGGTGCCCGCACTGCAGGGTATGCAATCAATACTTGATGTTCTCAATATGAAATCGAGAGTGGAGCCTTCAACTTCGTTGCAAATGAACGCTTGCCTAACACCTAAAGAGCAGGAAGTGTTGAGGTGTTTTCTCGATGGTATGACGGTAAATTCAATTGCTGCGAAGTTTTCGCGTAGTGCAAGTACCATCAGCACGCAAAAGCAATCGGCGTATCGCAAGTTGGGCATTAGCAGTGATAGCGAACTCTTCAAGTTCAGTTACCAGTTCGGCGAGCCGGGATGACGGCCCGTCAAACGGGCTCATCCAAATAACGCAGCGCCAACCGCTCCGTCGTCAGCCGTGTCGGCAATAGCAGGTGCGGCGCTACCAGCATCATGATCTGGTACACCACGACCCGTATCTCGCCTTCGCGATCAAGTATCCGCTGGTAATCCAGGGAAAACAGCAAGGTCATGGTGATCTGTTCCACCAATTGCCCCAGTGCCTGCGTGTCACTGACCACTTGCCCCGCTGCCTTCAATCGCGCCAGCAATGATGCCAGGGTACGTTTGAGCGCTGTAAGCAGGTTGCGAATGCCTTTGGCAAGCTTCGGTAGGCGTCCGGCCAAGTTGGACAAGTCCTGGAAAAGAAACCGGTAGTGGGCCATTCGCTCGACAATCAGGTGCAGGAACAGCCAGTAATCCTCAGCCTTCAATTGTGCGTCTGCGGGCGGATCAAGCAACGGCGCCAGCTCACCTTGAAAACGCTCAAAAAGCCCAATGATCAGCGGCTCCTTGCCATGGAAGTGGTAGTAGAGGTTGCCGGGGCTGATCCCCATTTCATTGGCCACCTCCATGGTTGATACATTCGGCTCGCCCTTTTGGTTGAACAACTGCAGGGCGCATTCAAGGATACGGTCGCGGGTCTTCATCCAGTCTTCTTAATGTGATCGTTGAGCTCAGCGCACTCGCACATAGGTGCCCGGCGCCGCTTCCATCGGTGGGTAATTCTGGTTGCCCAGAGCCGTGAGGGTTTCGCGTTGCACGCCCGAGCGCTGCTGGATCCACTCCAGCCATTGCGGCCACCAACTGCCTTCGACATGGTTGGCGTCGTAGTACCAGGCGCGTGGGTCGCTGCTCAGTTTCTGGTTCTCGACGTAGTTGGCCTTGGGGTTGCCCGGAGGGTTGAGGATGCTCTGGATATGCCCGCTGTTGGACAGTACGAAGCGCCGCTCGCCGCCCAGCAATTGTGTGGAGCGATACACCGCGTCCCACGGCGTAATGTGGTCGTTGATGCCGGCCACGCTGAAGCTGTCCACGGTGACCTTTTGCAAGTCAATGGGCGTGCCGCATACCTCCAGGCCGCCGGGATGGCTCAGCGGGTTGTGCTTGAAGAAGTCCAGCAGGTCGCCATGCAGCGCGGCGGGCAGGCGCGTGTTGTCGTTATTCCAGTACAGGATGTCGAAGGCCGGCGGTTCCTTGCCCAACAGGTAGTTGTTGATCCAGTAATTCCAGATCAGGTCATTGGGGCGCATCCAGGCGAAGACCTTGGCCATGTCGCGCCCATCCAGCACTCCCTCTTGATAGGAGCGGCGTTTGGCGGCTTCCAGGGTTTGCTCGTCGGCGAACAGGGTGGCGGGGCTGTCGATCTGGCTGTCCAGCAGGCTCACCAGGTAGCTGGCGCTGGAGATGCGGCGTAGCTGACGCTTGGCCTGCAAGTGGCCTTGCAAGGCGGCGATGGTCAGGCCGCCGGCGCAGGCACCCATCAGGTTGACTTCTCGGGCGCCGGTGATTGCCCGGCATACGTTAAGCGCTTCCTCCAGCGCCGCAACGTAGGTGGACAGGCCCCACTCGCGGTGGCGCACATCCGGGTTGCGCCAGCTGACCATAAAGGTCTGCAGTCCGTTTTTGAGCGCGTACTGCACAAAGCTGTTGGCCGGGCTCAAGTCGAAAATGTAGTACTTGTTGATCTGCGGCGGCACGATCAGCAGTGGCTTGGCGTACTGTTTTTCGCTCATGGGCTTGTACTGGATCAGCTCCAGCAGCTCATTGCGAAACACCACCGAGCCAGGGGTGGTGGCAACCGTCTTGCCAACTTCGAACGCGTGCTTGCTCACTTGGCGTGGCAAGCCGTTGTTGTGCAGCAGGTCTTCGAACAAATTGGCCACACCGCGCACCACGCTGTTGCCGCCGGAGTTGAGCAACTCTTTGACGGCCAGCGGGTTGAGCAGGGTGTTGGAGGGTGAGACGGCATCGTTGAGCAGGGAGAAGGCGAAGTGTGCGCGGGCCCGGTCATCGGCGCTCAGGGCGCTGTCGTCGATCCAGTGACGTGTCTGCTTCTGCCAGCTCAAATAGGCTTGCAGACTTCGGCGGTAGAGCGGGTTGAGCTTCCAGGTGGGATCGCTGAAGCGGCTGTCATGGGGGTTGGGCTCGTGCACGGTCTCGCCCAACAGCACCCGACCCAACTGGCCGCTCAAGGCCCAGGCATGCCGTGCGGTGTGCACCGGGTTGCGCAAGCTGTGGGCGGCGACGCTGCGCAAGGTCGAGAGCAAGTCCCTGCCCCTGAGGCCGGTGATCGCATTTTGCGCATTGATGAACGCAGCAGGGGTAGGCGCCGGGTTCGTCACGGGTCTTTCTCGCATGAGCCAACACTCCTTCGTCTAGCCATCAAACAGGCACGCCAATTCAGAACCATAGTCGGTTCCTGGCAAGTTGCGCGGCGTTGCGTCCTTACACCGCCGGGCGTGGATGAATCACTGCACGCATTCGCTCCTCTTCCAAGAACTTCATGATGATCGGCGCCACGGCTTCGGCCCGGGTGATCAAGAACAGGTGGCCGTCATCGATGATGTGCAATTGCGCATTGGGGATGCGCCAAGCCAGCATGCGCATATTGATCAAGGGGATCAGCGGGTCGTCGTCCCCCGCCAGCACCAGGGTGGGCTGGCGGATCTTGTGCAGCCAATGGATGCTGGTCCAGCCCAGCCCGGCGAACAGCTGCCAGTAGTAACCGAGTTTGCCGGCAGATCGCACCTTGCTCGCATGTTCGGCGGCGAGGTTCGAGTCGCGGCGGAAAGAACCGCCGTAAATCATCGGCGCGATACGCACCACATGGGACGGTTGGATGTAGCGGCGTGGGCTTGCCATCAGCCACAAAACCTTGGGCTTACCCGGCACCATCACTGCGCCAGCCGCCGTGGCTGCCAGGATCAGTTTCTTGCAGCGCTCCGGGTAGTCATAGGCAAACTGTTGCGCCAGCGCACCACCCCAGGACACGCCTACGGCGTTGACCTGGCCGTAGTCGAGATAGTCGAGCATGCGCGCGGTGAGCTTGGCCAGGCCGGGAAAACGATAGGGCCGCTTGGGGGTAGATGAGCCGCCGACGCCTGGCACATCGAATGCAATCACCTCCAGGTCCGGGTCCAGGGCCTGGACGAACGGAAACACCAACTCAAGGTTGGCGCCGATGCCGTTGAAGATCAGCAGCGGCGTCAAGTGAGGCTTGCCCGGGCGCACCGCCGTGCGGATGGTCTGGCCATCCAGGTCGATGGTGCGGAAGATGAACGGTTGCGGCATGCTCAAGCCCTGTGAGGTAGTCCGGTAGGTATTGGGTCAACGTGGGAGGGGGCTTGCTCCCGATAGCATCAACGCGGTGTAGCAGGCGCTCCGTGTCGCCTGCATCGGGAGCAAGCCCCCTCCCACATTTGATCCCATTTCAATCTAACGCTCGTGTACGTAGGTTCCAGGTGCCGCTTCGGCTGCGGCGTAGGTTTTGTTGCCTAATGTCGTCGGCGCCTTCTTCAGCTTCCCGGCGCGCTCTGCCTGCCATACCTGCCAGTGCAGCCACCAGGAATCGGTGTGCTTGGTTGCGTTCTCCTGCCATTCCAGAGGCTTGCCCGCGAGGCTGTCGCTGGTCTGGTAGCGCGCCTTGGGGTTGCCCGGTGGGTTGAGAATGCTCTGGATATGCCCGCTGCTGGACAGCACAAATTCCACTTTGCCGCCAAACAACTGCGCCGACTTGTAGCAAGACTGCCAGGGAGTGATGTGATCGTTGGTGCCGGCCAGTGAATAAATATCCGCCGTGACCTGCTTGAGGTCGATGGGCGTGCCGCACACTTCCAGTGCGTTGGCGCGAACCAGCGGGTTGTTTTTGAACAGTTCGATCAGGTCGCCATGGAAGGCGGCCGGCAAACGTGTGGTGTCGTTGTTCCAGAACAGGATGTCGAACACCGGCGGCTCGTTGCCCAGCAGGTAGTTATTGACCCAGTAGTTCCAGATCAGGTCGTTGGGGCGCATCCAGGCGAATACCTTGGCCATGTCGCGGCCTTCCAGCACGCCGGCCTGGTAGGAATGGCGCTTGGCCGCTTCCAGGGTCTGCTCATCCACAAACAGCGCCACCTGGGTGTCCAGGGTGGTGTCCAGCACACTCACCAGCAAGGTCAGGGCGTTGACCTTCTTCTCACCCAGCGCCGCGTAGTGGCCGAGCAGAGCGGTGCAGGTAATGCCGCCGGAGCAGGCGCCGAGCATGTTGATGTCTTTGCTGCCGGTGATCGCCGTGACCACATCGACCGCTTCCTTGAGCGCCTCGATATAGGTCGACAGGCCCCATTCACGCTGGGCCTTGGTCGGGTTTCGCCAACTGACGATAAAGGTTTGCTGGCCGTTGCGCAGGCAGAAGCGCGCCAGGCTCTTTTCCGGGCTCAGGTCGAATACGTAGAATTTGTTGATCTGCGGCGGTACGACCAGCAGCGGGCGCTCATGCACCTGCTCGGTGATTGGCTTGTACTGGATCAGCTCCAGCACGTCGTTGCGAAACACCACCGCGCCTTCAGTGGTGCCAAGGGACTTGCCCACTTCAAAGGCGCCCATGTTGACCTGGCTCGGCATGCCGCCGTTGTGCACCATGTCCTTGGCCAAATGTGACAGGCCGTCGAGCAGGCTTTTACCGCCGGTTTCAAAGAAGCGTTTGACTGCCGCCGGGTTGGCTGCGCTGTTGGTGGGGGCCATGGCTTCGGTCATCAGGTTGATTACGAAGTGGCCGCGGCTGATGTCCTGGTCCGACAGGTTGCTGTCGCCAATCCAGTCATGCAGTTCCTTGCGCCACGCCAGGTAGGTTTGCAGGTAGCGCTTGTAGAGCGGGTTCTGGCTCCAGGCCGGGTCGTGGAAGCGACGGTCGTCGCTCTCAGGCACCAGCTCCGATTTGCCGAACATCACATTCTTCAATTCAACGCCAAAGTGGGCGACGTGCTTGGCGCTGTGCAACGGTTGCTTGATGGCTTGGGTCAGCACCATCTTGGCCGAGGCCAGTAAATCCTTTTTGCGTAACGCGATGATCGGGTTGAGCCCCAGGGTGTTTTCCGAGGCCTGGCGTTTCAAGTCATCGTTGTTCTTGTTACTCATCTACGACGCTCCATTGTCCGAAAGACGAGTACCGGGTACCGCCGTGCACCAAGTTTCGATACACAACACAAGCCTGGTACTGCGACTCGGGTGACCGTTGATACCGCATCGTCAAATGCAGGGAACTTGCCAGTTCCATTGGTTACCCGAGTTTAATTTTTTTCGCAAGCGGGCCAATCGTTGACCACGCGACAGGGCATTCAAACAGATGAAATTAGAAAATGCCCTCTAATGAGCGAGAAGCCTGGACTAGAGCATCAGCCGCACGACCGACTGACTCGGGTCGCGGGTTTTGCCGGCGGCTTTGAGCTCGGCGAGATAATCGGTCCACAACGCGTCCTGACGCACGGCCAATTGATAGAGGTAGTCCCAAGTGAACAGTCCGCTGTCATGCCCATCGTCGAAGGTCAATTTCAGTGCGTACTGACCGGCCGGTTCTACTTTGATCAACTTAACGTTGAGCTTGCCGAATTGCAGGATGGGTTTGCCGTGGCCCTGGACCTCGGCGGAAGGCGAGTGGGTGCGCAGCAGTTCGGCGGGAAGTTGGTATACCTCGTCGGGCCCGTAGGTGAGGCCGAGGGTGTTTGAGGTTTTGTGCAGGTTTACAGCAGTAGGAAACTTGGCCATATGAGGTGCTCTTGAATAAACCGGCTTAAAAATGTGGGAGGGGGCTTGCCCCCGATTGCAGTGGGTCAGCTATAGATAAGCTGACTGATCCACCGCTATCGGGGGCAAGCCCCCTCCCACATTTGAAGCAAAGCAGTTCTGTGTGAGGCTTACAGAATATACCGCGACAAGTCTTCGTTCTGTGCCAATTCGCCCAAGTGGCTGTTGACGTATTCGGCGTCGATCTTGATCGCCTCGCCATTCTGCGCACCGGCCATGTCGCCGGCGCTGAAAGACACTTCCTCAAGCAAGCGCTCAAGCAACGTGTGCAGGCGACGTGCGCCGATGTTTTCGGTCTTCTCGTTGACCTGCCACGCGATCTCAGCCAAGCGCTTGATACCGTCCGGCAGGAACTCAATGCCCAGGCCTTCGGTTTTCAACAGCTCGCGATACTGCTCAGTGAGCGACGCATGCGGTTCGCTGAGGATGCGTTCGAAGTCGCCAGGGGTCAGTGCCTTCAGCTCTACGCGAATCGGCAGACGACCTTGCAACTCCGGCACCAGGTCGCTTGGCTTGCTCAGGTGGAACGCACCGGAAGCGATAAACAGGATGTGGTCGGTCTTGACCATGCCCAGCTTGGTGTTCACGGTGCAGCCTTCGATCAGCGGCAGCAGGTCGCGCTGTACGCCTTCGCGGGACACATCGACGCCGCCGGAATTGCCGCGCTTGGCCACCTTGTCGATCTCGTCGATAAACACGATGCCATGCTGCTCGACAGCTTCCAGGGCTTTGGCCTTGAGCTCTTCCTCATTCACCAGGCGCCCGGCTTCTTCGTCGCGTACCAGCTTGAGCGCCTCTTTCACCTTGAGCTTTCGGCTTTTCTTCTTGCCCTTGCCCATGTTGGCGAACAGGTTCTGCAACTGGCTGGTCATTTCTTCCATGCCAGGCGGTGCGGAAATATCGACGCCGGAGACCTCGGCGACTTCAATCTCGATTTCCTTGTCATCCAACTGGCCTTCACGCAGGCGTTTGCGGAACAGTTGGCGGGTGTTGGAATCGGACGACGGCGCGGCGTCTTCGTTGAAACCCATGCGTGCCGGTGGCAACAGGGCATCGAGGATGCGTTCTTCGGCGGCGTCTTCGGCGCGGTGGCTGACCTTGGTCACTTCCTGTTCGCGCAGCATCTTCAGGGCGGCGTCGGCCAGATCACGGATGATCGACTCGACGTCACGGCCCACATAGCCGACTTCGGTGAACTTGGTCGCTTCGACCTTGATGAACGGGGCATTGGCCAACTTGGCCAGGCGCCGGGCGATTTCGGTTTTACCGACACCGGTCGGGCCGATCATCAGGATGTTCTTCGGTGTTACTTCAACGCGTAATTCTTCGGGCAGTTGCATCCGGCGCCAGCGGTTACGCAGCGCGATGGCAACGGCGCGCTTGGCATCGTCCTGGCCGATGATATGGCGGTTGAGTTCATGGACGATTTCGCGGGGAGTCATGGACATAGTTTTTGGCGGCCTCAAGCGGGAATAAGCCTACGGCTTACTCGGCGAGGTCCTGCTCCTCAATGGTGAAGTTGTGGTTGGTGAACACGCAAATGTCGCCGGCGATACCCAGGGCGGTTTCGACGATTTCGCGGGCCGACAGGTCGGTTTTCTTCAACAGTGCGCTCGCCGCGGCCTGGGCGTAACCGCCACCGGAGCCCATGGCGATCAAGCCGTGCTCGGGTTCAACCACATCGCCGTTGCCGGTGATGATCAGCGAAGCGTCTTTGTTTGCTACAGCCAGCATGGCTTCCAGGCGGCTGAGGGAGCGGTCGGTGCGCCATTCTTTAGCGAGCTCCACAGCGGCGCGCACAAGGTGGCCCTGATGTTTCTCAAGCTGGCCTTCGAAACGCTCGAAGAGGGTAAAAGCGTCGGCGGTAGCGCCAGCAAAGCCGGCGAGCACCTGGCCGTGGTACAGGCGACGGACTTTCTTCGCGTTGCCTTTCATCACGGTATTACCCAGGGAAACCTGTCCGTCGCCGCCCATGACGACTTTGCCGTGGCGACGTACTGAAACGATGGTGGTCAAGGGGAGAGTCTCCACGCAGCGGGGCGAAAATGCCCTGATGGAAACTCATATGGGGGTGGCGGGGGGGATTTCAACCGTAGGGGTTTATGGCGGACGAGTGGTGTTTATCGGTCTGACACACATTTCAGAGCGCTGCAAAACCAAATGTGGGAGGGGGCTTGCCCCCGATGGCGGAGTGTCAGTCAATGAATCTGGTGACTGATACACCGCCATCGGGGGCAAGCCCCCTCCCACATTAATGCTGTTGTGTCTTCGAAATCAGCGGCTCTGGCGTTGTTGTAACAACAGGTTGCTAAACCCTGCGCCGGCCAATTGTTTCTGTGCCACGGTCAGCTGTTCGCGGTTGCTGAACGGCCCCACCAGGACGCGATACCAGGTCGCGTCCTTTACAGTGCCCGACTCCACCGTCACCGTCTGGCCCAGCAGAATAATCTGCGCACGCACACGATCCGCATCCGCCTGTTTCGGGAACGAGCCCGCTTGCAGGAAGAACTTGGTCACAGGTGCGGCTTTGGTCTCCGCAACCGGTGGTGCGGGCGGCGGAGTAATCCCGGCCAGTGCTGCCTGGGCCCGCGCAGTGTCGATTTTCGCGGCTTCCGCTGGGGTCACCGGGGTGGTCGGCACTTGCGGCGTCGGCAGGGTTTTCTCCGGCACGGCGTCAGGCGGCACGATCACTTCCGATTCCGGCAGCAGCGTATAGAAGTCGTACTTCGGCTTTACCGGTGCCGTTGGGCTCGGTGCAGTCTTGTTAGCTTCAGCCATTTTCGTGGCTTTCTGCTGTTCCTGTTTGACCCGTTTGACGTCATCGCCCTGGCCTGGGTCCAGCTTCATCAGGAACACGATAAACGCGCCAACCGTGAGGCCGATGGCCATCCACAACCAGCCCGGAATCGGCTTCTTCGCCGGGGCCTGGTAGCGGCTGGCGCCGCGCTTGGGTGCAGGTTTTTTCTTGGCAGCCAACTTACATACGCTCCAGAGTTTCCAGGCCCAACAGTTCCAGGCCTTGCTTGAGGGTCCGTCCAGCCAGTGCGGCGAGGCGCAGGCGGCTTTGCTTCTGGGCTTCGTCGTCGGCGGTGAGGATCGGGCAGTTCTCGTAGAAGCTGGAGAACAATCCGGCGACTTCATACAGGTAGGTGCAGAGGATATGCGGCGTGCCTTTCTCGCCGACGCTGTTCAGCACTTCGCCGAATTGCGCCAGTTTGGCGGCCAGTTCCTGTTCATGAGGCGCGTCCAGCACGATCTGGCCTTCGACTTCGCTGAAGTCCTTGCCCAGCTTGCGGAACACACCGGCCACGCGGGTGTAGGCGTACAGCAGGTACGGCGCGGTGTTGCCTTCGAAGTTGAGCATCAGTTCGAAGTTGAAGCTGTAGTCGCTGGTGCGGTGCTTGGACAGGTCGGCGTATTTCACCGCGCCAATCCCCACTACGCGGGCGATGTTGCGCAGGTCGGCTTCGGCCAGCTCCGGGTTCTTTTCCTTCACCAGGTTGTAGGCACGCTCTTGGGCTTCGTTCAGCAGGTCGATCAGCTTCACGGTGCCGCCGTCGCGGGTCTTGAACGGACGGCCATCGGCGCCGTTCATGGTGCCGAAGCCCATGTGTTCCATGTGCATCGGGTGGGTGATGAAGCCCGCACGGCGCGCCACTTCGAACACCTGCTGGAAGTGCAGGGCTTGGCGCTGGTCGACGAAATACAGCGCGCGATCCGCCTTGAGCACGCCACTACGGTAGCGCACGGCGGCCAGGTCGGTGGTGGCGTAGAGGTAGCCACCATCGGCCTTGACGATGATCACCGGCAGCGGTTCGCCGTCGGCGGTCTTGAATTCTTCGAGGAACACGCACTGCGCGCCGTTGCTCTCGACCAGCAGGCCCTTGGCCTTGAGGTCGTTGACCACGTTGATCAGGTCGTCGTTGTAGGCGCTTTCACCCATCACGTCGGCCATGGTCAACTTGACGTTGAGCAGCTCGTAGATTTCCTGGCAGTGGGACAGCGAGATATCACGGAAGCGGCCCCACAGATCCAGGCATTCCTTGTCGCCGGCCTGCAGTTTCACCACCAGGCCACGGGCCCGGTCGGCGAACTCTTCGGATTCATCGAAACGCTTTTTGGCGGCGCGGTAGAAGTTCTCCAGGTCCGACAGCTCGTTGCTGGTGATCGGGTTTTCCTGCAGATAAGCCATCAGCATGCCGAACTGGGTGCCCCAGTCGCCCACGTGGTTCTGGCGGATCACGGTGTCGCCCAGAAACTCCAGCACCCGCGCCACGCCATCGCCAATGATGGTCGAGCGCAGGTGGCCGACGTGCATCTCTTTGGCGAGGTTAGGTGCCGACAGGTCAATGGCCACGCGCTGAGCCGGGCCGGCCTTACGTACGCCGATCTTGGCATCGGCGAGGGCTGCATCCAGGCGCGAAGCCAGGGCCTGGGTGTTTTGGAAGAAGTTGATAAAGCCAGGGCCGGCGATTTCGGCCTTGGTCACACTCTCATCAGCCGGCAGCGCGGCGATGATTTTTTCCGCCAGGTCGCGCGGCTTCATGCCAGCCGGCTTGGACAGCATCATCGCGATGTTGCTGGCGAAGTCGCCGTGGGTCTTGTCTCGGGTGTTTTCCACCTGGATCGCCGGCGTCAGGCCTTCAGGCAACACACCTTCGTTGACGAGTTGGGTGAGGGCTTGTTGGATCAGCTGGCGAATGGTGTCTTTCATGGTGTTCTCTTTCGACCGCAAGCGGCGGCGCGCGATGCGCAGGTGGAAAAACTGGGCATTATCCGTGGCGAGGGCGGGCTTGCCAACCTTCGTGGGACCTGTGGCCTGGGTTAATACAAATCTACCGGGTCTACATCCAACGACCATCGCACTTGTCGGCCGCTGGGCATTTGCTCCAGGGCAAGCAGCCAGCTACTTAATAGTCGATGCAGCGGTGCGCGTGAGGTTGCCTGCAAGAGTAGCTGAGCGCGATAGCGTCCGGCGCGGCGCTCCATGGGCGCGGGCACCGGGCCGAGCAGTTCGATGCCGGTCAGGCTCAGTTCGCTCAGTAAACCTTCGGCGACGCTGCATGCTTCATCAAGAAAACCTTCGGCCTGGCCGGGCTTGTGCGCTTCTGCTCGCAGCAATGCCAGGTGCGCAAACGGCGGCAGGCCGGCGGAACGGCGCTCGCTCAGTGCTTGTTCGGCGAAGGCAAAATAGCCTTGTTCGGTCAGTTGGATCAGCAAAGGGTGGTCAGCGAGGTGCGTCTGAATAATCACCTTGCCCGGTTCCTCCGCGCGCCCGGCACGACCCGCGACCTGCACGATCAACTGCGCCATGCGCTCGCTGGCGCGGAAGTCCCCGGAGAACAAACCACCGTCGGCATCCAGGATCGACACCAGTGTCACCCGTGGAAAGTGGTGCCCTTTGGCGAGCATCTGCGTGCCCACCAAGATGCAAGGCTGGCCTTTCTGAATAGTGGCGAACAGCTGATTCATCGCGTCTTTGCGCGACGTGCTATCGCGGTCGACTCGCAGTACCGGGTAATCCGGAAACAGAATGCCCAAGCGCTCTTCGGCACGTTCGGTGCCCGCGCCCACCGGACGCAGGTCCACCTTGCCGCACTGCGGGCAATGGCGAGGCACACGTTCCACATGGCCGCAGTGGTGGCAGCGCAGCTCGCCGTGGCGTTGGTGCACGGTCATGCGCGCATCGCAGCGCTCGCACTCAGACATCCAGCCGCAGTCATGGCACAGCAGTGTCGGCGCAAAGCCGCGGCGGTTGAGAAAGACCAATACTTGCTGTCCAGCGGCAAGGGTCTGGCCGATGGCTTGCTGCATCGGCCCGGAAATGCCGCTGTCCAGCGGACGGCTTTTGACGTCCAGGCGCATGAAGCGAGGCTGCTTGGCGCCGCCAGCGCGCTCATTCAAGCGTAGGAGCCCATAACGGCCGGTGTAGGCGTTGTGCAGGCTTTCCAGGGATGGGGTAGCCGAACCGAGCACAATCGGAATGTCTTCCTGGCGCGCGCGCACCAGTGCGAGGTCGCGGGCGTGGTAACGCAGGCCTTCCTGCTGTTTATAGGAGCCGTCGTGCTCCTCGTCGATGATGATCAGGCCGGGGTTTTTCATCGGCGTAAACAGCGCCGAACGGGTGCCGATAATAATGTCAGCTTCGCCATCTCGCGCGGCCAGCCACGACTCGAGACGTTCACGGTCGTTGACCGCCGAGTGCACCAGTGCGATGCGAGCGTTGAAGCGCTGTTCGAAACGCGCCAGGGTTTGCGGGCCGAGGTTGATCTCAGGGATCAACACCAGTGCCTGCTTGCCGGCCTGCAGGGTTTCGCGGATCAACTGCAAATAGACTTCGGTCTTGCCGCTGCCGGTGACGCCGGCCAGCAGGAACGCATGGAAACTGTCGAAACCTGCGCGAATCGCTTCATACGCCGCGCGTTGCTCGGGGTTCAGCGGTAATTCCGGCTGGGCCAGCCAATGTTCGTGGCGCGGGTCGGGGGCGTGCTTGCGGATTTCCACCTGCACCAGGCCTTTGGCTAGCAGCAGGTCGAGGCTGTCCTTGCTCAGCATCAGCTTGCTCAATAGCTGATGCGCTACGCCGTGTGGATGCTGGGCCAGGGTTGCCAGGGCTTCACGCTGGCGCGGGGCACGGGCGATGCGCGGGTCATCGAGACGGGCACCGGGCACCGTCGACCAGAAACGCTCCTGGCGTGCTTCGGCCAACTCGCCCTGACGCAACAGCACCGGCAGCGCCCAGCTCAAGGTGTCGCCCAGGCTGTGCTGGTAATACTGGGCGGTCCATAGGCACAGCTTGAATAGCGCGGGCGGCAATGGTGCGGTGGCGTCCAGGATGGCCAGGGCCGGTTTGAGCTTTTCGGCCGGGACTTCGCTGTGATCGGCGACTTCTATCAGAACGCCGATCATTTCCCGTCGGCCAAAGGGTACGCGCACGCGCATGCCTGGCTGCAATTGCGCTCGCAGCACGCCGGCCGGGGCCCGGTAGTCGAACAGGCGGCGCAGGGGCGAGGGCAGGGCTAGGCGCAAAATGGCGTCGGGCACGCGGGGTTCCATATAAGGAGGGTGATGAGGAAGGGCGGGAGCCTAGCAGACAGGGCAAGGCTTGGGTATGCCATGGTTTTCTGATGAAAGGAGCTTTTATGTTGGGAATCGGCCGCAAGGGCCGCTTGCGCGTTTAAAAAGGTCTGGTAGAATCCGCGGCCTAATTACGTGCGGTATTCGACAATAGTGTCGAGTGGCGGCACGCTAGCCCGAGGAAGTGCCATGAAAGCCGATATCCATCCAGCGTACGAAACCATCGAAGTAACCTGCAGCTGCGGCAACAAGTTCGAAACTCGCTCGAACCTGTGCAAGCCACTGGGTACTGACGTATGCAACGAGTGCCACCCGTTCTACACCGGTAAGCAGAAGACTCTGGACACCGGCGGCCGCGTACAGCGCTTCGCAGATCGCTTTGGTGCTTTCGGCAAGAAGCCTGCTACTCAAGCAGAGTAAGGCTCAAAGGCCTTATGGGCTTTTGCCAGCTGTTGAAAAAGGCGTCCCTTGCGGGCGCCTTTTTTGTGCCTGGGATTTGGCTGTCGGCTGTTCAGGCCGAGGTGTTTTGCCCTGCACCGACGTCCGTGTCCCAGGTCGAGGTGCAGCGTGTGGTTGATGGCGATACCGTACGTCTCAAGGATGGCCGCAGCGTGCGGATGATCGGCCTTAATGCGCCGGAGACCGGCAAAAAGGGCCGAACCGATGAGCCCTATTCTGTCGCCGCTCGCCAGCGTTTGCAGGCGTTGGTGGCGGCCAGCGGCGGTCGCGTCGGCCTGGTGCCGGGGCGCGAGCCTAAAGATCATTACGGTCGTACCCTGGCCCACCTTTACGGTGGCAATGGCGAGAACCTGGAGGCGCAATTGCTGGCTGAGGGCCTTGGATTCCAGGTGGGCGTCGCGCCCAATGTGGATCTCGTCGCCTGCCAGCAAGCTGCTGAAAACCGCGCCCGTCAGGCGAGTCTGGGCCTCTGGCGGCAATCGCCAATACAGCCCGTGGCGCAGCTCAAGCAATCCGGCTTTGCCTTGGTCAGCGGCCGCGTAAGCAAGATCGAACGCAATCGAGGTGGCATCTGGATAGAATTGGAGCGTTCACTGGTATTACGCATTGCACCCGATCTGGCCCGCACATTCGATGTCGGTCTGCTTAATGGTCTGCAAGGCAAGGTAGTCGAGGCTCGGGGTTGGGTGCAGGATCGCTCCAAGCGCGGCGGCCTGAAACACGATCATGCGCGTTGGTTGTTGCCGCTGACCGACTCCAGCATGATCAAATTGACGTTTTAATAAAAAATTGTAGACATTTTTTATGTCGATTGTGAACAGTCTAGCCCTTGTATACCGTGGCTTTAGACTAAAGTACGTCGTTTCGGGGCCTTGACACCTGTGACTGCCCAGTCTTGTAGGGGCTTTACGACACGAGTATCCTCGGCGGTCCGTCGACCAACAGTAAAAGCGGAATGCCGATATGTCTGATTTGAAAACTGCCGCTCTCGAATATCATGCCCATCCTCGTCCAGGAAAGCTGAGTGTAGAGCTCACCAAAGCCACTGCCACTGCCCGCGATCTGTCGTTGGCCTACAGCCCCGGCGTGGCTGAGCCCGTACGTGAAATCGCTCGTGATCCCGAGCTGGCGTACAAGTACACAGGCAAGGGCAACCTGGTTGCAGTGATTTCCGATGGCACCGCGATTCTTGGCCTGGGCAACCTCGGCCCATTGGCTTCCAAGCCAGTCATGGAAGGTAAAGGCGTGCTGTTCAAGCGCTTCGCCGGCATCGACGTTTTCGACATCGAAGTCGATTCCGAGAGCCCGCAGGCCTTCATCGACACCGTCAAGCGTATCTCCATCACCTTCGGTGGCATCAACCTGGAAGACATCAAGGCACCTGAGTGCTTCGAGATCGAAAAGGCCCTGATCGAACAGTGCGACATTCCGGTATTCCACGATGACCAGCACGGTACCGCGATCGTTACCGCGGCCGGCATGATCAACGCCCTGGAAATCGCTGGTAAAACCCTGTCTGACGCCAAAATCGTCTGCCTGGGCGCCGGTGCTGCGGCCATCTCCTGCATGAAGCTGATCGTGAGCATGGGCGCCAAGCTGGAAAACATCTACATGGTCGACAGCAAGGGCGTGATCCAGTCCGAGCGTACCGATCTGAACCAGTACAAGGCGATGTTTGCCCACCCGTCCTCCAAGCGCACCCTGGCTGACGCCCTTGACGGTGCAGACGTGTTCGTCGGCCTGTCCGGCCCGAACCTGCTGAGCGCCGAAGGTCTGAAGTCCATGGCGGCCAACCCGATCGTATTCGCCTGCTCCAACCCGGACCCAGAGATCTCGCCGGAACTGGCTCACGCCACTCGTAACGACGTGATCATGGCCACCGGTCGTTCGGACTACCCGAACCAGGTCAACAACGTTCTGGGTTTCCCGTTCATCTTCCGTGGTGCCCTGGACGTTCGCGCCAAGCGCATTAACGAAGAGATGAAAGTAGCTGCCGCCAATGCCCTGCGTGAACTGGCCAAGCTGCCGGTGCCTCAGGACGTGTGCGATGCCTACGGTGGTGCCAAGCTGGAATTCGGTCGTGAGTACATCATTCCGAAACCAATGGATAAGCGCCTGATCACCCTGATCTCCGATGCCGTGGCCAAAGCCGCCATCGAGACCGGTGTGGCCACCCTGCCGTATCCGAAGAACTACCCGCTGCAAAGCGTGGATGATGTGTTCAACGGCTAAGCCGTTGTAGCGCACCAACAAAAAGCCCCGGCTCTCGCGAGTCGGGGCTTTTTGCTGTGTGGCTATAAAAACCACGGCCTGCGCAGAACCAAAGGTGGGAGGGGGCTTGCTCCCGATGGCGGAGTGTCAGCCACATGATGAGTTGGCTGCTCCACTGGTATCGGGGGCAAGCGCCCTCCCACATTGAATCTGTGTTCAAACACAGACTCCGTTAGAACAGGTCGATCGGCGCCGCCTCATCTGCCGGCAGCGGGCTGCCCGGTGCAACGCCGTTACCCAGTTCATTGACCGACGGCGGCGTGTCTTCGCTCTTGAACAGTTCGAAGTACGCATTCGGCGTGCTTGGCGATGCCGCACGGCCACTCACCGGGTCGATCCGCAGGCTAAGGATGCCTTCCGGCTCCGGCTGGGTATGCAGCGGCTTGTCTTTTAAGGCTGCGCCCATGTAGCTCATCCAGATCGGCAGTGCGACGGTGCCACCGAACTCTCGACGCCCGAGGCTTTCGGGCTGGTCATAGCCGGTCCACACGGTAGTCACGTAGTCGGCGTTATAGCCGGAGAACCAGGCGTCCTTGGATTCGTTGGTGGTACCGGTCTTGCCCGCGATGTCCGCACGGCCCAAGGCCAGTGCGCGGCGTCCAGTGCCTTTCTTTATCACGTCTTCGAGGATGCTGTTGAGGATATACGTCGTGCGGCCATCCACGATGCGCTCGGCCACGGCAGGTGCCTGTGGTTCGGTTGCAGCGGTGTTTACGGCTGGCGAGGTGCCAGGTGTCGGCTCGATGGTAATACCGCCGTTGCTCGGCGCTGCCAACCCGTCAGTGGCCGCCACGCCGTTGACCACATCACCCGGCACGCGCGGTGGGTTGGCGGTGAACAGGGTGTCGCCATTGCGGCTTTCGATCTTGTCGATCAGGTACGGCGCGATTTTGTAGCCGCCGTTGGCAAACGTGCTCCAGCCGGTGGCAATTTCCATCGGCGTGAGGGTTGCCGTGCCGAGCGCCAGGGACAGGTTAGGAGGCAGGTCTGACTTGCTGAAGCCAAAACGCGTCATGTAATCGATGGTCTTGCCGACGCCCATCGCCTGCAGCAAGCGGATCGACACCAGGTTGCGCGACTTGTACAACGCCTCGCGGATACGGATAGGGCCAAGGAACGTGTTGGTGTCGTTTTTCGGGCGCCAGACCTTGTCCAGGTACTCGTCGACAAACACGATCGGTGCATCGTTGACCAGACTGGCGGCGGTGTAGCCGTTATCAAGTGCGGCACTATAGATAAACGGCTTGAAGCTTGAGCCCGGCTGGCGCTTGGCCTGGGTGGCACGGTTGTAGTTGCTCTGCTCAAAGGCGAAGCCACCCACCAGGGCGCGGATTGCACCGTTCTGCGGGTCCAACGAGACCAGCGCACCTTGGGCCAGCGGTACTTGGCTAAATTTAAGACTGTCGTCTTTCTGACGTAGCACGCGGATCAGGTCGCCCACTTGCGCGACGTCTGACGGCTGCTTGGGCATCGGGCCCATGCTGTTGGTGTTCAGGAACGGGCGTGCCCACTTCATGCTGTCCCAGGCTATGTGGGCTTCGCCGGTGCGTGTCAGTACCTGCAGGCCATCTTTCTTCACCTGGGTGACGATGGCCGGCTCCAGCCCGCTGATCGCGCGCTGTTTGCCCAGCTCGGTCGTCCAGGCGCTCAGGGTTTTGCCCGGCAAGCGCGATTCAGGGCCTCGGTAGCCGTGGCGCTGGTCATAAGTGATCAGGCCGGAATGCACTGCGTCATTGGCGATGTCCTGCAAGTTGCTCGGAACCGTCGTCGTCACGCGGAAGCCTTCAGTGTAGGCCTCGCTGCCATAACGGCCGACCATCTCCGCACGTGCCATTTCAGCGATATAAGGTGCGTTCACTTCCGGCGTCGGTACGTGATAGCTGGCGTTCAGTGGTTCGGCTATCGCGCTTTCATAAGCGGCTTGGTCGATCTTGCCCAGTTTGTACATGCGCCCAAGGATCCAGTCGCGGCGCTCTTTACTGCGCGCCGGGTTGGCCAGTGGGTTGAAGCGCGAAGGCGCCTTTGGAAGGCCGGCAATCATCGCCATCTGCGCCAGGCTGGCGTCGCGAATGGACTTGCCGTAGTACACCTGGGACGCGGCTTCGATGCCGTAGGCGCGGTTGCCCAAGTAGATCTTGTTAACGTAAAGCTCAAGGATCTCGTCCTTGGTCAGCTGACGCTCGATCTGCAATGCCAGCAGGATCTCGGTGGCTTTACGCGAAAAGCTGCGTTCGCTTGTGAGGAAGAAGTTCTTCGCCACCTGCATGGTGATGGTGCTGCCGCCGGATTGAATGTGTCCGCTTTTTACCAATTGTGTGGCGGCGCGAACCAGGCTGCTGGGGTCGACGCCATAGTGGTTGGCAAAATTATCATCTTCGGCTGACAGCAGGGCGCTGATGAAATTGGGCGGAATGTCGGCAAAACGGATCGGTGTGCGGCGCATTTCGCCGAACTCCGCGATCAGTTTTTCATCGCTGCTGTAGACCCGCAAAGGAATCTGCAACTGGATACTTCTGAGTGCCTCTACGGAGGGTAAACCCGGACTAAGGTAGAGGTAGGCCCCGCTGAGTACGAGCAGTAGCCCGCAGACGATCGCGACAATGGAGTACCCGAAAAACTTCAGCAGACGAATCAAGGCTTTTGGATTTCCAGAGAAAAGAATGAGTTAGGCGTCGGGGCATGCATGGCAAACGATGGATCGACCCGGGCAGCAGAGAAAAAGCGGGAAAAAACGCTGGGCATTAAAGCATTTTTCGGGTTGGGGCGTCATTCGCGCCACTTCAACATGCCGGCCGAATGCGCGGCGCCCAGCCGCAATCAGGCGTTATGACAGGGAAAGTTTTGGGGAGTTTTATGGAAAAGGGATTTTTCAGGCGAAAAGACGACACCGTCCTGGGCGTCGACATCAATGAAGCGGGGATCAAGCTGGTTGAAATCAGTCGTTCAGCCAGCGGTTACACCGTGCAAAGCTACGCCACACAGGCGCTGTCTGCCCATTCGGTAGTCGATGGCACCCTGCTGGACCTGGAAGGTATTGGGCAGGCGCTTTACATCGCGCTGTCTCGGCTTGGCGCGTCGGCCAAGCGGGCGGCTGTTGCCGTGGCGGGGCCTTCGGTGATTACTCGGGTAATTGAAATGCCTGCAGGGCTGAGTGATGACGAAATGGCCTGGAGGATTCAGATGGAAGCAGATCAATACATTCCTTATCCGCTGGATGAAGTGGCACTGGATTTTCAGGTTCAGGGCATTTCGGCGCAGGGGGCAGCGCGGGTCGAGGTATTGCTGGCATCCTGTCTCAAGGAGCACGTCGAGGCCCGTGAAGCCGTTTTGGCGCTGGCTGGGTTGGCGACCAGTGTCGTGGACATCGAAGAGTTTGCATTGGCGCACGCTTGCAGTCAGGATTTCGCCAGCTTCACACTTGGCCATCGAGTTGATGGTACACAGTGGGTCGTCGATGCCCCTGGGATGGGAGTCGCTTGCGGGTTGGCCCTGAGGAGTTTCGCTGGATGACACGAATCAATTTTTTGCCTTGGCGCCAGGCGCTGGCGGAACGGCGGCGTAAATATTTCTTGATGCTGCTGGCGGCGTTTGCCTGCGTGGCGCTTGCGGCGGTGTGGCTGGCGGATCAGGTGATCGACCAGGCGATCGACCGGCAGGTGACGCGCAATAATCATGCGAGCAAGGACGTCGCCGTGCTGGACTCGCGTATCAAGACCATTGATGACCTTCAGGTGCAAAGCCAGCAACTGGCGGAACGCATGAAGATCGTACAAGACTTGCACGATAATCGCTCCGCCGGCGCACAACTGCTCGATCAGTTGGCCCGTGCGGTCCCTGATGGCGTGCATTTGCATGAGGTCGTCGCCAAAGGCGATACGGTGAGTATCAGTGGCAGCGCTGAATCCAGCCAGGACATTGCCCAGTTGATGCGCCGCCTGGAAGCCTCCGAAGGTGCACACTCTACGCGCCTGCAACATGTGCGAGCCGACGGCGCTCGCGGCACCAACGAATTCCAGTTGATGGTACGCCAGGGAGAATCCTCCGAGGCCCAGCCATGAGCCTGCCCGGGCTCGAATTTTCCGCGCTGACTCACAACGCTGCAAAATGGCCCTTACCTGGCAAAGTCCTGCTGGGCTGTGCGCTGGCCGGCATAGTGCTGGTGGTGGGTGACCTTCTATACCTGAGCTCATCACGGGAGCGATTGCGACAGGTCGAGGTTCAAGGTGTTGCCCTGCAGCAGCAACGCGCGGAAAAAACTGACGTGGCCGCGGATCTAGAAGACCAGGCTCGCAAGTTCCAACTTATGCAGGAAAAGGTCAGCGGCCTTCTTCAGCAATTGCCTGGTGAGTCCGAGGTGCCCGGCTTGCTGGAGGACATCGCTCGGTTAGCACTGGCTAATGGGTTGGTGATAGAGAGCGTCACGCCGTTGGATGAGCTGTCTCGGCCACTCTATAACGAACAGCCTGTCCAGGTCGGCGTCACCGGCGCCTATCACGACCTGGCGACGTTTGTGAGTGCCCTGGGTGGCCTCTCGCGCATCGCTACGGTGCATGACGTTGCTCTCCGAAGTGATGGCAAGCTACTGCGGCTTGATCTGCTGGCCAAGAGCTATTGGCGTAGCCAGAAAGGCGTTAAACGGGGCGCGCCAGCCCTGCAAGAACAACCCTTTGTCTACGACGCCTCCGGTCTACGTGATCCGTTCCAGCTCCTTGCCTTGCACGTCGATCACTCGCGTGGACGGGCGGCTGTTGCCCCAGACCTGGCTCGTTCGCGTGGAGCCTTGGAAGGTCTCTCTGTGGATCAGTTCGACATGGTCGGCACGTTGTCCCGCGGGGCGCAGACTTTCGTCCTGCTGCGCCAGGCCTCTACGGTGCATCGCCTGGCGGTCGGCGATTACCTCGGGCCGGATCATGGTCGAATCACAGCGATTCATGACGGCCATATCGAACTGGTCGAGTTGTTTCCCGATGAACAGGGCGCATGGCTGGAGCGCCCGCGAACCCTCGTATTAAACCTCCACTCATAACGGAATCAAACAATGAAAAGGACTTTCTCGTCCTTCGGTGTGGCGCTATGGATAGCGTTCACGGCACCGATGGCTGTTGCTGTGCCCAATCGTGTGGATCTTATCCAGCTACCGCCTCCCGGGAATGCGGTGTCGGGCGCCTATACAGGTGAAAAGCTGAGCCTCAACTTCCAGGACATTGGTCTGCGCGCCGTATTGCAGCAAATCGCCGATGTGGCCGGCCTCAACTTGGTGGTCAGCGACGATGTGCAGGGCTCCATCACCCTACGCCTCAAGCATGTGCCCTGGGATCAAGCGCTGGATCTTGTGCTGCAAACTAAAGGTTTGGATAAACGGATAAAGGCCGGAGTGCTACTGGTGGCGCCCGCCGAGGAGTTGGCCGCTCGTGAATTGCTCACGCTGGAATCGCGCAAGCAGATGGCCGACCTGGCGCCCCTGCGGCGTGAATTATTGCAGGTCAACTACGCTAAGGCGGCGGACCTGGCCAAGCTGTTCCAGTCGGTGAACGGCTTTGAAGGAACGACGGATGAGCGCGGTTCGGTGGCCGTAGATGACCGCACCAACAACATCATTGCCTACCAGACCGGCGAGCGTTTGGAAGAGCTGCGCCGGATCGTGGCGCAGTTGGATATCCCGGTGCGCCAGGTGATGATCGAGGCGCGGATTGTCGAGGCCAACGTCGACTACGACAAAAGCCTGGGCGCGCGCTGGGGAGGTCGCCTCAATCGAGGGAATTGGGCCGCCGGAGGTATTCAGAAGCCTCAGTCGGACGGTGCCCAAACTCCTGAAAATGCACCCAGCTCGCCGTTCGTAGATCTGGGTTCGCTTACTGGTACCTCCGGCTTGGGCATTGCGTATATCACCGACAACCTGCTGCTCGACCTGGAACTGACCGCCATGGAGAAAACCGGCAATGGAGAAATCGTCTCACAGCCCAAGGTGGTCACCTCCGACAAGGAAACCGCGCGCATTCTGAAGGGCACGGAAATTCCCTACCAGGAATCCACCTCCCAAGGTGCGACGTCGGTGTCGTTCAAGGAGGCCTCCCTTTCATTGGAGGTTACCCCGCAAATCACCCCCGATGACCATGTGATCATGGTGGTCAAAGTCACCAAGGATGAGCCCGACTACCTCAATAAACTCAACGACGTACCGCCGATCAAGAAAAACGAGGTCAACGCCAAGGTGTTGGTCAAGGATGGAGAGACGATCGTCATTGGCGGTGTTTTCTCCAATACCCAAAGCAAAGTGGTAGATAAAGTGCCATTTTTGGGCGATGTGCCGTATCTTGGCCGCCTTTTCCGGCGCGATGTAGTGGCGGATAAAAAATCCGAGCTGCTGGTATTCCTGACTCCGCGTATTATGAATAACCAGGCGATTGCTGTGAGTCGTTGATTCTGTGCGAAATTTGATTCTTGTAGGACCGATGGGGGCTGGAAAAAGCACCATCGGCCGTTTGCTGGCCAAAGAGCTGCGCCTGCCATTCAAAGATTCCGACAAGGAAATTGAATTGCGCACGGGTGCCAATATCCCATGGATCTTCGATAAAGAAGGCGAGCTGGGCTTTCGTGACCGCGAGCAGGCGATGATCGCTGAGCTGTGCGGCTGCGACGGCGTGGTATTGGCCACCGGCGGTGGCGCGGTGATGCGCGATGAAAATCGTCGGGCGCTGCATGCCGGTGGTCGGGTGGTCTATTTGCATGCGTCGGTCGAGCAGCAGGTAGGCCGCACCGCCCGTGATCGTAATCGCCCGTTGCTGCGCACGGCCAACCCGGAAAAAACCTTGCGGGACCTACTCACGCTGCGCGATCCGCTGTATCGGGAAATCGCCGATCTGGTGGTGGAAACCGATGAGCGGCCGCCTCGCATGGTGGTCCTCGACATTCTTGAGCGCCTGCAACGGCTGCCACCCCGTTAAAGCCAGGCCCGAAATGCGCTATTCTCGGCGGCGCGCTATCACCCTGCAGGGTGTGGCGTAGAGCCATCAGGCGACGTCGGGTCTCGACGTTGCCGGTCGTCAACACATCTTCAACGCGGGGACACATGCAGACACTTAAGGTCGATCTAGGCGAGCGCAGCTACCCGATCCATATTGGCGAAGGTCTGTTGGACCAGCCCGAGTTGCTCGCACCGCATATTGCCGGGCGGCAAGTGGCGATCATCTCCAACGAAACGGTCGCGCCGCTGTATCTTGAGCGTCTGAGCCGCAGCCTGGCGGCGTACTCAGTGATTTCCGTGATTTTGCCCGACGGCGAAGCCCACAAGAACTGGGAAACCCTGCAACTGATCTTTGATGGCCTGCTTACCGCGCGCCATGACCGTCGCACCACCGTGATTGCCTTGGGCGGCGGTGTGATCGGCGACATGGCTGGCTTTGCAGCGGCCTGCTACCAGCGTGGCGTGGACTTTATTCAGGTGCCGACCACCCTGCTGTCCCAGGTCGATTCGTCGGTGGGCGGCAAGACAGGTATCAACCATCCGCTTGGCAAGAACATGGTCGGCGCGTTTTATCAGCCCCAAGCCGTGCTGATCGATACCGCGACCCTCAACACCCTGCCACCACGCGAGCTTTCGGCGGGCCTGGCGGAAGTCATCAAGTACGGGCTGATTTGCGACGAGCCGTTCCTGACCTGGCTAGAAGATCATGTGGACGCCTTGCGCGGCCTCGACCAGGTGGCGCTCACCGAAGCGATTTCCCGCTCCTGTGCCGCGAAGGCGCTGGTGGTGAATGCCGACGAACGGGAATCCGGTGTACGGGCCACTTTGAACCTCGGCCACACCTTCGGCCATGCGATCGAAACGCACATGGGCTATGGTGTGTGGTTGCACGGGGAGGCTGTAGCGGCTGGCACGGTGATGGCACTTGAGATGTCGCAACGCCTGGGTTGGATCAGCGCCCAGGAGCGTGATCGCGGTATCCGCCTGTTCCAGCGCGCCGGTTTGCCGGTCATTCCGCCTGAGGAGATGACCGAGGCCGACTTTCTCGAACACATGGCGATAGATAAGAAAGTGATCGACGGTCGACTACGACTGGTGCTGCTGCGCCGCATGGGCGAAGCGTTAGTGACCGACGATTATCCGAAAGAGATTTTACAGGCCACGCTGGGAGCGGATTACCGCGCCCTGGCCCAGCTTAAAGGTTAATAAGATCCCGATGACTAGTTTGCATGCCGACGAGGCGTTCCTCGGCCATTACCAGTTAAGCCACGACCCTTTTGCTCCACGGGTGCCTGGTTTCAAATTTTTCCCGGCCCAGCGCAAGCCGGTGCTCGGGCAGTTGCACCACTTGGCGCGCTACAGCCAGCTACTGCTGGTCGTGACCGGTCCGTTGGGCAGCGGCAAGACCTTGCTGCGCCAGGCCCTGGTTGCCAGCACCAACAAACAATCGGTACAGAGCGTGGTGGTGTCTGCCCGTGGTGCCGGTGATGCGGCCGGCGTGCTGCGCCAGGTTGCCCAGGCCCTGGACGTATCCACTGCTGAGCCGAGCGCGATTCTCAAACAAATCGTGCAACTTGGCCTGACCGGCCAGGAAGTCTACCTGCTGGTGGATGACGCCGAGCAGCTCGACGAATCCGCACTGGAAGCGCTGTTGGCGCTGGCGGCGGGTACGCCGGAAGGTCGTCCCCATGTGTTCCTGTTCGGTGAGTCGTCGCTGATCGCCGATCTGGAGCAGATCAGCGGTGATCAGGAGCTGTTCCACGTCATCGAACTGCAGCCGTACGAAGAGGAAGAAACCCGTGAATACCTGGCTCAACGCCTCGAAGGCGCCGGGGCCGGTATCGAACTTTTCACGGCAAATCAGATCTCTGATATTCACGAAAGCTCCGACGGCTGGCCTGGCACCATCAACCAGGTTGCCCGCGATGCAATGATCGAAGCCATGATTGCCAGCCGCTCTGCGGTCAAGCGTCCAAAGATGGGGTTCACTATGCCTAAGAAGCACGTACTGGCGATTTCTGCCGTTGTCGTGGTCGCTGTTGCCGCCGCCTGGTTGATCCCGGGTCGCAACAAGGCGCCGACCACCGCCAGCGCGCCAACCGAACAGGCGCAGTTGCCACTGGGTAAACCCACGCCGAATGTCGAGTTCGCCAATTCCGGCCAACCGACCAACCTGCCAATGGTTGGTCAGCCTGTGATGCGCGGCCCACTCGCCGAAGAAGCCGGTGGCATCTCCGAAGGCGACGACGGCGTGCCCGTAGAGGGCTCCAGCGCTACACCGCCGACCGTGACTACCACCGCGCCACCTGCGGGCGTGCCAGCGGGTCAGCCGGCCGCCAAGCCAGCCGCAGTGCCGACGCCAGCGCCAACTATCGCGACTGCCAAGCCTGCACCTGTCACCAAGCCCGTAGCGCCTGCTCCAGCAGCCAAACCCGCGCCGGTGGCCAAGCCTGCGGAAAAACCTGCCACTGTCGCCAAAGCAGGCGCCGCCGGCAGCAGCTGGTACGCCAGCCAGCCGACCGGTAACTTCGTGGTGCAGATCCTCGGCACCAGCTCCGAAGCCAACGCTCAGGCCTTCGTGAAAGAGCAGGGCGGCGAGTACCGTTATTTCAAGAAAGTGCTCAACGGCAAGCCTCTTTACGTGATCACCTACGGCAACTTCTCCAGCCGTGCAGCAGCTGATTCTGCGATCAAATCCTTGCCAGCGAAGGTTCAGGCTGGTAAACCTTGGCCTCGCACTGTTGCCAGCGTTCAACAAGAACTGGCAGCAACTCGCTGAAGATCCGGCGGCTTTACCCAAGCCGCCCTCCCGGCACCTCAAAAAAATCCTCAAGTGCGTGCAGCTTCCCAGAAGCCGCGCGCTTTGTGGTGTCTGCGTCACAGTAGCTTTTGAGTCGTAGCGGTCAGAATTAAAAAAGTTTTGACTAGCACAGCATATCGCTTTAAACCTTTCATAAATGCGACATAGATTTGCGACATTTCGTCGCTAAATTTGTGAGCGTCTGTGTCGGTGTGTACAATGACCTCCCTTTTGCCCCCGCTAAGCCGGCGTACGTTCGGCGTGGAAGGTAACCGGTTGAATTGAAAAGAAATTTGCCTCGGTATAAGAGGCAGCCTGGTGAGAAAGTGTCTATGAAAGCAGGTCTGTACCAACCCGATGAATTCAAGGATAACTGCGGTTTCGGCCTGATAGCCCATATGCAGGGCGAGCCCAGTCATACCCTTTTGCAAACGGCCATCGAGGCCCTGACCTGCATGACCCACCGCGGTGGGATCAACGCCGACGGCAAGACCGGTGACGGTTGTGGCTTGCTGATTCAAAAGCCCGACCAATTCCTGCGCGCGGTCGCCAAAGAGCATTTCGCTGTCGACATGCCCAAGCAGTACGCCGTGGGCATGGTGTTTTTCAACCAGGACCCGGTCAAAGCCGAAGCCGCTCGCGAGAACATGAACCGCGAGATCGTCGCTGCCGGCCTGCAACTGGTCGGCTGGCGCAAAGTGCCAATCGACACCAGCGTGCTCGGCCGCCTGGCCCTGGAGCGCCTGCCGCAGATCGAACAAGTGTTCATCGCCGGTGACGGCCTGAGCGACCAGGACATGGCGATCAAGCTGTTCACGTCCCGTCGTCGCTCGTCCGTGGCCAACGCCGCCGATGCCGACCACTACATCTGCAGCTTTTCCCACAAAACCATCATTTATAAAGGCCTGATGATGCCGGCGGACTTGACCGCCTTCTATCCAGACCTGAGCGATGAGCGCCTGCAAACCGCGATCTGCGTGTTCCACCAGCGCTTCTCCACCAACACCCTGCCGAAATGGCCGCTGGCCCAGCCATTCCGCTTCCTCGCCCATAACGGCGAGATCAACACCATCACCGGCAACCGCAACTGGGCCGTGGCCCGTCGCACCAAGTTCGCCAACGATCTGATGGACCTGGAAGAGCTCGGCCCGCTGGTTAACCGCGTCGGTTCCGACTCCTCCAGCATGGACAACATGCTCGAACTGATGGTCACCGGTGGCATCGACCTGTTCCGCGGCGTGCGCATGATCATTCCGCCTGCGTGGCAGAACGTCGAGACCATGGACCCGGACCTGCGTGCATTCTACGAGTACAACTCGATGCACATGGAGCCGTGGGACGGCCCGGCTGGCGTGGTCATGACCGACGGCCGCTATGCGGTGTGCCTGCTCGACCGTAACGGTCTGCGCCCGGCGCGTTGGGTCACCACCACCAACGGTTTCATCACCCTCGCGTCGGAAATCGGCGTGTGGAACTACAAGCCTGAAGACGTCATCGCCAAAGGTCGCGTAGGCCCTGGCCAGATCCTCGCCGTGGACACCGAAACCGGGCAGATCCTCGACACCGACGCCATCGACAACCGCTTGAAGTCCCGTCACCCGTACAAGCAATGGCTGCGCAAGAACGCCCTGCGCATCCAGGCGACCATGGAAGACAACGACCACGGCTCAGCTTTCTACGACGTGGACCAGCTCAAGCAGTACATGAAGATGTACCAGGTCACGTTCGAGGAGCGCGACCAAGTGCTGCGTCCGCTCGGCGAGCAAGGTTACGAGGCCGTCGGCTCCATGGGCGATGACACGCCGATGGCTGTACTGTCCCAGCGCGTGCGCACGCCGTACGACTATTTCCGCCAGCAGTTCGCCCAGGTGACCAACCCACCGATCGACCCGCTGCGCGAAGCCATCGTGATGTCCCTGGAAGTGTGCCTCGGTGCCGAGCGCAACATCTTCCAGGAATCGCCTGAGCACGCTTCCCGCGTGATCCTCAGCTCGCCGGTTATTTCCCCGGCCAAGTGGCGTTCGTTGATGACCCTGGAACGTCCAGGTTTCGACCGCCAGATCATTGACCTGAACTACGACGAGAGCCTCGGCCTTGAAGCCGCTGTGCGCAACGTCGCCGACCAGGCCGAAGAAGCTGTGCGCGCCGGTCGTACCCAGATCGTGCTGACCGACCGCCATATTGCCCCAGGCAAGCTGCCGATCCACGCTTCGCTCGCCACCGGCGCGGTGCACCACCGCCTGACCGAAAAAGGCCTGCGCTGCGACTCCAACATCCTTGTCGAAACCGCCACCGCCCGCGACCCGCATCATTTCGCGGTGTTGATCGGCTTCGGCGCCTCGGCGGTGTACCCGTTCCTCGCGTACGAAGTGCTGGGCGACCTGATCCGTACCGGTGAAGTGCTGGGCGACCTTTATGAGGTGTTCAAGAACTACCGTAAAGGCATCACCAAAGGCCTGTTGAAGATCCTGTCCAAGATGGGCATCTCCACCGTCACGTCTTATCGCGGTGCTCAATTGTTCGAAGCCATCGGCCTGTCCGAAGAAGTCTGCGACCTGAGCTTCCGTGGTGTGCCGAGCCGTATCAAAGGCGCGCGTTTCGTCGACATCGAAGCCGAACAGAAAGCCCTGGCCGCCGAAGCCTGGAGCGCGCGCAAGCCGATCCAGCAAGGCGGCCTGCTCAAGTTCGTGCACGGTGGCGAATACCACGCGTACAACCCGGACGTGGTGAGCACTCTGCAAGCCGCCGTGCAGCAGGGCGACTACGCCAAGTTCAAGGAATACACCTCGCTGGTGGATAACCGCCCGGTGTCCATGATCCGCGACCTGTTCAAGGTGAAGACCTTGGACACGCCGATGAACATCAGCGAAGTTGAGCCGCTGGAATCGATCCTCAAGCGCTTCGACTCCGCCGGTATTTCCCTCGGCGCTCTGTCGCCTGAGGCTCACGAAGCACTGGCCGAAGCCATGAACCGCCTGGGCGCGCGTTCCAACTCCGGTGAAGGCGGTGAAGACCCGGCGCGCTACGGCACCATCAAGAGCTCGAAAATCAAGCAGGTTGCCACTGGCCGTTTCGGCGTGACCCCGGAATACCTGGTCAATGCCGAAGTGCTGCAGATCAAGGTTGCCCAGGGCGCCAAGCCCGGTGAAGGCGGCCAGCTGCCAGGCGGCAAGGTCAACGGTCTGATCGCCAAGCTGCGTTATGCAGTGCCTGGCGTGACCCTGATTTCGCCACCGCCGCACCACGACATCTACTCGATTGAAGACTTGTCGCAGCTGATTTTCGACCTGAAACAAGTCAATCCGCAGGCGCTGGTCTCGGTGAAACTGGTAGCGGAAGCGGGCGTGGGCACCATTGCCGCCGGTGTGGCCAAGGCCTATGCCGACCTGATCACCATCTCCGGCTACGACGGCGGTACCGGTGCATCCCCGCTGACCTCCATCAAGTACGCCGGCGCACCTTGGGAACTCGGCCTGGCCGAAACTCACCAGACCCTGCGCGGCAACGACCTGCGCGGCAAGGTCCGTGTGCAGACTGACGGCGGCCTGAAAACCGGCCTCGACGTGATCAAGGCCGCGATCCTCGGCGCCGAGAGTTTCGGTTTCGGCACCGCGCCGATGATCGCCCTGGGCTGCAAATACCTGCGCATTTGCCACCTGAACAACTGCGCCACCGGCGTCGCCACTCAGAACGAGAAGCTGCGCAAGGATCACTACATCGGCACCGTCGACATGGTGGTGAACTTCTTCACCTATGTCGCCGAAGAAACCCGTGAGTGGCTGGCCAAGCTGGGCGTGCGTTCGTTGGAAGAGCTGATCGGTCGCACCGATCTGCTGGACATCCTCGAAGGCCAGACCGCCAAGCAACAGCACCTGGACCTGACGCCGTTGTTGGGGAGCGATCACATCCCGGCAGACAAGCCACAATTCTGCCAGGTGGATCGCAACCCGCCGTTCGACAAAGGCCTGTTGGCCGAGAAGATGGTCGAAATGGCCGGTTCCTCGATCAATGACGCCAGCGGTGGCGAATTCGCCCTGGATATCTGCAACTGCGACCGTTCCATCGGCGCACGCATCTCCGGTGAAATCGCGCGCAAGCATGGCAACCAAGGGATGGCGAAAGCGCCAATCACCTTCCGCTTCAAGGGTACCGCTGGTCAGAGCTTTGGCGTGTGGAACGCCGGCGGCCTGCACATGTACCTGGAAGGCGACGCCAACGACTACGTGGGCAAGGGCATGACCGGCGGCAAGCTGGTGATCGTTCCGCCTAAAGGCAGCGTCTACAAGAGCCAGGAGAGTGCCATCATCGGTAACACCTGCCTGTACGGCGCTACCGGTGGCAAGCTGTTCGCCGCGGGTACCGCCGGTGAGCGTTTCGCCGTGCGTAACTCCGGTGCCCACACCGTGGTGGAAGGCACTGGCGATCACTGCTGCGAGTACATGACCGGGGGCTTTGTCGCGGTATTGGGCAAGACCGGTTACAACTTCGGTTCGGGCATGACCGGCGGTTTCGCCTACGTGCTCGACCAGGACAACACCTTCGTCGACAAGGTCAACCACGAGTTGGTCGAGATCCAGCGGATCAGCGGCGAAGCCATGGAATCCTACCGGAACCACTTGCAGCACGTGCTGGACGAGTACGTCGAGGAGACCGGCAGCGAATGGGGTCGTAACCTCGCCGAAAACCTCGATGATTACCTGCGTCGTTTCTGGCTGGTCAAGCCCAAGGCTGCCAACCTGAAATCGTTGCTTTCCAGCATCCGTGCCAACCCGCAGTGATATGCGCCTGAAGAGTTTGATGAGGTTTTAACATGGCTGAACGTCTGAATAACGACTTCCAGTTCATCGATGTCGGGCGCAAAGATCCGAAGAAGAAACTGTTGCGTCAACGTAAGAAAGAGTTCGTGGAAATCTACGAACCCTTCAAACCCCAGCACTCGGCCGACCAGGCCCATCGCTGCCTGGGTTGCGGTAACCCGTATTGCGAATGGAAGTGCCCGGTGCACAACTTCATTCCCAACTGGCTGAAATTGGTGGCCGAGGGCAACATCCTCGCCGCCGCCGAGCTGTCGCACCAGACCAACACCCTCCCGGAAGTCTGCGGCCGGGTGTGCCCGCAGGACCGTCTGTGTGAGGGTGCCTGCACCCTGAACGACGGCTTCGGCGCGGTGACCATCGGTTCGGTGGAGAAGTACATCACCGACACCGCGTTCGCCATGGGCTGGCGCCCGGACATGTCCAAGGTCAAGCCGACCGGCAAGCGCGTGGCGATCATCGGTGCGGGCCCGGCGGGCCTTGGCTGTGCCGACGTGTTAGTGCGCGGCGGCGTGACCCCGGTGGTGTTCGACAAGAACCCGGAAATCGGTGGCCTGCTGACCTTCGGTATCCCCGAGTTCAAGCTGGAAAAAACCGTACTGAGCCACCGTCGTGAAGTGTTCACCGGCATGGGTATCGAGTTCCGCCTCAATACCGAAATCGGCAAAGACATCACCATGGAGCAACTGCTCGCCGAATACGATGCCGTGTTCATGGGCATGGGTACTTACACCTACATGAAGGGCGGCTTTGCCGGTGAGGATCTGCCTGGCGTGTATGACGCGCTCGACTTCCTGATCGCAAACGTCAACCGCAACCTGGGCTTTGAAAAGTCGCCGGAAGATTTCGTCGACATGAAAGGCAAGAAGGTCGTGGTACTCGGCGGTGGCGACACCGCGATGGACTGCAACCGTACCTCGATTCGTCAGGGCGCCAAGTCGGTGACCTGTGCGTATCGCCGTGACGAAGCCAACATGCCGGGTTCGCGCAAAGAGGTGAAGAACGCCAAGGAAGAAGGCGTGAAATTCCTCTATAACCGTCAGCCGATTGCGATCGTCGGTGAAGACCGTGTCGAAGGCGTGAAGGTAGTCGAGACCCGTCTCGGCGAACCGGACGCCCGTGGCCGTCGCAGCCCCGAGCCGATCCCGGGTTCCGAAGAGATCATCCCGGCCGACGCCGTGGTCATCGCCTTCGGTTTCCGCCCAAGCCCGGCGCCGTGGTTCGAGCAGTTCGAGATCCAGACCGACAGCCAGGGCCGTGTGGTAGCCCCGGAACAAGGCCAGTACAAGCACCAGACCAGCAACCCGAAAATCTTTGCCGGTGGCGACATGGTGCGCGGGTCTGACCTGGTGGTGACCGCGATCTTCGAAGGCCGCAATGCCGCCGAAGGGATCCTGGACTACCTGCAAGTCTGACCCTGATCCCAGGTTGAAATGGGATCAAAATGTGGGAGGGGGCCTGCCCCCGATAGCGGTGGTTCAGTGACAGATACTGAGACTGACACACCGCTATCGGGTGCAAGCCCCCTCCCACATTGGTTTTGCAGCGCTTCCATGTCCGCGACAAATTGACCCGATAGACAAAAGGCACCGCTCTTGCCGTGCCTTTTGCGTCGCGCTCTGAGAAAATGCCCGCACTTTTTTTGCGGATGCCGACATGACTGCCCTCAAGAACGACCGTTTCCTTCGTGCCCTGCTCAAGCAACCCGTGGACGTCACTCCCGTGTGGATGATGCGTCAAGCCGGTCGCTACCTGCCGGAATACCGCGCCAGTCGCGCCCACGCCGGCGATTTCATGAGCCTGTGCATGAACCCGGAGTTCGCCTGCGAAGTCACCCTGCAGCCGCTGGACCGCTACCCTCAACTGGACGCGGCCATCCTCTTTTCCGACATCCTCACCATCCCTGATGCAATGGGCCAAGGCCTGTACTTCGAGACCGGCGAAGGCCCGCGTTTCAAGAAAGTCGTCAGCACCCTGGCCGATATCGAAGCCTTGCCGATCCCTGATCCGCACAAAGACCTCGGCTACGTGATGGACGCCGTCAGCACCATCCGCCGCGAGCTGAACGGCCGTGTGCCACTGATCGGCTTCTCGGGCAGCCCTTGGACCCTGGCCACCTACATGGTCGAAGGCGGCTCGTCGAAAGACTTCCGCAAGACCAAGGCGATGCTCTACGACAACCCTCAAGCCATGCACCTGCTGCTGGACAAGCTGGCCCAGTCGGTCACGTCCTACCTCAACGGCCAGATCATGGCCGGTGCGCAAGCGGTACAGATTTTCGATACCTGGGGCGGCAACCTGTCGGCGGCGGCGTACCAGGAATTCTCCCTGGCCTACATGCGCAAGATCGTCAGCGGCCTGATCCGTGAGCACGAGGGCCGCAAAGTGCCGGTCATCATGTTCACCAAGGGCGGTGGCCTGTGGCTGGAAAGCATCGCCGACGCCGGCGCTGATGCGTTAGGCCTGGACTGGACGTGCGACCTCGGTGAAGCCCGCCAGCGCGTGGGCAACCGCGTCGCGCTGCAAGGCAACATGGACCCGACCGTGCTGTACGCCAAGCCGGAAGCGATCCGCGCCGAAGTCGGCCGCATCCTGGCCAGCTATGGCAAGGGTACCGGGCACGTGTTTAACCTGGGTCATGGCATTACGCCGGAAGTGAACCCGGAACACGCTGGCGCTTTCCTGCAAGCGGTGCATGAGTTGTCCGCGCAATATCACGTGTAGTTCCCCTGCTTTACTTCATCACCTTCTTCCAATTAAGAGGGTGATGTTGTCGCTAACAACCTGAATGAACTGTGCATGGCTAGGCGGATTTTTTATCGCTTGGCCATAGTGCGTTTAAATCTTTTTGTTATGTGGGAGTGTTCCTATTTAAATGTGGCGCTTTTCCTTTTTGGGAAATTTCAATTAGTACTATTCAACTATTCCTACATTAATTAATTTCTATATCTGTAGAATTCGGCCCGCTCGTAGTACAAAAAACCTTGAAAAACGTATTCCATATTTTCGGATGTGGGTTTTATTGTCTGGTTAAGTAGGGCTCGAATTTAATGATTAAAAAGGACCTGTCGCGCTGGGGCGGTGTTTCTTCGCTAGCGTTGTTAAGTGCATTGTTGATACCTGCTCAGAGTGCACAGGCTCATGGTTATCTGAATGATCCACCTTCACGCGCCTTCCAGTGCCAGAAAGGCCTGAACAAGGACTGCGGCGGTGCACAATACGAGCCGCAAAGTGTCGGTGAAACCTTCAAGGGGTTTCCGGCCGGTGTCGGGGGCGCGCCGTTGCAGGGGCCGGTCGACGGTAAGATCGCCAGCGGCGGTATTGGCCTGTTCTCGGCCATGGACGCCCAATCCGCGAACCGTTGGCACCAGACCGAAATCAAGGACAGAAACATCAATTTCGACTGGACATACACTGCGGCACACCCAGCCACCAAACATGAGTATTTCATTACCCGCAATGGCTGGAACCCGAACGAGCCGCTTAAGCGAGCCTCGTTCGAAGGCACGCCATTCTGTGTCGTGGACGGTGGTAACGTCCTGCCGGTCAGCGGCGACAAGCATGCCTGTGTGATCCCTCAGGATAAGAACGGTCCGCATGTGATCCTGGGCATCTGGACAGTCGGTGACACCGACGCGGCGTTCTACAACGTGGTCGATGTCAATATCCTTGCCGAACCCGAGTTGCCGGGCGGTTGGAGTGCCGTGGGCAGTATTACGCCATCGGCGACCTTGCTGGTGGGTGACAAGGTCAAGGCCCGCGCATTCACCGCCACAGGTGAAAGCGCGGCCTATTCGGTAGAAGTCACTATCGACAATGCTGAGGAAGGCCAACCGCAGAACTGGGCGTTCAAGCTGGCGGAAAGCATCAACCAGTCCCAGACTCTGATTCAAGCGGGTATTCGCGACGAGCAGGGCGTTATTGCGCCGGTCAAAGGCAATAACAACCTGTTTGCTCAGAAAGACAGCGGTGTGATTCGTTATGAACTGACGCTGGACGTCAGGGAAGATACCCAAGCGCGAATGGCTTTGTCGGCGATCGCTCCCGAGTACGTGCTGGACAAGGGGCGCGCCAAGGTGCGTTTGGCCATGATTGCCAACCGCGACATGAATGTCGAAGCCACCCTGTTCAACGCCAGCAACAAGCCGGTGGGCACCATCAAGACCCTCGCCCAGGGCGACAGTACCTGGCTGGAAATGGATGTGCGCAGTGAGCCTGGCACCCATCACCTGACTCTGTTGGGAACCACTGTGGATGGCCGTACAACGCGCCAGGACACCCAACCGGTCAACCTGACGGGTGAAGGCGGGGCGAAGGACTATCACTTTGTGTTCCCTCAAGGCCTGGCAAGTTACGAGGCGGGCACCCGTGTATTGCATACGCAAACCGGCGAAGTTTATGAGTGCAAACCGTTCCCTGCCTCGGGTTACTGCAAACAATACCTTCCAACGGCTAACGGCTTTGAACCAGGTGTAGGTCACCACTGGCAGACAGCCTGGGATCAACTCTGACCCTGTAGCGTCATAAGCCCAGGCGAGTTTATTCAAACTCGCCTGGGTATTTTTCTTATGAGTACTTTTATTTGAATGTATCGCTTTAGTTGCGTCTGGGCGTTATTCGTCTGGCCAATCTATTGCTGGCGCTGTTGCCTGGCGTCATTTGTTTTCAGGATTCGATTTTCATTAAGGCGCTACCAATGAGGGCGTTATGAGGCCGGCTGTATTGCGGGCGCTGTTTCTGATGGTGCCCTTTGGCTATGGCGTGACGCTGGCCTGGCAAGAGTGGCAGTTTCGCCACGCGCAGACCCAGTCTGTGCAAACGCTGCCTGCGCCAGAAACCGCTGCAGCACCAGACGCCGTGCTCAACACCTTGGCAGTGGCGACGGTGTTTGGACTGAGCGCCCAAGGCCGCGTTATGAACAGCGCAGAACCGCTGACGCTGTTGGCCACTGTGGTCGCCAACGGTAGCGACTCACGCGCCTTGCTGGCCAGTCCCGACGGGGCGCGGTTCTATCGCACGGGGGAGCGATTGCCCGGAGGCAGTCTGCTACGTCGTGTCGAGGCGACCCACGTGGTGTTGTGGCGCCAGGGCCGTGAGGAATTGTTAAGCCTGCATGCCGCCAGCGGGCGCTTTCTACCGACTGCTCAGGCGCACGGTCAGGCGTCCCCAGCCGTGCATTTGCGGCCTACGGTCGAGCAACCCAGGAGTAATTCAGGTCCATGAACTGTTCCATTGCCCGGCGTACCGGTGTACGTGTTTTTGGGGCGCTCATGCTGGGTGTGATGCTGTATACCGGGCACTCAACGGGCGCAGAACCGCGTTGGCAGTTGGCGATGAACAACGCCGAGCTGCGTGATGTGGTCGAGGAAATGTCGACCATCCTCGACACGACCGTGATCCTCGACCCGAAGATCCAAGGGCGCATTACCGTGGTCTCCCGTCAGGCGTTGGATCGCGAGGGTGTGCGGCGGCTTTTCTACAGTGTCCTCGACGCCCATGACTTCAGCGTTATCGACCAGGGCGATCAACTCCTGATTGTTCCTGCGACCCAGGCCAAGACCCAAGCCAGCAATGCAGATGAGCGCACCTCGGCTGAGCAGCAGTTCGTCACTCAAGTCATCGCATTGGGGGCCAGCAGTGCGGCGGATCTGGCCGGCCTGGTGCGGCCATTGGTTTCAGCCAACGGCTACGTCGGTCCCTCGGTGTCCGCCAATGCCCTGGTGATTACTGATACCGCACGTAACGTGCGGCGCATTGGCGACGTCGTTCGGCAACTGGATTCCGGGGCGAAGAATGCCCATGAGCTGGTGGAGTTGCGCCACGGTGTGGCGGCGGACATCGCACGGCTGATGGAGGCGTCCATCGGCAAGCAGAATGCCGACAGTGCCATCCAGGTACTGGCCGATCCACGTAGCAACCGCTTGGTGATCGTCGGCACGGTGGCGGCGCGCCAGCGTCTGGTGCAACTTGCACATAGCCTGGATACCGTCACGCCCGCCCGCCTGGACAATGCCCGGGTCATCCGCCTGCGCTACAGCGATGCCAAGCAATTGGCCGAAGTATTGGACTCAATGGGTCAGGGCATGAAATCCCAACCTGGCATCGTGGCCCTTAAAGACGCGACGGCGGCCGCGCCATTTATGGTCAGGGCCGATGAAAGCCAGAATGCCTTGGTCGTAGTTGCCGAGGCGACGCAACTGGCGACCCTAGAAGGCATTGTGCGTGAACTGGATCAGCCGCGTGCCCAAGTGTTGATCCACGCCGCCATCGTGGAAGTCAGCGGCGACATCAGCGAGGCGCTCGGCGTGCAATGGGCGCTCAATAGCGGTAGCGGGCAAGGGATTATCAATTTTCCCGGTACCGGCATTCCGATTCTTGGCGCCCTCAAGTTCGATGATAAAACCGTTGTGCCGGAAGGCGCTCTGCTCAAACTGGGCGGCGACCGTTTTGGTGCGCTGGTGTCCGCTCTGGCCAGCAACACGCGCAGCAACCTGTTATCGACGCCAAGCCTGCTGACCCTGGATAACCAGGAAGCTGAAATCATCGTCGGCCAGAACGTACCGTTCAAGACCGGCTCCTACGCCACCAACAGCAGTGGTGCGGATAATCCCTTCACCACGGTGGAGCGCAAAGACGTCGGGATCAGCCTCAAGATCAAGCCGTATATCAACGAAGGTTCAACCCTGCGCCTGGAAGTGGCGCAAGAAGTCTCTGATATCGCCCCGGCGGTTGCCGGGGTTGATTCCTCGGACCTGATCACCAATAAGCGGGCCCTGAAAAGCACGATCCTGGCAGACGACGGCGAGATCATTGTGATCGGTGGCCTGATCAAGGACAGCGTGCGCACCCAGACCAGCGGCGTGCCGCTGCTGCGTGATATTCCGTATCTGGGCGCGTTGTTCCGCTGGAGCCGTGATACCCAGGTCAAGAGCAACCTGATGGTGTTCCTGCGCCCGACCATCGTGCGCAGCGGTCAGGATCTGTCCAGGATCAGCCAGGCGCGTTATCAAGACCTGCGCGATGAGCGCCAGCCGGGCTCTCAGCGTGACAGCGCGTTGCAATTGCCCGATGAAGCGGCGCAGTTGTTCGACGTGCGCCGACCTTCGCAGGTGGCTCAATGAAGCCCTTGCCCTTCGGGTTTGCCCGGCGTTTTGGCGTCGTGGTCGACGAAGGGCATCTGACCGTTCGGTTTGATACGCCATTGAGTGCAATTGCCGAAGCCCGCCGCCTGAGCGATCACGAATTGCCCCTGCGTGTGCTGGCCGACGAAGCCTTCGCCCTGGCATTGGCCAAGATTTACAGCGAGGGGCAAACGGCTGCCGAACACGTTGCCCAAGGATTGGATGATGAACTGGACCTGCTCAGCCTGGTGGACCAGGTTCCGCAGACCGCCGACCTGCTGGAGCAGCAAGGCGACGCGCCGATCATTCGGCTGATCAATGCATTGCTCAGTGAGGCGGTTCGGGAAAAGGCCTCGGATGTTCACCTTGAAACCTTCGAGCACACGCTGGTTGTGCGCATGCGCGTCGATGGGCAACTGCGCGAAATGCTGCGGCCACGGCGTGAGCTGGCGACATTATTGGTATCGCGAATCAAGGTCATGGCGCGCCTGGACATTGCCGAAAAACGCGTTCCCCAGGATGGCCGTATAGCGCTGCGCCTCGCAGGTCACGAAGTGGATGTACGCGTCTCCACTTTGCCTTCGGCGCACGGCGAACGGGTGGTGCTGCGCCTGCTCGACAAACAGGCCGGGCGCCTGCAATTGGCCCGTCTGGGGATGGCGCCGACCACCCTCGGCCACTTACAGCAAGTGCTCGCCAAACCCCATGGGATTTTCCTGGTGACCGGGCCCACCGGTTCAGGCAAGACCACCAGCCTGTATGCCGCATTGGCCCATCTCAATGACCAGACGCGCAACATCCTCACGGTTGAGGACCCGATTGAATATCACCTGCCCGGCATCGGCCAGACACCGGTCAACCCCAAGGTCGAGATGACGTTTGCGCGAGGCCTGCGGGCGATTCTGCGCCAGGACCCGGATGTGGTGATGGTGGGTGAGATTCGTGACAGTGAAACCGCCGAGATTGCGGTTCAGGCCTCGCTCACCGGGCATCTGGTGTTGTCGACGCTGCACACCAACAGTGCCATCGGCGCCGTCACTCGGCTGGTGGACATGGGGGTGGATGCGTACCTGCTGGCGTCGTCGTTGGTGGGCGTGCTGGCGCAGCGCTTGGTACGCGTGCTTTGCCCAGCCTGCAAGACCGGTGTGGTGGCGGACGCCGAGGTCTGTCGACGGTTGGGGCTGGACCCGGCCAAGGCGCCTCGCGTGTTTAAGTCCGTCGGCTGCGAACAATGCCGCCAGGGCTATTGCGGGCGTATCGGCCTCTATGAACTGGTCATGGTAACCCCGGCGTTGTCTGCACTGATTCATCAGGGGGCCAGTGAGCAGGCGTTGCTGGCTGAGGCACGCCGGGGCACGTGCAGCTTGTTCGAGGATGGCCGCCGCCGGGTGCTTGAAGGAGTGACCAGCGTCGATGAGCTGTTGCGGGTTATCCAGGAGGACTAGTGGTGCCGATTTATGACTATCGGGCACAGGACCGCCACGGTCGACCGTGCAAAGGTCGCCAGGAGGCCGACAGCCCGCGCCAGGCCAGGCAGTTGCTGCGTGACCGCGGGTTGCTGCCGAGCCAGGTGCACCTGGCGAGCACGCGATTTGGAGTGCCATGGTCGGGAGCGACGGGGTTGGCGACCAGTGACTTGGCGTTGCTGACCTTGCAACTGTCGACCCTGGTTCAAGCCGGACTGCCGCTTGAGCAGGCACTGCAGGCGGTGGTTCAGCAAAGCCAGAAGCGTCGTGTCAGCAACCTGCTCTCCCAAGTACGCGACAGGGTGATGGAAGGGCAATCCCTGGCCTTGGCGCTTGGTGCTTATCCCCAGGCATTTCCTGACGTTTTTCGCGCCACTATCGCAGCGGGTGAGCGCTCGGGGTATTTGGGGCAAGTGCTTGAACAGTTGGCCACCTATACCGAAGCCCGCCAGGCGTCCCGACAAAAGATCCAATTGGCGTTGGTGTACCCGGCCCTGCTGATGTTCGCCTGCGTGGCCATCGTCGGTTTTCTGCTCGGTTATGTGGTGCCGGACGTGGTGAAGATCTTCGTCGACAGCGGCCAGCCACTGCCCTGGCTGACCCACGCCATGATTACCGTCAGCCATGTCTTGCGTGCGCAGGGTTTGGTGCTGGCGCTGATGGCAGTAGGCATTGGCGTGTTGCTGCGCTGGCGCTTGCGTCAACCGCACGGGCGCTGGCAGTGGCACAGCCTGGTGTTGCATATGCCGCTATTGGGGGGCGTGTTTCGTGAGATGGAGGCGGCGCGCTTCGCCAGCACCTTGGCGATCCTCGGCAAAAGTGCCGTACCTCTGGTGGACGCCCTGGAAATTGCCGCGGCGGTGATCGGCAATGTGACCATCCGCGCCCGTATGCATGACGTCGCGCGTTCGGTTCGCGAGGGCGGCACGCTGAGTCGTGGCCTTGAAGCCAGTGGAGATATACCCCCGTTGATGTTGCACATGATCGCCAGCGGCGAACGCGCCGGTGAACTCGACAGGATGTTGGCGCGTGCCGCCGAGCAACAGGAAAAAAGCCTCGCCGCCCGCATCACGCTGGTGGTGAGTTTGTTCGAACCGGCAATGCTGGTGGTGATGGGCGGTGTGGTGCTGCTGATCGTCATGGCCATTCTCTTGCCGATTCTCAGCCTCAACCAACTGGTGAACTGAATGGTGAAAATGCCCAAGGGCCAACGTGGTTTTACCCTGATTGAAATCATGGTGGTGGTCGTGATCATTGGGGTGTTGGGAGCCATTGTGGTCCCGCAGTTCATGGGGCGACCGGACCAGGCCAAAGTGACCGCGGCCAAGACCGATGTTCAAGCGGTTGCGACGAGCCTGGAAATGTACCGCCTCGATAACGGCCACTACCCGTCAACTCTGCAAGGCCTTGAGGCCTTGAGCAAACGGCCGGCCGGCACCCCAACGCCGAGGAACTGGAACCCTCAGGGTTACCTGAAAAGTGTGCCAGTCGATCCATGGGGCACGCCTTATCAATATCTGAACCCTGGGGTGCGCGCTGCCAACGGTGGCTATGACCTTTACTCCCTCGGCGCCGATGGCGTAGCGGGGGGCGAAGGCCCTGCCGCAGACATTGGCAACTGGGGAGACTGAGCCCGTGCCCAGGCGCTGCCGTGGCTTTACCTTGCTGGAACTGATGGTTGTGATTGCGCTGATGGGCATCGTGCTGGGCGCGGTCGGTCTGACTGCCGGCAACACCCCTGGCCGCCAGGCGCGGCAGGAGGCCGGCCAAGTGGTGCAGCTGATCCAGCACTTGCGCGAGCAAGCGGTGATCGAAGGGCGCGAATACGGCGTGCGCGTTCGACGCGATGAGTACCAGGTCTATCGGCTTGAGCCTCAGGGCTGGCATCCAGCGGGTGAAGTGCGGCGGTTGGCCGAAGGTGTGCAATTTCACCTTGAGCAGGAGGGCCGGCGCTTGAGCCTTGAAAGCGTCACGCCGCAATTACTGATGCTCAGCAGTGATGAGGTGAGCGCTTTTGTCTGGTCTTTCGCCTCCGAAGAGCAGGTGTGGGCCAGCGTTGTCAGTGATGGAATCGGAGAGCCGTCTATTGAAAGCTAAGCACCGGCGACGCCGAAACCGCCAGGCCAGTACCCGTGGTTTCACGTTGCTGGAAGTCATGATCGCGTTGGTGATTTTCGCCACGCTCGCAGGCGCGGTGATCACCGCCAGCCACTACTCATTGCGCCAGAATGCGCGACTGCAAGAGCAGGTGCAGTGCGCCTGGGTGGCCGATAACCAATTGAGCGAGCTGCGCCTGCAGGCGCCGACCTCTGGGCGACAGCAACTGCTACGACGTTTTGACGGGCGTGACTGGGTGATCGACCAGACGATCACACCGGCCACTGATCCGCGCCTGCTCAAGGTCGATATCAGCGTGAGTCCTGCTGGCAGTGATCAGGCGGTTTACCGCACGCAGGGTTGGATACCCGCCGTGCATGAATAAGCAGGCAGGCTTCACGCTGCTGGAACTTGTGATTGCGCTGGCCGTCTTCGGCTTGCTTGGGCTTGCCAGCGGGCGCCTGTTTGACACCGTGGTGCGCGCGCAACAGGGCACCGCCAGCCACGAACAAGACCTTCGCCGTTTGCAACGGGCCGTTGGTGTGATTGAGCGGGATGCCCTGCAGTTGGCTTCCTCGGTGATTGTCCTCGGCCCCACGACCCTGCAACTGCTGCGCAGTAACTGGCGTAACCCACAGGATCTACCTCGCAGTGAGCGTCAACACGTGCTCTACCGCCTGGACAATCAGGTGTTGTGGCGTGAAAGCCGCAGCGTGGAGTCGTCGACGGTCGAACGCCAGAAACTGCTCGATGACGTGCGCGTGTTGAGCTGGCGATTGTTTGACCGTGATACCGGATGGCACCGTGTGTGGCCGGTGGGCAAAGGCGCGGCCCAGACGCCCCCGCAAGCACTGGAGATGGTGCTGTCGGTCGGGCGCTTTGAGCAGGTGCGCCGCGTGCTGCCTCTGCCCCAAGGCGCCCCATGAGACAACGCCAGCGGGGCGTCGCGCTCCTCAGCGTGTTGTTGGTGATGAGCCTGGCGTTGTTACTGACGGCGGGGATGCTGCGCAGCCATCAGTTACTGGTGCAGAGCAGTGCGCGCCAGATTCATCAGGTGCAGCTGCGCCAATTGGCGCTGTCGGCAGAGGCGTGGGCCATGGTGACACTGGCGGCGACCAGCGACGACGAGCTCTCACGGGTGCACCTGGGCCAGGCGTGGGCACGTGTGAGCTGGCCCTTTGAGACGCAAGGCGCGCACGTCATGCTTGAGATCGAAGACCTTTCGGCACGCCTTAACGTCAACGCACTGCTCGGCGAGGGGCAAGTGGATTCGGTCATTGAGCAGCGCTGGCTACGTTTGCTCACCGCGCTGGGTCTTCCGTCACTGGACGTGCGCGCCGCTGGCCCGGTGGCGACGCAACGTGAACTTAGCCAGTTGCGGTTGCTGCCAGGTATCGACGGCGCGACCCTGGCAAAACTGGAACCCTGGGTTGCCCTGTTGCCCAAGGACGCCAGCTTGAACATCAACACTGCCCGGCCTCAGGTGCTGGCGACCCTTGAAGGTGTCTCGCCGTCGACCGCTGAAGTCTTGGCCAAGCAGCGGCCGGCCACGGGCTACGAGAGTGTCCAGGCATTCACCCACGACCCATTGATCGCTGGGTTGGGCGTGACCGGCCACGGGCTTGGCATCAGCAGCCGCTGGTTTCTTATCAACGTTGACGTCCGCCTGGGAACCAGTCGCTTACGTCTGGCCAGCGAGGTTGAGCGTGAGCGCAAAACCGGACGTTGGCGCGTCGTGCAACGCCGCTTCCCTACGCCGATACCGAGCGAGAACTCATCATGAAAACCTGGCTTCATTTAAGCGCCGAAGGCCTTGCGGTGCCCATCGGCGAATGGCCGTGCTGTGTCTGGCGGGCCGCGGATGACTGTCGCCCCATGTGCCTGGCCGAGGCCGCGCGTGAGGTGCAGGGGCTGGCGATTCAGTTGTTGTTGCCCATGGAAATGTGCAGTGCGTTGCGAAGCGAGGCTTGGCCGTCCACGCGTCGGCCCAAGGCCCAGGCGGTTGCCTTTGCTATCGAAGACCAGTTGGGCGACGAGCTGGATGCCGTGCATGTCAGTGTGGGGCCGCGTGACGCAGCCGATCGCTTCCCGGTGCTGGTGACCCACAAGGCGCGTTTCAAGGCACTGCTGCATGAGCTGACGACGCTCGGTATCCAGGTCGACAGGGTGCACGTCGACGCCGATCTGCTCCCGGGTGATGGCCGTGTTGCAGTGGACTGGTATGGCCGCCGAGTCGTGGGCGGGCCGGTGCGGCTGGCGATGTCCGTTGAGGCGCTCAAGGCGTTGGAACCGTTGTTGGATGAACCGTTGCAGTGGCTGGACGAAGGGCAGAGCCAGGCGTATATCGAGCGCGCGTTGTGGGGTGGCCAGGGCCAGCCGATCAATTTGCTGCAAGGTGAATTCGGCCGCGTCCGCCAAGCCTGGCCTTGGTCAACTGCTGCCCTGGCGGCTGCCGTGGTGTTCGTCATCGATTGGGGATTCATGCAGGCGCGTATTCAGTATTTCGAGGGTCACGCCCGCAGTCTCCATGGGCAGAGTGTGGAGCGATTCCAGGCGCTCTACCCGCAGCAGACGCGGATCGTTGATCTCGCTGCGCAGCTCAAGGCCGTACAGGGACAGGCCCCGCACACACCGCAGACGCCGTTGGTGCGCCTGGTCAGCCTCACCGAGCAGGTGATCGGCGGGGGCGACGTGGACGTACATCACATGGAATTTCGGCGCGGCGAAGGCTGGAAGATCCAGTTGGTGGCCCACGGCTTTAGCGCGCTTGAGCAACTGCAAGCCCAGGGGCGGCAGAGCGGCATGCCTGCGCGTGTGGGTAACGCCAGCAAGGAAGGTAATCGCGTCCACGCCGTGTTGATGCTGGAAGATGCGCCATGAGGCCTCTGCACGCCTGGAAGGCGCTGTCGCCTCGTGATCGCTTTTTACTGAAAGGGTTGGCGGTTTTTTTAATCGGTGTGCTGCTGTTCCAGGCGCTATGGCAACCCAGCCGCCAGCGCTTGGCCAGCGCCGAGCGGTATTACCAGCAACAACAGTGGCTGGCGCAGCAGGTGCAACGGGCGCAGCCGCAGCGTTCCGGGCGGGCGGCGGTTCAGCCCTCGGTATCCGTCATCAACGACAGCGCCGAAGCTGCGGGGCTCAAGGTTGAGCAGGTCGACGTAGAAAACGAACGACTGCGTTTGACCCTCAGTGGCGAGGCCACGGCCGTGCTCAACTGGTTGGCGGCACTTGAGCGGGAGACGGGAGGCTTCTCGATGCTCACGCTGGAGAAGCGCGATGATCGACTGCAAGCACGGCTTGAGCTGTAGGGCATCGTTACACCCTCGGCTTTTCAGGCCGAGGCCAGCGGCGGCAACTTCGCCAACTTCAACGCGACCAGCAACGCGCCGATCAACAGCGCCACGATGAATGCACCAATGCCGTTCCATCCGGCGAGGTGCCAGAAGAATCCACCCGTGGTGCCGGCGACGCTTGAGCCAGCGTAGTAGCAGAACAGGTACAACGACGACGCCTGCCCCTTGGCCTTGACTGCTCGGCGACCGATCCAGCTGCTGGCCACCGAGTGGGCGCCGAAGAAGCCGAAGGTGAAGATCAGCATGCCCGGCACCACCAGCCACAACGGGGAGAACAGGGTCAGCAGCATGCCGGCGAGCATCAGTACGATGGTGGCCCACAGCACACGGCGGCGGCCGAGGCGGTCGGCGAGGGAGCCGATTTTCGCCGAGCTGTAGATGCCCGAGAGGTAGACCAACGACAGCAGGCCGACCACGGCCTGGCTCAGGTCGTACGGGTCGGCCAGCAGGCGATAGCCGATGTAGTTGAACATCGTCACGAACGCGCCCATCAGCAGGAAGGCTTCAAGAAACAGCCACGGCAGGCCCGCGTCCTTGAAGTGCATGACAAAGCCGTCCATCAGGCTGCGTGGCTTGAGGCTGCTGGCGCGGAAGTTGCGCGATTCCGGGAGGATTTTCCAGAACACCGTGGCCGCGATCAGCGCCAGGGCGCCGATGATCAGCATTGCGGTGTGCCAGCTGACGAAGTCGATCAACACGCCGATGATCAGGCGTCCGCTCATGCCGCCAATGGCATTGCCACCGATGTACAGGCCCATGGCCAGGCCGATGTGCTGGGGGTGGATCTCTTCGCTCAGGTAGGTCATTGCGACGGCGGCCACGCCGCTGAGTGACAGGCCCACCAGCGCACGCATCAGCAGGATCCCTTCCCAGGACGGCATCAGGCCGCTGGCAATCGTGGCCAGCGCCGCGCAGAACAGCGCGGCGACCATCACCGGCTTACGCCCCAGGGTGTCGGAAATCGGTCCGGTGATCAGCAAACCCAGCGCAAGCATCGCCGTGGACACCGAGAGAATCAGGCTGCTTTGCGCGGCATTGATGGAAAACTCGTGGGACAGTGCCGGCATCATCGGTTGCACGCAATACAGCAGGGCAAACGTAGCAAAACCGCCTGAGAACAGCGCCAGCACCGTGCGCATGAACATCGGCGTGCCTTTCTCGATGAACGCGTCATTGAGCTGAGCCACTACCTCATCGAGGGCGGTGGGCGGGACGTCTTGAGCGAGTGGAGCGACAGCAGATTTCACGGGGGCCTCGGGGAGCAAAAGCCTGTCAGGGCTGGCAATGCAAAAAAGAATATAGCTGGCTAATGATTCTTTCCAATATATTGTTCGACCTGTTTGATAGCTTTAACGACCTAATGGGGTTTGCATGGAATTGCGTCATCTGCGGTACTTCATCGCTGTTGCCGAAGAGCTGCACTTTGGCCGGGCCGCGCAGGTGCTGGGCATCTCGCAACCGCCCCTGAGCCAGCAGATCCAGGCGCTGGAGCAGGAGGTGGGCGCGCGGTTATTTGAGCGTACCAATCGTCGGGTTGAGCTGAGCGAGGCGGGGCGCTTGTTCCTGCACGAAGCGCGGTTGGTGCTGGCCCAGGTGGACAAGGCGGCGGACGTCGCGCGGCGGGCGCAGTTGGGTGAGCTGGGGGAGTTGAAGATAGGCTTCACCTCGTCAGCGCCCTTCAACGCGAGCATTCCCCAGGCGATCTTCGCGTTTCGCCAGGCCTTCCCGGCGGTGCACTTGAACCTGCAGGAAATGAGCAGCACCGAAGTCGCCGAGTCGCTGGTGGATGAGTCGATTCAGGTGGGGTTGATGCGTCCCTTGCCATTGCCGGATTCGTTGAATGTGATCGAGCTGATGCGCGAACCCCTGGTTGCTGTCTTGAGTGCCGGTCACCCGTTGGTGGAAGGCAGTGAGCGTGGCTTGCACCTGGCCAAGTTAGCTGACGAGCCGTTTGTGTTTTTTCCACGCAGCTATGGGAGCGGCCTGTATGCCCAACTGCTCAGCCTGTGCCGCGACGCTGGCTTCAGCCCGCACTTCGCCCAGGAAGCGGGCGAGGCGATGACCATCATCGGCCTGGTGGCGGCGGGGTTGGGCGTGTCGGTGCTGCCGGCGTCTTACCAGCGCATCCGCATTGATGGGGTGGTGTATCGCACCTTACTGGACCCGGAGGCGGTGACCTCGGTATGGCTGGTACAGCGCAAGGGCGCGCAGACGCCGATGGCGAAGGCGTTTGTGGAGTTGTTGACGCTTAAGGCCACCCACTGAGTTGCAATGCTTCATCGAAAATGTGGTGAGGGAGCTTGTTCCCTTGACGGCCAAGCGTTGCCGGGCGTGCTCGGTTCAAGTGCGGGAGGAGGCTCGCTCCCGATAGGTATCTAAAACATAACCTGAGAAAACGAGAGACTCGTGGTGAGCGGGCTTGTACCGCGCTGGGCCGCGCAGCAGCCCCAAAATCAGACGTTGAGTTCTAACAGAAAAATACCCGCGTCTTTATTGGGCTGCCTCGCACCGCCCGCTCCCCACGGAGTCTCGGTTTTACTTGGTGGTCCCGGTTTGCTCAAACAACTGCGCCGCCGACCCTGCCTCACTACTCACACCATTGCTGCGCAAGCCCGCCATGATGTCGCTGTCCAAGTTGTTCACCCAGCGGTTGTAGTTGCGATGAATCTTGCCGTCCTTGTAGCCCAGCTCGCGGCTGTCGCGGTAGGTGATGGCGTAACTGTTGCGGGTGTAACGAATGTCGATGGCGGCGTAGTACTGGTTACGCACGGTGATCTCGGCCTGCACCAGTTGCGGGCTCAGGCGTTGCACGTTCCACTCGCGTTTTTGCAGGGCGTTGACGATAACCGTCTTCATTTTTTCTTCGCTGACCTGGGCGTTCGCCGGCAGGTCGTGCTGGGTGTTGAGGACCGGTTTGCTGGTGCAGCCGGCAGTGGTCAACAGCGCCAGGGTGATCAGGGTGACGCGTAGCAAGGAAGACATTCCGTATTCTCCAATCGTTTAAAAAGTCAGGACCAGCGGCGGAAGATCAGCGACGTATTCACGCCACCAAACGCAAAATTGTTGTTCATCACGTAGTCGTGGTGCATCTCGCGGAATTCACCTTGCAGGTAGTCCAGCTTCCCGCACTGCGGGTCGACGGAGTCCAGATTGAAGGTGTGCACGTATTGGTTGCGGTTCATCATCTCGATGCTGAACCACGACTCCAGCGCCCCGCACGCCCCGAGGGTGTGGCCGAGGAAGCTTTTTTGCGAGCTGATGGGCATGCGCTTGCCGAACAGGCTGCTGGTGGCCAGGGTCTCGGCGATGTCGCCTTGATCGGTGGCGGTGCCGTGTCCGTTCACGTAGCCAATCGCGTCTGGTGTGAGCCCAGCGTCTTCCAGGGCCAGCTCCATGGCGCGGCGCATGGTTTTCTGTTCCGGGCGGGTGGTGTGCTGGCCGTCAGCGTTGCTGCCGAAGCCGACCAGTTCCGCGTGAATATGTGCACCCCGCGCCAGGGCGTGTTCCAGCTCCTCAAGTACCAGCATGCCGCCGCCTTCGCCGATCACCAGGCCGTCGCGGCCGCTGTCGTAGGGGCGTGGGCTGGTTTGCGGGGCGTCGTTTTTCAGGCTGGTGGCGTAGAGCGCGTCGAACACCATGGCTTCGGTGGGGCACAGCTCCTCGGCGCCGCCGGCGAGCATCAAGGGCAGGCGGCCGAACTTGATCGCCTCATAGGCATAACCGATGCCCTGGCTGCCGCTGGTGCAGGCGCTGGACGTTGGGATCAGCCGCCCGGTCAGGCCAAAAAAGATGCTGATATTCGCCGCCGTGGTGTGCGGCATCATCCGTACATAGGAGTTGGCGTTCAGCCCCTCGGCCACAGAATTGAGCAGCATATTGCCGAACGCCTTGATCTCATCGGTGCTGCCTGTGGACGAACCACACGCCACACCCATGCGCCCATCCTTGATCGACTCATCACCGAGCAACCCGGCGTCCTGCAATGCCTGCTCCGCCGCCCATACCGCCAGGCGCGAGACACGGCCCATGCTGCGCAGCTGCTTGCGGGTCCAGTGGGCCGGCACGACGAAATCGTCGATAGGGCCGGCCAGGCGCGTGTTCAGTTCGGTAAAACGGTCCCACTCGTCCATGCGCCGAATGCCGCTGCGGTTGGCGCGAAAGTTGGCGGAGATGGTCGCCCAATCTCCGCCCAGGGAGGTCATGCCGGCCATGCCGGTGACGACTACACGTTTCATCAGCACAAGCCTCCATTGACGGCCAACACCTGGCGGGTGATATAGGCGGCTTCGGCCGACATCAGGAAATTCACCGCGCCGGCGACTTCTTCGGGAGTGCCCATGCGCTGTGCCGGGATCATTTTCATCAGCTCTTCCACCGGTACGTTTTCATCCAGCATCGCGGTGTCGATCAAGCCGGGGGCTACGCAGTTGACAGTGATCTTGCGCTTGCCCAGCTCGATGGCCAGGGCTTTTGCCGCGCCGATCAAGCCGGCTTTCGAGGCGCTGTAATTGACCTGGCCGCGATTGCCGATCAGCCCCGACACTGAGGTAATGCACACGATACGCCCGGCTGCGCGACGGCGAATCATTGGCATCATCACCGGGTGCAGCACGTTGTAGAAACCATCCAGGTTGGTGCGCATCACCACGTCCCAATCGTCTTCCGACAAGGCCGGGAACGCTCCGTCGCGGGTCAGCCCGGCATTGAGCACCACGCCGTAGTAGGCGCCATGTTGCTCGACGTCGGCCTCAAGGATTTCCTTGCAGGTCGCACGATCCGCCACATCGAATTGCAGCACCCGTGCCTTGCGGCCAAGGGCTTCGATTTCGACTTGTACTGCATCGGCTTCGGCACGGCCGCTGCGGCAATGCAGCACGATGTCATGGCCGGCCTGGGCCAGGCGCAGGGCAATGGCGCGGCCGATGCCACGGCTGGAGCCGGTGACCAGTACGGATTCAGTCATGGCGTTTCGTCCTTCGATTCTTCTAAATAATTGGCCGCCTGGGGCGGTCGAAATACGTTCAAGCGGGCGCTGGCCTGGATACCGTCGCCGGTCAGGTGGCATTCGAACACACCCATGCCGTTGTCGTCTTCCAGGGAGCGCAGGCCGTGGATGTTCAGCTCGGCGCCCACCGGGAAGTGTTCCACGTTGCATTCGAACTTACGTGTGCCGAGCAGGAAGCCCAGTTCCACCGCCTCGCCCCTTTGGCGTGCGCGGCAACCGGCGTAGGCGGCGACGCTCTGCGCCATCAACTCGATGCCGACCCAGGCCGGCAAGCTGCCGTCAGGGCGGTTGAACAGGCCGCCAGGCTTGACGGTGAGACGGGTGTGAATCTGCTCTTCGTCGAACGACAGCACGTGTTCGATCAGGATCATGTCGCCCGCGTGGGGCAGCAGCTCGGCGAGTGGCCAGTTGGTCATGGGGCCTCTCCGATAATCAGGCTGACGTTATTACCGCCGAAGGCAAACGAGTTGCTCATCAGGCAGGTTTTTCCCAAGGTTTCGTCGTTGCGTGCCCATTGCAAGGCGGGCAACGCGGGGTCGGCCTGGCCGTCCCATACGTGGGGTGGGACGCGGCCGTGAGTCAGGCTCAGCCAGCAGAAGGCCGCTTCCAGCGCACCGGCGGCGCCGAGGGTGTGGCCGCTCATGGGTTTGGTGGATGAGCAGGCTACGCCTTCGGGGAACAGGCTGGCGACGGCGAGGCTTTCCATGGCGTCGTTGTGCTGGGTGGCGGTGCCATGCAGGTTCAGGTAGCCGATCTGCTCCGGCGCCAGTTTTGCGCTGGCCAGGGCCTTGCGCATCGCCTGCAACGCGCCTTTGCCGGTAGGTTCGGGCGCGGAGATATGGTGTGCGTCGCAGCTGGCGCCGCTGCCCAGCAAGGCAATCGGTGCCGGCGCTTTACTCATCAAAAACAGCACGGCCGCTTCGCCGATATTGATGCCGTTGCGGTTCGCCGAGAAAGGGTTGCAACGCTCATTCGAGACTGCCTCCAGCGCGCTGAAACCATTGAGGGTCAGCTTGCACAAGCTGTCCACGCCGCCGCAGATCACCGCATCGCACACTCCCAGATCAAGCAAGCGCTGGGCGCTCATCAGGGCGCGGGCGCTGGAAGTGCACGCGGTAGAAATCACGTAGGCAGGGCCGCTCAGTTGCAGCCAGTCGGCGAGGAAGTTCGCCGGGGCGCTGAGTTCCTGTTGCTGGTAGTCGTAGTCGCAGGGGAAGTGCTTGTCGCGCAGGTACAGGGCGATGCCGCGGCTGGCTTCGTCGATGCCCGAGGTGCTGGTGCCCAGCACGACGCCAACGCGCGAGGCGCCGTAGGTGTGGATCGCCTGACGAATCTCGTTCTCGATCTGCAACGCCGCTTCCAGCAACAGTTGGTTATTGCGGCTGCTCTGCTGGCCGAGTTCCACCGGGATGGTTGCCAGCTCGCCGTGCACACTGCCGACCGGCAACACGCGCTCCGGCACCCAACCGCTTTCGGCGCGCATGCCTGAACAGTCACCGGCAAACAGGCTGCGGCTGACGTGCTCCTGACCGCGACCAAGGGCGCAAATCACGCCGAGGGCGTTGAGGTAGGCGGTCATTGGGCGGCACCGAGCGGTGTAATGCGGTAGCTCAAGGGTTGGCCGGTCATGGTCACACTGAAGACTTCTGAGGATTGGTAGACGATTTGCCAATGCCCCGGCAGGGTACGTGTGAGGCCCCTTGCCTGGGCGCTGGGGTAAAGCGCGCGCACGTCATCGGCTGAGGCCAGGGCAAACAGCAGGGCGGCGAACAGCTCCCGCGCCTGGGGATTGGGCGGCAGCAAGCCGTCGGCCTGCCAGGCGCCATCGATCAGTTTTTGCCGGGCCAGCGGGATGCCCAGCGGGTCCATCATCGACCAGCGGATTGCGCTGCCTTCGCGCTGGACCACCAGGAACCAGTCCTGGCTCTGTCCATCTGCATGGCGCTGCACATGCAGTTGCATCGGCAACGCCAGCGCGGGCGTTTTTTCCGGCAACGGCGGCTGGCTGGCGCAGGCGCTCAGCAATAGCAGGCAACCGATCAACAGGCTGCGCATCATGGTGCGCAGCTCGCCAGAGGCTTGCGCGCTACACAGTTGACCAGGGTTTCTTCGCGCTGGCCCACCGGCGGCGGGTTGCGCAGGCCCCAGCGCTCCAGCAGGCCGAAGTCGCTGGAACGGCTCCACCACAGGTACGGGTAGGAAACGTTCTGTGGGCCGAATTCAAAGCCCTGCTCGCGGAGCATCTCCAGGTATTCTTCGGCGCTTTTCTGCACATGCATGGGGTGGCGGAACAGCCAGCGGATCACCCAAGTGTCGATATAGGCTTCGGTGGATTCGGCAAACAGCAAATAGCCTCCCGGCTTGAGCACTCGGTAAAACTCTTTGAGTGCGCGATGCTGTTCGACCAGATGATGGAAGGTCTGGTGGCAGAACAGGATATCGACGCTCTCGTCCGGCACATCGAGGGTGGCGCAGTCGCTGCCGATCAGCTCGATGGCCAGGCCCTGGCGCGTGGCTTCAGCCTTGCTCAATTCCAGGCTATGAGGGTCTGCGTCCAGCCCGATCAGGCGCTCGGGGGCGAACACCTGCTGCAAATACTGGAAGGATTTGCCCTGGCCGCAGCCGGCGTCGAGCAATACCGGCGCTTCGGGCAGTGGGTCGGTGAACAGGCTGCGCAGGTCGTTGATCGCCACGCGCAGCACATGGTGCTGCCAGGTGTGGCTGCGCAGGAACCACAAACCGAATTTGGTTTCTTCGACGTAGTTTTTACTCAGGTATTGAGATGTCATGTCGGTTCACTCGCGCAAATCTCCGACAACATCCGCAACCGCCGCTTGGGCTCGCTGACAAACGGATTACGCTCGTCCCACGCGTAGCCTGCGAGAATCGCGCTGATCATGCGGCGAATCTCCGGCGAGCTTTCAGGGTGGAAAATCACATCCTGGAATGTCCCTGCGTACCAGCCTTCGACGTAGCAGCGAAAGGTGTCGACGCCGCGCTTCAACGGTGCGGCAAATTCGGTTTGCCAGTCCACGGTTTCGCCTTTGAGCTGACGGTCCAGCAGGGCGGCCGCCATGCTCGCTGAGCGCATGGCGATGGTCACACCAGAGGAGAACACTGGGTCGAGGAATTCCGCCGCATTGCCCAGCAGGGCAAAGCCCGGGCCGTGCAGGGTTTTGACGTTGGCCGAGTAGCCGCCGATGGTGCGCGCTGGCGTGTCCCACACCGCGTTGTTCAGCACGCCGGACAGGCTTGGAGTTTCGTCGATAAAGCCGCGCAGGCAGGCGTCCAGGTCAGCGTCGCGGCCGTCGAAATGCTCCTTGGCCGCGACCACGCCCACCGAGCACCGGCCATTACTGAACGGAATGGTCCAGAACCAGATGTCGCGTTTGGTCGGGTGAGTGGTTACCAGGATCTTGGTACGGTCGAAACCTGGGTGTTCGATGCGGTCTTCAACATGAGTGAACACCGCCTGGCGTACCGGGAAATTCGACGGTGCTTCCAGATCCAGCAGGCGCGGCAGCACGCGGCCATAGCCGCTGGCATCGAGCACGAACTTGGCTTTGATGTGGTACTCGCTGCCGTTTTCGCGGCGCACATGCAGGTAGCGGCTATCGCCCGCGAAATCCACGCCGACGATGGTTTCACCGTAGCGGATCTCCACGCCCTGCAATGCCGCCTGGTCGGCCAGCAACTTGTCGAACTCGCCTCGCTGCACCTGGAAAGTGGTCGGCTTGCCGTTGCTGAAAGTGTCGCTGAAGTCAAAGGCGCTGTAACGCTCGCCCCAGGCGAACGCTGCCCCGGTTTTTACCTGGAAGCCTGCGGCCTGCACGGCGTCGAGCATGCCAGCTTCTTCGATAAAGTCGATGCAGTGGGACAGCAGGCTTTCGCCGATCGAGAACCGTGGAAAATGCTGGCGCTCGATGATCAATACATCATGCCCTTTGCGCTTGAGCAGCGCGGCGGCGATGGCGCCGGACGGGCCGGCACCAATCACGACAACCTGGCGACGTTCCATTTCAACTGTGGGCACGAGGGCTCCTTGCCGCTATGGCGATAATCCGATTCATAAGGCGTGTTTCTGATGGCCAGCCCAGGGCGCCAGCATAAAGCTGAATGCCAGGCCCAGGCTGACCGATAAGCCGAAATTACTCACGGCGGGCGTGCTGGACACCGCCAGCAGGCCGAACGACAACCACGTTGTCAGCGCCGCAAGCAGTGTACCCAGCAGGCTCACGGCAGCACCGCCGATCTGCTCGCGCATCAGGATCGCGTAGTCGACGCTGATCGCCGTCACCAGCAGCAAGCCGAACAGGCTGAACAATGTCAGTGGCTGGCCCAGCCAACCGAGGCTGGCCAGGCTGCACAGTGCGGCGAGTAATGGCAGTGCAACGATGCGCAGGGCGCCGCCGAAACCAAACGGCAGGATCAGCAGCAACACGATCAGCACGCACGACATCAATTTCAGTTCCGCGGCGCTAATCTGGGTGGCGGCGAAGACGCGGTTCAGATCACCGAGGCGATCCACCAACTGCACGCCCGGCAAGTCCACAGCCTGCACCCGCAACAGCGCTGGGTTGTTCAGACCTTGCAGGCTGACCATCGCTGCAACACCGCCGTCCACCGGGCCGAGCCACAGTGTGCGCCAGGGTTCGGCCATCGGGCCCGCCAGTGCCGCGTCGATGTCTTCGGTGGGCAGCGCTTGCAACTGCGCAACTTCAGCTTGCAGGGCGCTGGCCGGCACGCCGAGGTCCAGCAGCGGCTGCCAATGCTGTGGCAGTGTGTTCAGTGCTTCGCGCAGTTGTTGCTGCTCGGCGGGCAGGTTGACCAGTTGATTGAGCGCCAGGTAACCCTGGAGCTTGTCCATATTCACCAATTGATCCAGGCGCTGGCCCAACGCGGCTAGGCGCTCCAGCAATTGCTGTTGATTCTCGGCGCGCACCAGGAAGAACTGGCTGGTGGGTTGGAAACCTGTGATGCGCGCCACGGCCTGGGCTTCTTGCAGCAGCTGCGGCGGCGCGCCGATCCACTGGCGGATATCGTTTTTGCTATTGAGCTGCCACAGGCCACCGGCGCAAAACAGCAACACCAGCGCCAGTAGCACCGGGCTCGGCACGCGCGTGAGCAACGCGGCGCGAATCTGCCACAGGCATTCGGCGATACGCAACGGCCATTGCGCCGGACGCAGTTCGACGCCCTTGAGCAATGCCGGCAACAGGCACACGGCCGACAGATACGCACCGACCAGGCCCGCCGCGGAGAACACCGCGATCTGGGTCAGCGCCGGGAACGGCGTCCAGGCCAGCGCCAAGTAACCGATGCAACTGGTGGCCAGGCTCAGGCTCAACCCTGGCAGGGTCAGGCGCAACGCCGGCCAACTGCGCCAGGGCTTGAGGCTCCAGCTTTTTGACAGGTAGTGCAGCGGGTAATCCACCGCGACGCCAATCAAGCTGGAGCCAAGCACCAAGGTCATCACATGCATATGGCCAAACAGCGCCACACACGCCACGGCGCCAAACAGCATGCCCACCAGTACCGGCACGAAAGCCAGCAATACCCGCCATCGGCGGAACGCCAGCAACAGCAACAGCAGGATGCCCACGGTCGCGCCGCCACCGACCCAGGTGATTTCCCGTGTGGCCTGCTGCTGACCATTGGCGGCGTATAACAAACCACTGGCCGCCAGCAGTTGCGCGCCTTGCTGGCCGGCCTGTTCACGGCTGGCCTGGAGCAAGTCCGCTACTTGCAGCGGCAGTTTCATATCAAAGGCATTGCCGGTGGTGCGCGCGCGCAGCAACACCCAACTTTTGCCGTCGGCATCGGCGATCAACGCGCCGCTGCCGATATCCAACTGCACCGAGCCACGTTGCGGCTGGCTGTTCTGGATGCGTCCGGTCAGGCCCAGCCAGTCATCCTGGCTCGGCACCAGGCTGAAGCCGGTGAACGGGTCGAACAGCGCCTGCACGCGCTGCTGGATAAAGGCGTCGGGGTGTTCAATCAGTTGCTCGCGGTCCTTGGTCGAGAGCATCGCCAAACGGCCGCGCAGCAATTGCTCGCGCAGTGCCGGCAAGTCGGCTTGCAGGTTCCACTGCACCTTTTCAAACAGACCGCTGGCCTGCCAGCGCTCGCCCAACTGTTGTGCCACAGCCACCGCTTGCTGGCGGTCGGCATGCCCCACCAGTACCAGCATCTCGCGGTTCAACGGTTCCTGCATGCGCTGTTCGGCTTGCAGTTCCAAGGCGTTCGGCGTGCTGCCCGGCACCAGTTCCATCAGGTTGGCCGACAGCGGCGCACCGTGGCGCCACTGCCAGCCGGCCAGGGCCAGCACCGCCACCAGCAGGATCAGGAACAGGCGCGGCAACAGGCGCTCACTGGGCAAAGTCGTGTTGCTCCGCGTCGCTCAACGGTTGTTCGGCGGTGCTGTCCTGCATGCGCAGTACGGTGCTGTCACCTTGGGTTTCCAGCAGTTCGATTTTTTGCACCAGCGCGCCGCCGTCGATATTGATCTGGGTGAACACTTGTTTCAGCAGCAGCGACCGAGGGATCAGCGTCAGCTTCCATTGCGTAGCCTCGCCTTGCAGTTGCAGCTCGAAATCCCGCTGCAAGCCGCTGCTGTCGCCCTGGAGTACGGCGAGGAACAACCGATTCTGCTCGGCACCGGCGCTCTTGTTTGGCAGTGTCTGCCAGCCATTGGCTTCACGCCGGGCGATGCCTTGGGCGCTGATGCGGTAGTCCTGTTGCAATGGGGTTTTGAGCAGCCATAGCAGGCCGTGGTCTTTGGCGAGGACGAAAGTACCCTTGCTGACCAAGGGCTGTGGCAGGGCGCGCAGGTGTTTTTCCTGGGTGAAGCTGCCGTGGATCACGGAAGGTTTTGCCAACTGATCGCTGAGTTGTTGCAGGTCGAAGGCGTGGGCGCTGACGCTCAGCAGTAGGCCCACAAGCAGGATGATCGCTCTCATGCCAGGGCCCTCTCGACCGCATCTGTGAACACTTTGGGTGAGGCCAACTGCATCTCGCGGCTGGCCATCTCCACCGCCACTTGCACGGTAGTGGCGCGGGTCAAACGCTCGCCGCTGGCCAGGTCCGTAATCAGGTAATTGACCTTCAAGCGGTTCTCCCATTCCACCAGGCTGGCGCGCACGTTGATCGTCTGGCCGAACACTGCCCCGCGCACGTAGCGCAGTTGCATGTCGATGACCGGCCAGGCATAGCCGGCTTCGAGCATCGCTGTGTAGTTGTGGCCGATCTTGTCCAGCAGCGCGCAGCGCGCCACTTCCAGATACTTCACGTAGTGCCCGTGCCACACCACGTTCATGGTGTCGACGTCGAAAAATGGCACGAGGATTTCGGTGTCGCAGTGCAGTACGCCGGGGCTACGCATGCAGCCTCCAGTGTTGCTCGGCGATGCGTTGCAGGCACAGGCGCAGTTCGCCTTCCAGGGCGCGGTCTTCGATCACCGGCGGGAAGTCCTTGGCCAGTTCCTCATGCATGGCGGCCAACGCCGGTGGCAGCGCCCGCGCATCCTCGGCCTGGGCGCGCAGCCACACACCTTGGTTGGCGGCGAGCAAGGTGGCGGCGGCAACCTGTTCGGTCAGCTCCAACACGCGAATTGCATCGCGGGCGGCGATGGTGCCCATGCTGACTTTGTCCTGGTTGTGGCACTCGGTGGAGCGCGAGAACACGCTGGCCGGCATGGTGTTTTTCAGCGCTTCGGCGGTCCAGGCGCTGGTGCCGATCTGCACGGCCTTGAAGCCATGGTTGATCATCGCGCGGTCAGCCGGCGCGCCGGACAGGTTGCTCGGCAGGCCGTGGTTGTAACGCACGTCAACCAGCAACGCGAGTTGGCGATCGAGCAGGTCAGCTACGTTGGCCACCAGGGTCTTGAGGCTGTCCATGGCAAAGGCGATATGCCCGCCGTAGAAGTGCCCACCGTGCAGCACGCGTTCTTCTTCGGCGTCGATGATCGGGTTGTCGTTAGCGCTGTTCAGTTCAATCTCGATAAACGAACGCAGCCAGTTCAGGCTGTCCGCCAGCACGCCGAGGACGTGGGGCGCGCAGCGCAGCGAGTAGCGATCCTGCAGGCGGTGCAGCGGTGCGGTCGGCGCGTCGATCGCCAGGTCCTTGCGCAGCCAGGCGGCGACTTGCATCTGCCCAGGGTGCGGCTTGGCGGCGAACAGGCGCTCGTCGAAGTGTTCCGGGTTGCCCTGCAGCGCGACCACGTTGAGCGCGGTGATGCGTGTGGCGAGTTGCAGCAGGTAGTCGGCGCGGGCGAAGGCGAGGCAGGCGAGGCCGGTCATCACGGCGGTGCCGTTCATCAGGGCCAGGGCTTCTTTCGGACGTAAAACCAGCGGGTCCCAACCCAACTCGCGGTGCACGTCGGCGGCCTGGCGACGTTCGCCACGGAACATCACCTCGCGCTCGCCGGACAGGGTCGCGGCGACGTAGGACAGCGGCGTCAGATCACCGCTGGCACCCACCGAACCTTCTTCCGGGATCAACGGCAGCACGTCGTGTTCGAGGAACGCGTGCAGGCGCTCCAGCAACTCCACGCGCACGCCTGAAACGCCGTGGCACAACGACTGCAACCGCGCGGCCAGCACGGCACGGGTGGCTTGCGCATCGAGCAATTTACCCAGGCCGCAACCGTGGAAGGTGTACAGGTGACGGGGCAGGGCCTCTACGTGTTGCAACGGCACTGCGACCACGCACGAGTCGCCGTAGCCGGTGGTCACGCCGTAGATCACGCCTTCCTTGTCCAGCAGCGAGTCGAGGAACTGCGCGCCTTTGGCGATGCGCTGGCGATACGCGGCGTCGCCCTGCAACTGGGTGGGCGCCTGACGGTTGGCCAGGGCCAGCACGTCTTCGATGCGCAGGGGGCGTTCGCCAAAGGTTACCGGCTCAAGATGCGTCGTCATCGGTCTTCCAGAAAGGGTAAAAGTTGAACCATTGTTGGGGCGCTTCCAGGCAGAACTGGCCCAGGCGTGCGGCGTAGCGTGAGGTCCACTGAGCGATGACCTGCTCGCGGGTGCTGCGCTTCCATTCGATCAAGGGTGTGAACGGTTCGATAGTCAGGCGATAACGCCCAGTGTGCTTGAGGCACATCAGCAGGTTGACCGGGCATTTGAGCAGGCCGGCCAGCAGCCACGGGCCTTGGGGGAATGCGGCGTCATGGCCGAGGAAATCCACGCGCACCGTGCGCCCGCCGTGCAGCGGCACGCGGTCGCCCGCAATCGCCAGCCACTCTCCCTCGTCCAGGCGCTGGCTCAGCAGCAACATCGTCGCCGGGTCCAACTCGCTGACCTGGATCAGGCGCAGATGACTCGCCCCGGCTTCGCCCAACAGGCGGTTGAATTGTTCGGCGTGCTTGGTGTGCACCAGCACGTTCATGGTGACCTTTTCGCCGATTTCCGCCAGCGCGCGGCACACTTCCAGGTTGCCCAAATGTGCGCCGACCAGCATCTGGCCGCGCTCGCCGCGCAGTTGCCCGCGTAGTTTCGCCGGGTCGTTGATTTCGATTTGTTCCAGGCGCAGCTTGCCGTTCCACACGTCGAGTTTGTCGAGCAGGGAATCGGCGAAGGCCATGAACTGGCCGAATACTTTGCGGTGGCTGGGGCGCAACTCATCGCGCCCGCTCCATTCGGCCAGGCGCTGCTGGTATTGCCAGGCGCTCTGGCGCGCGCTTCGGCCGAACAGGAAAAAGTACAGCACGATGCCGTACAGCACCGGGCTCAGCAGGCGTCGGCCGAGGACTTTGGCCGCGAAGGCGGTGAATTTCATCAGCCAGTAGCTGCCGCGTTCTTCGCGGTCGGCCCAGTGTTGCGTGTTGTCGCTCATGCCTTCCACCGTCGCCACAGGATCATCGGCGCGCGCACCAACATGCCGAAAAACAGCCGCGTATGCATGGCGCTGATACGCACGTTGTCGTGGAACAGGCGAAAGTGCGACAGGCCGTCGGTGGGGTAATGCACTTTCGTCGGCAGCCAGCGCATCGGCTGATTACGCCATGCCAGGCGCACCAGGATGTCCGAGTCGAAGTCCATGCGCGTGCCAATGTAGGCCGAGTCCATCAGCGCCAGCACCGGTGTCAGCGGGTAGACGCGAAAGCCGCACATCGAGTCGCGGATCTGCAGCGACAGCGTGTTGATCCACACCCACACGTGGGTCAGGTAGCGCGCGTACAAGCGGCCTTTGGGCACGCTTTCATCGTATTCGGGGTAGCCGCAGATAATAGCGTCGGGGTGCCTGCGCGAGGTATCGACAAACGTTTCGACTTCGCGCAAATCATGCTGACCGTCGGCGTCCACTTGCAGGGCGTGGGAATAGCCAAGGCGTGCAGCTTCGCGGAAACCCGCCATGACCGCGCCGCCCTTGCCTTGGTTGTGTGGCAGGGTCAGCAGAGTCACGTTATTGAGGGTCGCCAATTGCGCCAACACCGCCGCGCACGCCGGGCTGCTGCCATCGTCGACCAACAGGCAGGGCAGGCCACTGTTCAACAGGCTTTGGATCACGGCGGGCACGGCGGCTTCGTGGTTGTAGACCGGGATCAGGGCGCAGGGGTTATGCATCGACAGTCTCCAGCAGAATCCGCCCACTGGAGCAGGCCGCGACGCCGTTGCGGTAGGCGAAATACAGCTTGCCGCGCTCCTGGTCGAAGCGCAGGTGCAATTCGATACGATCGCCGGGGCGTATCAGTTGCTGGAACTTGAGCACTTCCATCCCGGCAAAGGTCGCGGGCAGGTCGAGCAGTTGCTGGCCCAGGTTGAACGCCCATTCCACTTGCACCACGCCCGGCAGCACGGGGGTGACCGGGAAGTGCCCGCTGAAGTAGGCCAGGTCCGGCGGCACACTCAGTTGCACGGTCCATTCGCCATCGGCTTCGATCTGCCCCAACACCTCCGGCGCCTTTGGCCGTGGCGCCAGCAGCAGCGCGGCCACATCGGCCTGGGGCAGTTTGCCCTGGGCGTTCAACGGCAACTGTCGCAGCAGGCGCCAGCGACGGGGCAGGGCCAGGGCTTCGCAATGCTGGCTCAGATGCTGGCGCAGGGTTTGAGTGAGGCTGCGGCGGCCTTGGTTGCGCAGGGCGTGTAGGCCTTCGGCGCTCAATACCACCAGGGCACCCAGTGACGCGCGGTTTTCTTGCACCACGCCCAGGCGCGTTTCCGCGACCCATGGGTGGGCCATCAGCGCTTGTTCCAGCATCGGCAGGGAGATGCGTTTTTCTTCCAGCTTGACGATGCGGTCCAGGCGACCCAGCAGCTCGAAGCGACCATCGGCATGGATATGTGCAGCGTCAGCGGTTTGTTCAATATGCCCTGCTGGCAGGTAAGGCGAGGCGATGCGCAGAGCGCCGTCGGCGTCCTGGCTCAGTTGCACATCGGCAAACGGCTGCCAGGGTTGCGCGCCCTGGCGCCAGGCGATGCCGCCGGTTTCCGAGCTGCCGAGAATTTCCGTCGGCCATTGGTGCAAACGCTCGTAAAGACTGGCGGCGGCTTCGACGGGCAAGGCGCCGCCGGAAGAGAACACTCGCGACACCTGGCTCAGCGCGGGCCAGTCGAGGTTGTCGCCCATGCGTTTGAGCAGTGCCGGGCTGGCCACCCAGGCAAATTGAGGGTGTTCGCGGCTGGCGCGTTGCAAGTCTTCGGGAAAGGCCAGTTGCTTGCGCACAAAGGTACGACCGGCGCACAACGGCCACAGCACCCGGAACAGCAACCCGTAGATGTGCTGGGTGGCGACGCTGCCGATGATGCAGGCGTCTTTAAGGTCCGCACCCCACAAGGCTTCCAGCGCTTGAACCTCGTTGGCTAATTGGCGCAGGGTTTTGTCGATACGCTTGGGCTCGCCGCTGGAGCCGGAGGTGCACAGGCTCAGTTGACACGTGTCCAGGTCGAGCGCGGCAGCAGGCAACGGCGCCTGGTACAGCGCGTCGAGATCGGCGGGGTCGACCAGCCATGCGTCGACGGCATCGGCCCAGCGTTGGCGGGTCTGGGGCTGCAGATCGGCGGGAAGCAGTACGCTGACCCCTGCGCGCCAGGCGCCCAGCAGGGCGATCGCCAGCACGCCGGCATCTTCCAGGTGCACCGCCAGACGCCGAATACCGCGCGCTTGCAGGCCCGCGGCCAGACCGAGTGATTGTTCCCACAGTTGGGCGTGATTCATTGCAGGTTCGGTGGTCACCAAACGCTGTTGCAGCGGCTCAAGCAGCAAGTGCTCAAGTTTCAACCCATTCATATGCGGCCTCGAACCCTTTGTCGTACAAGCCATTCCACGGCAAACAACAGCCCCATCAATCCGTAGGCGATCAGGCCGTTGTACAACGTCCACCAGCTCAGTGGCGCCCATAAGGTTAGGGCGGCAGCGAGCAGGCCATTACACAGAAAAAACACGCTCCACACCACGGTGACCTGGCGGGTATACACAATCGCGTTGGGCGGTAACTCCGGGTCGGTCATGCGTGCCAGGCGCTCCACCATCGGCGGGCCGTATTTCAGGCTCAGGCCAAACAGCGCGAGCATGAAGGCACTGACCAGGCTCGGGTACCAGCGCAGCAAGTGCGGGCTGTCGAACCAAGCCAGTAACAGGCAAAACACGATCATCGCCAACGCCATCCAGCGGCTGCCGGGACGTGGTGCGCCGATGAACGCGCGCAACAGCCAGAGGCTGCCCAGCAGCAGCCCGAATTGCCACGGCGCAAAATGCTCAGTGCCGTAATACACCGCAAAGGGGTACAGCAGCCCCGCCAACAACAGGCCAAGGCCGATCAGCCGGCTCATGCGGCGGGTTGGACCAGACGGTACACCGCCTCTACCACGTCGTTCACTGTGCGCACGGCCTTGAACTCTTCGGCGGCAATCTTCTTGCCGGTCTGGCGCTTGATATGGTCGATCAGGTCTACGGCATCGATGCTGTCGATTTCCAGGTCCTGATACAGGTTGGCGTCAAGGGTGACGCGCTCTGGGGGGAGTTCAAACAGTTCCACCAAGGCATCGCGCAGGGTGTTGAAAATATCGTCACGAGTTTGCATGGTCCGGTCTCAAGCTGCCTGTCTGGCCGTAACGAACGCCGCAAGGCTCGCCACGTTGGTGAAGTGATTACGGGTGTCCTTGGCGTCGGCATCGATTTTGATGCCGTATTTTTTTTGAATCGCCAGACCCAATTCCAGGGCGTCTACCGAATCCAGGCCCAGGCCTTCGCCGAACAGGGTTTGGTCGCTACCGATGTCGTCGGCGCTGATGTCTTCCAGACCCAGGGCCTCGATGATCAGCGTCTTTATGTCGTGCTCAAGGCGGTGTTGGTCGCTCATCTTCGGCGAGCTCCTTAATGAAATAGTGGTGCAGGTGATCGTTGAGCTTGCGTGAAGCCTGAGGCGCGGGCCCCAGTGCCGCGAACGCCTGTGGTTCTATATCGGCACCCACCCGCAAACTGAAGTGAAAGCGGCGTTTCGGGATGCGATACCAGGGTTCGGCTTTGGTCAAGGTGGTTGGGCTGACCTTGATCACCACGGGGGTGATGATTGTCGCACCCCGCAGCGCAATGGCGGCGGCGCCGCGATGAAAGGCGGGCGCCGCGCCGGGTGTGGTACGAGTGCCTTCAGGAAAGATGATCAGCGTCTGGCCTTCGCGCAGGGCGTCGGCGGCGGCATCGAGCATCTCCGCGCTGCCGTCATTGCTGATATAGCCCGCATCGCGTATCGGCCCCCGGGTGAACGGGTTCTGCCACAGGCTTTGCTTGACCACGCAGTTGGTCTGGCGCATCAGGCCGATCAGAAACACCACATCGATCAGCGACGGGTGGTTGGCAACGATCATCTGGCCGGGGCGGCCGAGTTTCTCGGCGCCTTCGACGCTGTAGGTCAGCACGCCAGCGCGATGCATCATGCGGATAAAGAACCAGAACAGCTTGCTGATGGTGTGACGGGCACGGCGCTGGTGCTTGTCGGCACTGCCCGGCAGGCAGCTGAGCACCGGAAACACCAGCAAGCGCAGGCACAGCCCGCCGACACCAAACAGGAAGAAGCTGGCGGCGGTGGCAAACAGGCGCCAGTAGTAGGCGTCCCGTGGCTTGTCAGTCAGAGCTTGCGTTGCCAGTTCCATACACGGTTCTTCCAGGCATGTTGGCAGGCGCCCTGTTCGGTGAGCAGGGTGCGCAGCAGGTTCAGGGCGTGGGGCCACTGGGTTTGATTGGCTTGGACAGTGCCGGGTGTGAGTTCCAGTTGCCACTCGTCGCCTGGTGTGAGCAACAGGCCGAGGGCGTAGGGGAAGGGCACGTCAACGATCCAGCTGGCGTAGGCCTCGGGCGGCTGTTCTTCGGTGATCACCAGCAATACCGCCGGGGCGCCTTCATTGAGCAGCGCGGCGGCTTCGAGCATGCCGTGCTCCAAGCCATCGCCGGCGGCGGCGAGGGCGGTCATTTCACTGGTTTCATTACGCAGAATCGACCAGAGGCCAATCACTGCGTTATGCACAGACAGGCTGAACTGGGTCGGGGACAGCGGCTGCTCGTTGGCCAGGTCGCTGAGGATGTCTAGAGTGCGTGGGGTTTCGCCGTGCCGGGAAATAAACACCAGCGGAAGGTCTTGCAGGCCTTCTGCAAGGGGCCAGCCCACGCTGAAGGCCATGCGCGCCAGCCGGCTCAGGCGGCGGCGCTGCATGGCGGGCAAGAAGGATACGTCGGGCGAGGCATCGCTGGCGGGCAGCAGCACCGGCGCCTGGCACCATGCGCGCCATTCGTCCGCACTTTCCAGCCCTGGGGCCCAGGCACGCCATTGGGCAATGTTGAAGTTGATCACTGAGAAGTTATCCCGCCCCTGCGGGCTTCCATGTGCGGCTTTTGGCCCCGAATACCGGGACAGGGAGCAATAGCCGAATGGCGCGCATTATCCCGGTGCCGCGGGGTTCTAGCAAACTTTGGTAAAGATTTGTTCACGGCTGAATACAATTTGTTGGTAAGGATTTACAGATTGTCCTTTATCGATGGCTGAGTTGGATTGTCGGACCGTTCCTATTCTTTTGTGTGTGAGGTGCGACGACCTGTCTAGAGTGCGGCAATGGATGGATGAACGAGGTAGCTAACAGGCGCTTTTGCCCTCTACACTCGGACATTCATTGATACACGGAGGTTTTTCCATGCGGCGTGTGGTGTTCAATCAGAAAGGCGGCGTTGGCAAGTCCAGCATCGCCTGCAACCTGGCGGCGGTCAGTGCCAGCGAAGGCTATCGAACCCTGTTGGTGGACCTCGATGCACAAGCCAACTCAACCCAGTACCTCACCGGGCTGACCGGCGACGACATTCCCATGGGGATCGCGGACTTTTTCAAGCAAACCCTGTCTTCCGGGCCGTTTTCGAAGAAGAACAAGGTCGATATCTACGAAACGCCCTTCGATAACCTTCACGTCATCACCGCGACGGCCGAACTCGCGGACTTGCAGCCCAAGCTTGAAGCCAAGCACAAGATCAACAAGCTGCGAAAGCTGCTGGATGAGCTGAGCGAAGATTACGACCGGATTTACCTGGATACACCGCCAGCCCTGAACTTTTATGCGGTTTCGGCGCTGATTGCTGCTGATCGTGTGCTGATCCCCTTCGATTGCGACAGCTTCTCGCGGCAGGCCCTGTATGGCCTGCTGGCCGAAATCGAAGAATTGAAGGAAGACCACAACGAAGGCCTCGAAGTCGAAGGTATCGTGGTCAACCAGTTCCAGGCCCGAGCGAGTCTGCCGCAGCAGATGCTGGAGGAGTTGATCAATGAAGGGTTGCCGGTGCTTCCGGTGTACCTGGCCAGTTCGGTGCGCATGCGCGAGTCCCATCAGGAGAACAAGCCGCTGATCCACCTCGATCCACGGCACAAGCTGACCCAACAGTTCGTGGAATTGCATAACTTGCTGGAAAACGCCTGACCTGTGGGAGGGGGCTTGCCCTCGATAGCGGTATGCCAGCTAGCTCATCTGGAGCTGACCCACCGCATCGGGAGCAAGCCCCCTCCCACACTGCCCAGCATTGTCCTTGAGGTTCGGTTACACCCCCTGGCTACGCAACCAACTCATCAACTGCGGCAACGGAAACGCTCCACTCTGACGCGCCACTTCGCGACCATTCTTGAACAGAATCAGGCTCGGAATCGACCGAATCCCCAACTGCGCCGACAACTGTTGATTGGCCTCGCTGTCCAGCTTGGCCAACCGGCACTTGCCCTCCAACTGTCCGGCAGCCTGTTCAAACACTGGTGCGAACGACTTACACGGTCCGCACCAGTCGGCCCAAACGTCCACCAGAAGCGGCAGGTCGCCTTTGATCTGGCTGGCGTAGTCGCCTTGTTTCAGCTCAAAAGGCTTATTCAACAAAACGGGCTGTTTGCAACGCCCGCATTTGGGCGCATCTGCCAGGCGTTCGCCGGGGATGCGGTTGAGGCCGTTGCAATGAGGGCAGGGTATGACGAGAGGTTCGGACATTGAGGGCTCCTGGAAATGGCCAATAGGCTCTATTTGGAGCCAGCAATGATAGTTATCAAGCGAAACACATGATTGTAGAAAGGGCGCTCATTGCTCTCGTGGTCACGACGAACAACTAATCTCCAAATGCTTTCCCCAATCCGGCGGCCGCTGCGCGTACTGCTCCATCCCCGCTTGCTCCTCGAACGGCCTGGAAAGCACCTCATGCAATCGCCGAACTTCGCTGTAGTCGCCCGACTCGGCTGCGGTGATGGCGTTCTGGGCGAGGTAGTTGCGCAGGATGTACAGCGGATTCACGGCGTGCATCCGCTCGCGGCGCTGCTCCTCGCTGGAGTCTGCGTCTCGTGCGACACGTTCCTTGTACTGCTCGGCCCAGGCATCGAACCCGGCCATGTCGACAAAATCATCGCGCAACCGCGCTGCGGCCAGCGCCGCTGACTCATCCCCAAGGCGACGGAAGAACAGCGTGTAATCCACACCGCTGTTCTGCATCAATTTCAGCAGGCGCTCCACCAGTTGCTGGTCGTCGTCTTCGGCGGTGGTGAGCCCGAGTCGGCGACGCATCAGGTCCAGGTAGTGCGCCTGGTACAGCGGCAGGTACAGGCCGAGGGACTCCTTCAAGGCATCGACGCTGATAAACGGCGTGAGCGCCTGGGCCAGCGCACTGAGGTTCCACTGTCCAATCGGCACCTGATTGCTGAAGGAGTAGCGCCCTTCATGGTCCGAATGGTTGCAGATGAAGTGCGCGTCAAAGTCATCAAGAAACGCGAACGGCCCGAAGTCGAAGGTGATGCCCAGGATCGACATGTTGTCGGTGTTCATCACGCCATGGCAGAAGCCATAGGCCTGCCATTTGGCGATCATCTCGGCGTTGCGCTCGACGATTTCACGGAACATCGCCAGGTACGGTTCGGGCTGTTCGCGGCACTCGGGGTAGTGCAGGTTCAGCACATGCTCGGCCAGTTCGGCTTGCTGCTCGGGCTTCTTGGTGTAGTAGAAGTATTCGAAATGCCCAAAGCGGATATGGCTGGGCGCGAGGCGCAACACCATGGCACCCCGCTCCTGTTTTTCCCGCCATACCGGCGTGCTGGAGCCGATTACACACAGCGCGCGGCTGCTGGGGATGCCCAACGCGTGGAGTGCTTCGCTGGCGAGGAACTCACGAATCGAGGAGCGTAAAACCGCACGGCCATCGCCCATCCGCGAGTAAGGCGTCATCCCGGCACCCTTGAGGTGCAGGTCCCAATGTTCGCCGGCCTCGTTGTACACCTCGCCCAGCAACAACCCACGGCCGTCGCCCAGCTGAGGGGTATAGCCGCCGAACTGGTGCCCGGAGTAGATCATCGCGCGCGGTTCTGCTTCGGCCCACAGCTTGTGGCCGCTGAACAGTTCGGCGAATACCGGCGTTTCGGCCACCGCCGGGTCGAGGTCGAGCAGGGCCATGGCGGCGTTGCTCGCCACGACAAGGCGAGGCTCGTCGAGGGGTTCGGGCAAAACGTGGGTTGAGAACGCGTCGCCCAGGCGTGCGAAGCGGTTGTCGAAGGTCAGTTCGTCGAGGGCTTTCACCGGCCATCTCCAGCAGAATGTCCGAGCATTCTGCTGGGGATAGACGCTTTAGTCGAGTTTGCTGGGCGGCGGTTCCGGCGCATCGTCGACTTTGCCGGGCGGCGGCTCGGGGGCGTCCTGTTCGGTGGCGGGCCCGGCGATGGTCTTGCGATCATCCTCGACCGGCACCAGTTTGTACTCCTGGCCATGCATGTTCTTGAGGTACACCTCCATCTGCCGGAACGAGATGTTGATGTGCTGCTTCTTGAACTCACGGTTGATGTAGCGGTTGACCTCGTCGAGTACCGGGTTGCGGTCACCCAGGTCGCGCACGTGCATACGCAGCTCGTGGTCGAGGGTGCTTTCGCCGAAGTTGAGGAAGTACACGTGAGGTTCCGGTTCCTTCAGCACCCGTGGATTTTCCCTCGCGGCCTTGAGCAGCAATTCCTTCACCAGGTCCAGATCGGAGCCGTAGTCCACGCCCAGTTTCAGAGTGACGCGGGTGATGGTGTCGGTCAGCGACCAGTTAATCAGTTGCCCGGTAATGAACGTCTTGTTCGGGACAATGATGTCCTTGCGGTCGAAGTCGGTGATGGTGGTGGCGCGGATGCGAATCTTGCTCACCGTGCCCGACAGGTTGCCGATGGTGATGGTGTCGCCGATACGCACCGGGCGTTCGAACAGGATCATGATGCCGGAGATAAAGTTGGCGAAGATCTCCTGCATGCCGAAGCCCAAGCCCACCGACAGCGCGGCGACCAGCCACTGCAGCTTGTCCCAGCTCACGCCGAGGGTAGACAGGGTGGACACGAAGCCGACGCCGGCAATCACATAGGACAGCAGCGTGGTGGTGGCGTAGGCGCTGCCCTGGGCCAGATCCAGTTTTGACAGCACCAACACCTCCAGCAGACCGGGCAGGTTGCGCGCCAGGGCGAAGGTGATACCGATGATGATCAGCGCGCCGAGCAAGTCGCCGATGCTGATGGGCACCATGCTGATATTGGCACCGGTGCCGCTGGTGTATTCGTACAGCGTGACGTTATCCAGGTACGAAAACACCGAGATCAGGTCCGACCACACCCAGTACAACGCGGCGATAAAGCCGCCCAGCAGGGCCAGGCGAATCAGGCGCATGGACTGTTCGTTGACCTGCTCGATGTCCAGGGTCGGCTCTTCGATTACCGCTTCGCCGTCACCTGCTTCCTTGGCGGCCTGGCGTTTGGCCAAGGCGCGGGAATAAGCCAGGCGCCGGGCGGCAACGCCTAGGCCGCGGACGAAGGTGGCTTCGATGACCAGCCAAAACATCAACAGGTACAAGGTGTTGATCAGTCGGTCGCTGAGCTTGAGGGCGGTGTAGTAGTAGCCAAAGCACACGGCAATAAACAGGGCGATCGGCAGCGCGGTGAATACCAGGCCCACGGACTTGCGGAACAGCGAGGCTTTTTCGTGGGTCGGGCTGTGCAGCAGCAGGCGCCCGAGCAGCCAGGCCATCAGGGCGTAGCAGGTCAGGACCACGGCGATGCCCAGCACGTCGTCGGCCAGTGCCGCCGGTTGATGCTCGGCAATCGCCACCACGGCCACCAGAGCCAATACCACCAGCCCGAGTTTGCGCACCCAACCCTGGAGGAATTCGACCTGGGGTTTTTCCCAGCGGAAGTGCAGTTCCGCCACGCCGCCCGGCGCCAGGATGCGGTAGGCGGTGTAGAACACCAGCCACGCCTGGGCCAGTTGCAGCAGGGCTGAACCCAGGTTGGCGTTTTGCCCACGGGCGTCGATCTGCAGTGCGTAGCCGCACAGCGCCAGTCCCAGCGATACGGGCATGGCCAGCAGGATATTGATCAAGATGGCTTGCGGCGTGTGCCACTGGCTGTCGCGCTTGAAGTGCCCGATGTCCAGATGGACCTTGTTCAGGCGTTGGTACAGGGCCTTGCGTCGCCACAGCAGTGCGCCGATCAATAGCAGCAATGGCAGGAACAGTAGCGGGCGCTGGGTCAGGCCGTCGTACAGCTCACTGACGCTGGACGCCCAGGGCAGGGTGGTGACTTGCTTGCTCAAGTGCGCCGGCACGGTTTCCAGCCACTCGGTGTCCAGCGGCTTGTTACTGGGGATCCAGAACATCTGTTCATCCAGCGTCGCGCGCAGGGTGGTGGCGGTGCTGAGCAGTTGTTTCTGGTTCAGTTGCAAGGTGATGGACTCATTGAGCAGCGCGCTCAACTCACGACTCAGGCGCTCCAGCAGGTCGCTGCGGGTAATCGCAAGCTCCAGCAGGGTTCGGCGCAGTTGTGGGGTGATGTCATCCGGTGGCTGGTTGGCCAGCAGATTGTCCACATAGGTGCTGGGGGAACTGATCAGCTCACGCTGTTGGTTGACCTCAAACTGGTACAGGCGAATGTTGGCGATGTCGTCCGCCAGGTCGCGGTCCACCGTCAGGCGTGGCAGCGCTTGTTTTTGCTTATACAGAATCTTCGACAGCAGCAGGCTGCCCTTGAGCACGTTGATCTGCTCGTCCAGGGCCGAGTCGCTCTGGGTCACGGTGTCCAGTTGCTGCTTGGTCTGCAGGTTCTTCTGGGTCAGGTCGTTGAGGCGGTCGGTGCTTTTGAGCAGGTAGTCGGACAGCTTCAGGTTGGCCGCGCTTTCGGTGGCCAACAGGCTGCTGCCACCGGCCTTTTGCGCTTCGATGGACTGCTGGGTGACGGTCTGTTGGGACTGGGCCAGGCGTTTCTGGTTGATCAGGGTTTGCAGGTCCTGGATTTCTTGTTCCAGGCGCGCGGTCTTTTCCACCACGAGGTCGTGCTGGCTGTTGCCCAGGTCTTGCAGTTGGCTGTTGCCGGCCAGTTCCTGGCGGCGCAGGGGGATCAGGGCATTGAGCGCAGCGAGTTCGGCATTCAGTTGGTTGCGCTGGTCGCCGCTGAGGGCTTTGCCATTGTCTTTACCGGCCTTGAGGGTCGCGTTGATCTGCTGGATGCGCGTCTGGCTGCTGCTGATTTCGGTCTGCGCGCGTTCGGGGCGTGTTTGGGCAGCGATGGTCAGGCTGTTGGCTTCGGCCAGGTCTTTTTGCAGGTCGCCTTGCTGGGTGGTGCGTTGCACCAGCAATTGCTCAAGCTGTGGCACGGGCAGCGTGGCATAGCGTTGGGCCACCGGAATGATTTTGGTGGCCTTGAGCCGGGTCAGCTCGCGCTGGTTTTCGCTGGTCTGGCGCGGCGCGTCTTCCAGCTGGCGCTTGAGGTCAGTGAGGCGCTGCTCATAATCCTGCTGGTTGCCCAGGTAGGTCAGGGTCTGTTGCAGGATCGACTGCAGCGCCTTCATGTCGGCGTCGGGCAGTTTGCGATCAGGCAGCTTGTCCAGGGTTTGCTGAATGGCGTCGGCGCTGGGCGGCTCGGCGGCGTAGACGCTGCCGACACAAAGGGTCAGGCCCAGCAGGGCAGTGGCGAGAAAAGTGCGCAGGGTTGGCATAGAGACCGGTCTTGCAAGGTGAAGAATCGGGAGCGTGCTGTCGCTCCGCAGTTTAGAGGAAGAGTCCGGGGCCCGGGCGACTTCCTTCGGGGAATCTGACGCCCACTTTGCCGATCTTGTTCCCGTCCATGACCGCGACGGTCCAGATGGTGTTGTTCCACTCCACCTGGTCGCCGACGATAGGGGCGCCGCCGACTTTCTGGTTGATGAAGCTGCTCAGTGGCATGTCCGGGTCGATACCTTCCAGCTTCAGGCCGTAAAGGGCCGAAACCGCGCCCAGTTGGGCGTCGCCTTCCAGCACGAAGTCGCCGAAGAAGCGCAGATCGAGGCCGCGTTGTGGTGCCTGGCTGAACAGTTTGCCGAGGGCTGGCAGGTTGTGTTCATGGCCGATCACACAGAGCAGATCGTCGACTTCCAGCACCGTACTACCCGACGGATGGAGCAGTTGCTGGCCCCGGAACAGCGCAGCAATCCGCGTGCCTTCAGGCATTTTCAGTTCGCGCAGCGCTGCCCCGATGCACCATTTTTCGGCGCCCAGGCGGTAGACGAAAAGCTCCCACTCGCTGGTGACGTGTACTTCCAGGGCGGCGCGAGAGATCGGAGCGGGGTCCGGCGGTACGGTCACTTTCAGCAACTTGGCCACCCACGGCAGGCTCGTGCCCTGCACCAGCAGCGAGACCAGCACGATAAAGAACGCCAGGTTGAAGTACAGCTGTGCGTGGGGCAGTCCGGCCATCAGCGGGAATACCGCGAGAATGATCGGGACTGCGCCGCGCAGACCGACCCAGGCGATAAAGCCTTTTTCGCGACCGTGGAACGCTTTGAACGGCAGCAGGCCGACGATTACCGACAGTGGACGCGCAAACAGGATCATCCACAGCGCCAGGCCCAGGGCCGGCAGAGCGATTGGCAGCAAATCATGGGGCGTGACCAGCAGGCCAAGCACCAGGAACATGCCGATTTGCGCGAGCCAGGCCATGCCGTCGAGCATGTGCAAAATGCCATGCCGACTGCGCACCGGGCGGTTGCCGATTACCAGGCCGCACAGGTACACGGCAAGGAAGCCGCTGCCGTGCAAGGCGTTGGTCAGGGCGAAGACGAACAGGCCGCCAGCGATCACCAGGATCGGATAAAGGCCGGTCGCCAGATTGATACGGTTGACCATCTGCAGCATCAGCCAACCGCCGCCCAGGCCGACGATGCCGCCGATACCGAATTCGCGTACCAGATGAGTCAGCAGGCTCCAGTGCAGGCCAGTCTGACCGCTGGCGAGCATGTCAATCAGGGTGACGGTGAGGAACACCGCCATTGGGTCGTTGCTGCCGGATTCGATTTCCAGAGTGGCGGTGACCCGTTCGTTCAGGCCCTTGCCGCCGAGCAGCGAGAACACCGCCGCAGCGTCTGTGGAGCCGACAATCGCGCCAATCAGCAAGCCTTGAATAATATTGAGGTCAAACAACCAGGCCGCCGCCATGCCCGTGAGGCCGGTGGTAATCAACACCCCCACCGTGGCCAGGGACAGTGCTGGCCAAAGCGCCACTCGGAAACTCGCCACCCGCGTGCGCAACCCGCCGTCGAGCAGGATTACGGCCAGTGCGAGGTTGCCCACCAGGTAGGCGGTTGGGTAGTTATCGAAAATGATGCCGCCGCCATCGACGCCGGCGACCATGCCCACGGCCAGGATGATCACCAGGATCGGGATGCCCAGGCGCGACGAAAGAGAACTCACCAGAATGCTCGCACTCACCAGCAACGCGCCGATCAAGAACAGGCTGTTGATGGTCGTCGCATTCAAAGGCAGTACTCCATGAGCAAATAAGACGGGACGCAAACTGACCATGCAGTCTGCGTGCCAGGGATTCTAACCTGTTGAATTGCTGTGCTGTCAAAAAGCTTTTAACGCCGGGCGCAGATCTGAATGTGGGAGGGGGCTTGCCCCCGATGGCGGTATGTCAGTCAGCTTATCTGTAACTGACCCACCGCTATCGGGGGGCAAGCCCCCTCCCACATTTCAAGCCAGTGCAGGCAGTTAGAGGCGAAAGCGGCCGACCATCCCATTCAAATCCACCGCCAGGCGCGACAGCTCACTGCTGGCCGCACTGGTCTGGCTGGCGCCGGTCGCCGACTGCACCGACAGGTCACGAATGTTCACCAGGTTGCGGTCCACTTCCCGCGCCACCTGCGCCTGCTCTTCCGCCGCGCTGGCGATCACCAGGTTGCGCTCGTTGATCTCGACAATCGCCGTGTTGATGGTGTCCAGCGACATCCCGGCACCTTTGGCGATGTTCAGCGTCGACTCAGCGCGCTCGGTGCTGTTGCGCATCGAATCCACCGCGTGCTCGGTGCCGGCCTGGATACTGCCGATCATCCGCTCGATCTCGCTGGTGGACTGCTGGGTGCGATGGGCCAACGCCCGTACTTCATCGGCAACCACCGCGAAACCACGCCCGGCTTCGCCGGCACGCGCGGCTTCAATCGCCGCGTTCAGGGCCAGCAGATTGGTCTGGTCAGCCAGGCCGCGAATCACGTCCAGCACTTTGCCAATATCACGCGACTCATTGGCCAGGTCGCCAATCAGGGTGGCGGTGGCTTGTACATCGCCGCTCATGCGCTCGATGGCGCTGACAGTTTCCTGCACCAGGTCACGGCCGTCACCGGCTGAGGTGGTGGCGTTGCGCGAGGCCTCGGAGGTGCTCACCGCATTGCGCGCGACTTCTTCGACGGCGCTGGTCATCTCGTTGACGGCAGTGGCGGCTTGCTCGATCTCGTTGTTCTGCTGGGTCAGGCCACGGGCGCTTTCGTCGGTGACGGCATTCAGCTCCTCGGCGGCGGAGGCCAGTTGGGTGGCGGAGCCGGCGATGCGTTGCAGGGTGTCGCGCAGCTTGTCCTGCATCTTGGCCATGGCGGCCAGCAAGCGTCCGGCTTCGTCGTTGCCGTCGACCTTGATCGGCCGTGTCAGGTTGCCTTCGGCGACTTCTTCCGCCGCTTCGAGCGCTTGGGAAATCGGCAGGGTGATGCTGCGGGTCAGCAGCCAGGCGAACAACATCGTCAGCGCCGTGGCGATCACCAGCAGCCCCACGACCAGATTGAACGCCAAGTTGTATTGGTCTTCGGCCTCCTGATTTGTGGCCAGGGCCATCTTGTTATTGAGGTCCAGCAGGCGCGTCAACACGGCGTTGACCTGCTCGGAGTTGCTCAGCAACTCGGTGTTGAGCAGGCTGCGCAGCTCGTCCACCTGGTTGGCCCGTGACAGGCTCTTCATGCGCTCTTCAATTTGATGGTACTGGCCAAGCAAGCGCACGTACTCGTTGTAGGTGGCGCGCTCCTCGCTGCCTTCAATCAGTTTTTCGTAAATGCCCTGGGCTGTGCGGATCTGCTGGTTACGCAGTTCGAAGGCTTCCAGGGTCTTTTGCTGCACGTCCGGCTCGCGGTTGGTCAGCAAGCGGTATGACAGCACTCGCAGGCGCAAGGTCAGTTGGGTGAATTCATCAAGGGCACGAATGCTTGGCACGCTGGACAAGGTGATGTCTTCGGTGGCAGCACGGATTTTGCTCATCTGGTTGAGGGCGAATACACCGAGAAACAGCATGAGTGCACCAATCAACGCAAAACCGAGGAAGGCCCTCGGAGCGATATTCATATTACGAAGCGACATGCGGGAATCCTGGGGAGAAGCGCGATCCGTGCGAGGGGTGAGACGGAGTGTGCATCTCTATCGGTCGTACGACTAAAGTCTAAAGGGGCGTGTGCGTTTTTGTCGCATCTGACGAGGGGTTTGGCCGATTCAGGAACCAGATCGGGTAAATGCAGTCACTAAGGCTCGAAAGTGCGGCCCGGCCCCTAAAAATCGGGCTGCGCGCCGGGGATAACCCTGGCATCCGAGGTGAATTTTCTTTATCGTCACCGCCCTTTGAAAAAGCCCGAGAAATCAAAATGTTAGAAGCATCCCTCAGCCAATTGGAACAACTGGTCAACGACCTCGTACAGCAGAATCAAGACCTGCTGAGCAGCAACGAATCCCTCAAGGCCGAACTGGCCAACGCCAAGGATGAGAACGACAGCCTGCAACTGAGCTTGATGGAGCAGGAAGAAAAACACGGCGCCACCGCTGCCCGTATCCAGGCGTTGGTTGAGCGTGTGAGCGCAGGGCCTGTCGGCGCATGAATGAAGGGATAAAGGTCGTTTCGATTCTCGGAGAGGATTACTCGATCAAGGCGCCAGCCGGGGAAGACAAGACCCTGATGCACGCCGTGACCATGCTCAAGGCCTCCCTGGCCACCACCAAGAAAAAGTACCCGACCCTGATCGGTGACAAATTACTGGTGCTGGCGGCGCTGAACCTGTGCGCCGAGCAGATTGAACTGCAGCAGGCTCATCAGCAGGAACTCGACCGTTACCAAGAGCAAGTCAGCGCCACGGTCGAGGTGATTTCCAAGGCGATCCAGCCTTAGAACCACGCATCCTGCATCCCCAGGCACGTATCATCCCGCGCCTCCAGAATCGCCAGTTCATGATGGCAGCCCGGTACTTCCCAGGTCAGGAAGTAACGGGCGGCCTGGAGCTTGCCTTTATAGAAGGCAGCATCCGCCGCATTGCCCTTGGCCAGCCCTTCTTCGGCGCGAATCGCCTGTTCCAGCCAGCGCCAGCCAATTACCATATGCCCGAATACCTTCAGGTACAGCGCCGAGTTCGCCAGGCTGCTGTTGACCTTGCCGTGGGCGAGATCCGTCAGCAGGCCGATGGTCACGCTTTGCAGGCGGGTGACCAGGTGTTCCAGCGGCTCTCTTAATGCCGTCAGGCCTGGATATTCCTGCGCCCGCGAGCCCGTGTCGGCGATCAGGCGGATCAGTTGCTTGAGCCCCGCGCCGCCGTTCTGTGCCAGCTTGCGGCCCAGCAAATCCAGAGACTGGATGCCATGGGTGCCTTCATGGATCGGGTTCAGGCGGTTGTCGCGGTAGTACTGCTCCACCGGGTATTCACGGGTGTAGCCGTGGCCGCCGAGGATCTGGATCGCCAGTTCGTTGGCCTTGAGGCAAAACTCCGACGGCCAGGATTTAACGATGGGCGTGAGCAGGTCCAGCAGTTCGTGGGCCTGTTTGCGTTCGCTCTCGGTTTCCAGCGTCGTGGTGTCATCGAACAGGCGCGCGGCGTACAGGCCCAGGTCGAACGCGCCTTCTACGTAAGCTTTTTGGGTCAGCAGCATGCGCTTGATATCCGCGTGCTGGATGATCGAGACCGGCGCGGTGCTTGGGTCTTTGCTGTCGGGCAGACGACCTTGCGGGCGTTCGCGAGCGTATTCCAGGGAATACAGGTAGCCGGCGTAACCGAGCATGACCGCGCCCATGCCGACGCCGATGCGTGCCTCGTTCATCATCTGAAACATGCAGCTCAAGCCCTGGTGTGGTTTACCCACCAGATAGCCGACGCAGTTGCCGTTATCGCCGAAGTTAAGCGCGGTCGACGTGGTGCCGCGCCAGCCCATCTTGTGAAACAGCCCGGCCAACAGCACGTCGTTGCGTGCACCGAGACTGCCGTCATCGTTAACCAGGAATTTGGGCACGATGAACAGCGAAATGCCCTTCACCCCGGCCGGTGCATCCGGCAGCTTGGCCAGCACCATATGCACGATGTTTTCCGACAGCGGGTGGTCGCCTCCGGAGATAAAGATCTTGTTGCCCTTGAGTCGATAGCTGCCGTCAGCCGCAGGTTCGGCGCGGGTACGAATATCCGACAGCGATGAGCCCGCGTGGGGTTCTGTCAGGGCCATGGTGCCGAAGAAACGCCCGTCGATCATCGGTTGCAGGAAGCGCTGTTTTTGCTCCTCGGTGCCGAAGCTTTCGATCAGGTTGGCCGCGCCCATGGTCAGGAATGGGTAGGAAGTGGATGCCGCGTTGGCGGACTGGAAGTGCGCAAAGCAGGCCTGGGACAGCAAGGTCGGCAACTGCATGCCACCGGCTTCGAAACTGCGGGCGGCATTGAGGAAGCCGGCTTCCAGGAACGCATCCACGGCCGGTTTGACTTCCGGAATCAGGATCGCCTTGCCGTCTTCGTAGCGCGGTTCGTTTTCGTCGTTTTTGCGGTTATGCGGCGCGAAATATTTTTCGGCGATGGAGCGCGCGGTGCTGATGGCCGCATCGAAGGTTTCGCGATTGTGCTCGGCAAACCGCTCGCGCTGGGTCAGGCCCTCGGCATCGAGGACTTCGTACAGCTCGAAAGCCAGATTGCGGGAACTGAGCAGCATCTCGGACATGGCGGCTTACCTTTGGAGGAATTGGCCTGAGTCTAAGTGCGCGAATTAAGGGTGAACAGCAAGATTGATCTAAGTGATGGAGTGGCAAAACACAGATGATCATTTGAAGTGCGATCAAATGTGGGAGGGAGCTTGTCCCCGATAGCGATGGGTCAGCCAGAGATAAGTTGACTGATCCACCACAATCGGGGGCAAGCCCCCTCCCACATGTTTACCGCGTTTCGTCAGTTAGCCGATGGTCATCAGGCTGGCGTTACCGCCCGCTGCAGCGGTGTTAACGCTCAACGCCCGTTCGATCACCAGGCGCTCCAAGGCAATGGATGTTTCGCCCTGAGACAAGCCATGCACCCCGACAATCGCCCCACCGCGCTGCGCCACTTGCTGGCACACCGCACGCAGTTGGTCTGAATCACCGTGATGCAGGACGGCGTCAAACACCACCTCGTCCTTGGTCCAATCCGCCACGCGCTTGATCTTCGCTTGAATTTCCTTCGGCAAGCGTAGGAACACGGCCTTGGTCAGGTCAGTTTCCGGCCATACCGCCGAACCGCCGACGGCCAATACCGCCGCCAGTTGAGTCAACAGATCGCCTTCCACTTCCGCCAGGCACAGTACGTGCTCGCGGGGCAGGATGGCGTAGCTGTTGCGCTCGCCGGTCGGACCCGCCAACTGACGGGTGATCCCGCTTTGGGATTGCGCGGCGAACTGGCTGCACAGAGCACTCAGCTCGCTGAACGAATTGCTGTCGGCCCAGGTTTTCAGGGCGGTCAGCGGTTGGCTCATGGCGTCGCGCAGACGTACATCCGGTGCAGTCAACGTGTCGCCACGTACGAAGGATTGCTCGATCGCATCGGTAGGACGGGTCGACAGCAAGCGGTACAGGTACAGCGGACCACCGGCTTTCGGGCCTGTGCCCGACAAGCCTTCGCCGCCGAACGGTTGCACGCCGACCACGGCACCCACGATGTTACGGTTCACGTAGACGTTACCGGCATTGACGTTGTCGATCACCTTGGCGATGGTCTCGTCGATACGGGTGTGCACGCCCAGGGTCAGGCCGTAGCCGGAGGCGTTGATCTGGCCGATGAGCTGGTCGATCTCTTTGCGCTTGTAGCGCACCACGTGCAGTACCGGGCCGAAGATCTCGCGTTGCAGTTCGTCAAAGCTTTCCAGTTCGATCAGGGTTGGCATCACGAAGGTGCCGCGCTTGATTTCTTCACCGTCGGCAATTGCCACCTGGTACACATTGCGGCCTTTGTCGCGCATGGCCTGGATGTGTTTCTCGATGCCGGCCTTGGCTTCGGCGTCGATCACCGGGCCGATGTCTACCGACAAGCGCTCCGGGTTGCCAAGGCGGCATTCAGCCATGGCGCCCTTAAGCATTTCGATGACGCGGTCTGCCGAATCTTCCTGCAGGCACAGTACCCGCAGGGCCGAGCAACGCTGGCCGGCGCTGTCGAAGGCCGAGGACACCACGTCTATGACCACTTGTTCGGTCAGTGCCGAAGAATCCACGATCATCGCGTTCTGGCCACCGGTTTCGGCGATCAGCGGGATCGGACGGCCCTGGGCATCCAGGCGGCCGGCGACATTGCGTTGCAGCAGGCGCGCGACTTCGGTGGAACCGGTGAACATCACGCCTTTGACGCGATCATCACCGACCAGGCGGGCACCCACGCTTTCGCCCTGGCCCGGCAGCAGTTGCAGCACGCCTTCCGGAATACCGGCTTCCAGCAGGATGCGCACGGCTTGTGCGGCTACCAGCGGGGTTTGCTCGGCAGGTTTGGCCAATACCGGGTTGCCGGCGGCCAATGCGGCTGCGACTTGACCACTGAAAATCGCCAGCGGGAAGTTCCAAGGGCTGATGCAGACCACTGGGCCCAGCGGGCGGTGGGCATCATTGGTGAAGTCGTTACGGGCCTGTACGGCGTAGTAACGCAGGAAGTCCACGGCTTCACGCACTTCGGCGATGGCGTTGGCGAAGGTTTTGCCGGCTTCGCGAGCCAGCAGTCCCATCAGCGGTTGGATCTCGCCTTCCATCAGGTCGGCGGCACGTTCCAGAATCGCGGCACGCTCGGCGGGCGGGGTGGCCTGCCAGATCGGGCCAGCGTTGATGGCGCATTGAATCGCGTTGTCGACGTCTTCGACGGTAGCTTCTTGAACCTGACCAACCACATCACGCAGGTCAGACGGGTTCAGTACTGGCGCAGCCGGTTGATCACTGGTGGCGCAACCCAGCATCGGCGCGGCTTTCCAGTTGTTGTGTGCGGTTGCCAGCAAGGCGCAGGACAGCGACGCCAGGCGGTGTTCGTTGGCCAAGTCGATACCGGCCGAGTTGGCGCGGTCGCTGCCGTACAGGTCGCGCGGCAATGGAATACGCGGGTGCGGCAAGCCGAAGCCGCCTTCCTGCGTGGCCATTTGCTCGATGCTGGCCACTGGATCAGCCACCAGCTCCTGAATGGAGATGGACTGGTCGGCGATGCGGTTAACGAACGAGGTGTTGGCGCCGTTTTCCAGCAGGCGACGCACCAGGTAAGCCAGTAACGTTTCGTGGGTGCCGACCGGTGCGTACACGCGGCACGGACGGTTCAGTTTGCCGTCGGAAACCTTGCCTACGACCTGCTCGTACAGCGGCTCACCCATGCCGTGCAGGCATTGGAACTCGTACTGGCCGGGGTAATAGTTCTGACCGGCGATATGGTAAATGGCGGACAGGGTGTGGGCGTTGTGCGTGGCGAACTGCGGGTAGATGACTTCCGGCACCGACAGCAGCTTGCGTGCACAGGCAATGTAGGAAACGTCGGTGTACACCTTGCGGGTATACACAGGGTAGCCTTCCAGGCCTTCGACTTGGGCGCGTTTGATCTCGCTGTCCCAGTACGCGCCTTTTACCAGGCGGATCATCAGGCGATGGCGGCTGCGGCGCGCCAGGTCGATGACGTAGTCGATTACATAGGGGCAACGCTTTTGGTAGGCCTGGATCACGAAACCGATGCCGTTCCAGCCGGTCAGTTGCGGCTCGAAGCACAGGCGCTCCAGCAGGTCGAGGGACAGCTCCAGGCGGTCGGCCTCTTCGGCGTCGATGTTCAGGCCGATGTCGTATTGCTTGGCCAGCAAGGTCAGGGACAGCAGGCGCGGGTACAGCTCGTCCATCACGCGCTCGTACTGCGCACGGCTGTAACGCGGGTGAAGTGCCGACAGCTTGATGGAAATGCCCGGGCCTTCATAAATCCCACGGCCGTGAGACGCTTTGCCGATGGAATGAATCGCTTGTTCGTACGACGCCAGGTATTTCTGGGCATCGTGTTCGGTGAGTGCGGCTTCACCGAGCATATCGTAGGAATAGCGGAAACCTTTGGCTTCGAACTTGCTGGCGTTGGCCAAGGCTTCGGCGATGGTTTCGCCGGTGACGAACTGCTCGCCCATCAGGCGCATGGCCATGTCGACGCCCTTGCGGATCATCGGCTCGCCGCTTTTGCCGATGATGCGGCTCAGGGACGAGGTCAAGCCGGCCTCATTATGGGTGGCGACCAGTTTACCGGTCAGCAGCAGACCCCAGGTGGCAGCGTTGACGAACAGCGACGGGCTGTTGCCCAGGTGCGGATGCCAGTTGCCGGTGCTGATCTTGTCGCGGATCAGCGCGTCACGGGTGCCCTTGTCCGGGATGCGCAGCAGCGCCTCGGCCAGGCACATCAGGGCCACGCCTTCCTGGGATGACAGGGAAAATTCCTGCAGCAGGCCCTGAACAATGCCGGCACGACCGCCAGCACTTTTCTGATTGCGCAGTTTTTCGGCAATCGAGGCGGCGAGCTTGTTGGTGGCTTCAGCCATTGGAGCCGGCAGACGCGCCTGCTCGATCAGCATCGGCACCACTTCCGGCTCTGGGCGACGGTAAGCGGCAGTGATGGACGCGCGCAGTACGGACTGCGGCAGGATGCTCTCGGCGAATTCAAGGAAGCACTGGTGCGCATGGTCGGCCTGGACCTCACCCGCGTCATCGGCATCCTTGCTGCTCAAACCGTTGAGTTCGGTCAGGGTTGCACCACCCTCCAGTTTCTCCAGGTAATTGAAAATCGCCTGCTTGATCAGCCAGTGCGGCGTGCGATCAATGGAGGTCGCGGCTGCCTTCAGGCGTTCGCGGGTCGGGTCGTCAAGTTTGACCCCAAGGGTGGTCGTCGCCATTTTCTTATCCTCATGGGTGCCACTACCGAGTGGCATTAGCTGGCGGCAAGATTAGCTTTGCGCATGCAGAGGTGCAACCGGGTGCAACCCTTTTTATCCATGAAATTTTCGACGCTTCATCCGAATTAATTTTGACGCCAGCAGAATGCGCTTTGTCTTGGTGCTTTTACTTCTTAGATCGGCTGTTCTTGCTCCGAAAGGGAGCAAAAACAGGGTGTTTTGCGGATTTTGTACTCAGGTGCAACTTATTCCCCAGAAACTGGTTGCACCTTATTTGCTTTGTTGAATAGCATTCGCGGCCAAGGTGCAACCATCCGTAAACCGGGGTTCATCGGCTGACGGCTTTCCTGGGGAAACGTCAGTCATAAATGCGCGGCATGCAGCTACGTTTACCCACTGACCAGTGGGTGGCCGTCTGACAGACCGCCGCTACATAAAAACAAAGCCAGGGCGTCACTCAAATGAGCGTAAGTAATCCAACTCTGATCACATTCGTGATCTACATCGCAGCAATGGTGCTGATCGGCTTCATGGCCTATCGCTCCACCAACAACCTTTCCGATTACATCCTTGGCGGTCGCAGCCTCGGTAGCGTGGTGACAGCGTTGTCCGCCGGTGCTTCCGATATGAGCGGCTGGTTGTTGATGGGCCTGCCGGGCGCAATCTACATGTCCGGTCTGTCGGAAAGCTGGATCGCCATTGGCCTGATCGTCGGTGCCTACCTCAACTGGCTGTTCGTGGCCGGTCGCCTGCGGGTACAGACCGAACACAACGGCGACGCCCTGACGCTGCCGGATTACTTCTCCAGCCGTTTCGAAGATAAAAGCGGCCTGCTGCGGATCATCTCCGCCGTGGTCATCCTGGTGTTCTTCACCATCTACTGCGCCTCCGGCATCGTGGCCGGTGCCCGTCTGTTCGAAAGCACCTTCGGCATGTCCTACGAGACCGCGCTGTGGGCCGGCGCTGCGGCGACAATTGCCTACACCTTCGTCGGTGGTTTCCTGGCAGTGAGCTGGACTGACACCGTACAAGCCACGCTGATGATCTTCGCGCTGATCCTCACGCCGATCATCGTGCTGCTGGCCACCGGTGGTGTCGATACGACCTTCCTGGCGATCGAAGCGAAGAACCCTGACAACTTCAACATGCTGAAAAACACCACCTTCATCGGCATCATTTCGCTGATGGGCTGGGGCCTGGGCTACTTCGGCCAGCCGCACATCCTCGCGCGTTTCATGGCGGCGGATTCGGTGAAGTCGATTGCCAACGCGCGCCGTATCTCCATGACCTGGATGATCCTGTGCCTGGGCGGCACTGTGGCCGTGGGCTTCTTCGGTATCGCTTACTTCTCGGCGCACCCGGAAGTGGCTGGCCCGGTCAACGAGAACCACGAACGTGTGTTTATCGAACTGGCCAAGCTGCTGTTCAACCCATGGATCGCGGGCGTACTGCTGTCGGCCATCCTCGCGGCCGTGATGAGTACCCTGAGCTGCCAACTGCTGGTGTGCTCCAGCGCCCTGACCGAAGACTTCTACAAAACCTTCCTGCGCAAGACCGCCTCCCAGGTTGAACTGGTCTGGGTCGGCCGTCTGATGGTGCTGCTGGTGGCGCTGATCGCCATCGCCATGGCTGCCAATCCAAACAACCGCGTCCTTGGCCTGGTCAGCTACGCCTGGGCCGGTTTCGGCGCGGCGTTTGGTCCTGTGGTACTGATCTCGGTGATCTGGAAAAACATGACCCGCAACGGCGCACTGGCCGGCATCCTGGTCGGCGCGATCACCGTGATCGTGTGGAAGCACTTCGAACTGCTGGGCCTGTACGAAATCATCCCAGGCTTCATCTTCGCCAGCCTCGCGATCTTCTTCGTGAGCAAGATGGGCGCCCCGACCGCCGGTATGGTCGAGCGCTTTGATGCGGCGGAAAAAGACTACAACCTCAACAAGTAATTCGCCGGGCGTTAAGCGCTCTACGAATTGAAAAAAGGCCCGCGTCCTACGGATGGCGGGCCTTTTTTTGCGCGTGTGTGTAGGGAGTTGCTGATTTATCGGGCGTGCGCTCTGCCGTGCAAAACAGTGGTGCAGAATCCACCGCCTACTCCTCGCAGAGAAACACCGGATGTTCGCTCCTGCCAATCAAAGTGCTTTTACCCTGACCCTCGACGGGGAGCCTAGTGAACTCAACGTCTTTGAGTTTCACGGTGCGGAAGCCATCAGCCAGCCGTATTGTTTTGACCTTGAACTGGTCAGTGAGCAGCCTGACCTCGACCTGGAAAGTTTGCTGCATCGCCAGGTTTTTCTGCGTTTCGATGAGCTCGGCCATGGCGTCCACGGCCTGGTCTATCGGGTGGCGCAGGGCGACTCCGGGCGGCGCCTGACGCGTTATCAGATCAAGCTCGTGCCGCAATTGGCCTACCTGGCCCACAGCAGTCACCAGCGTATTTTCCAGCATCAAACAGTGTCGCAGATTGTTGCGCAGGTGCTGGTAGAGCAGGGGGTCCCTGCCGATCAATTCGAATTTCACCTGAGCGGTGTTTACCCCGAGCGCGAGTATTGCGTGCAGTTTGCTGAAAGCGACTTGGCGTTCATTCAGCGGCTGTGTGCTGAGGAGGGCATTCACTATCACTTCCAGCACTCGCCTGAACGGCACTTGCTGGTATTTGGCGATGATCAAACAGTATTCGCCCAACCCAATCAGCCAACGCCCTACATGCCAGGCTCAGGGATGGTGGCGGATACACCCGCGATCAAGCGCTTTGCCGTGCAACTGGAAACCCGCACCACGGCGGTCAACCTGCGTGACTACGATTTCCGTAAACCTAGCCTGGTGCTGGAGAGTGACGTGGCCAGCGAACAGCTGCCACGTCTTGAGGCGCAGGGCTATCCCGGCCACTTTTGCGACCGGTCCCATGGCAAGTACCTCGCGCAACGGGGGTTGGAGCGGAACCGTAGCGACTATCGAATTGCCCGCGGCAGCGGTGATGAGCCGGCATTGGTCAGCGGCCATTTCCTTACGTTGACCGGTCACCCGCGCGATCCATGGAATGACTTGTGGTTGGTGACTCACGTCACTCATGAAGGCAAGCAACCCCAGGTGTTGGAGGAGGCGGTGACCGAGGTCGCCGGTGGCGATTTTCGTCAGGGTTATCGCAACGAGTTTGTTGCTGCGCCGTGGGACGTGATTTTCCGACCGCCTTTGCCCGAGCAACCGCGGCCGACATTGGCGGGTTATCAAAACGCAGTGGTGACTGGCCCCGCCGACAGTGAAATCCACTGCGATGAATTCGGGCGGGTCAAGGTGCAACTGGCCTGGGATCGAGCCGGGGAGCACAACGATCATTCCAGCTGCTGGCTGCGTGTCGCCAGCGGTTGGGCCCATGACCGCTATGGTGCGGTGCTTATTCCGCGAGTGGGTATGGAAGTGCTGGTGGGGTTCGTCAATGGTGATATGGACATGCCGCTGGTGGTGGGTTGCCTGCCCAACGCTGCGACATCGCTGCCCCTCGACCTGCCGGCCGACAAAACCCGCAGCATCTTGCGCAGTCGGAGCAGCCCCGGTGGCGGTGGCTACAACGAACTGCGCATCGAAGACCGCAAGGGCGCCGAGGAAATTTACCTGCGCGCCCAGCGAGATTGGACCCAGCATGTGCTGCATGACCAGCGGGTGGAGGTCGACAATCAACGTCGTATCAGGGTGGCGGGCGAGTCGCACCATGAGCTTCAAGGCGAAGAGCTGCGCATCACTCACGGCAATCGGCTCACCGAACTCAAGCAGGATGATCACCTGGTGATCGGCGGCTCGCAGCAGGTAAAGGCTGGGCTGACCATTCAGATCGGTGCAGGCCAAAGCGTTGTTATTGATGCGGGGGCCATCGTGACGATCCAGGCGGGAGGGCAGTCGATCACGTTGTCTGCGGGCGGTATTTTCAGCAGTGTGCCGATTCAGTTGGGAAGTGGTCCTGCTCCTGTGGCAGCGCCGTTGATGCCTGGAGTGAAGGAGAAGCTGTTGGCGGTTATCCCCGCGCCCCTGAGCCTGGTGCAGGTGGCTAGCCTCAAGCGTAGCGCTCCCTTTTGCGAAGAGTGTGAGCGCTGCAAGAGAGGGCAGTGCGATATCGCTCATTCAGCTCAGCCTTAAAAGGAAGTTATCCCCATGTCTGAACGGTTGATCCCCAGCGCTTGGCTTACACAATTCCCTCTGCTTCCCAATGAGCAGCTCTTCGTGGTGTTGGGCGCTGCCAGCGACGCCAATCCGCTTGCTGCCTGGCGAGCCACCTCAGCCGCATCGCTGCCCCAATCAATTTGGACAGGCACGGCTTACGCCGAATGGGAGGAGGTCATGCCTTACTTGGGCATCGTCGAACCTGACAGCGCCTTTCTTGAATGGGCTGCAACCACTGAAACAATGGATTGGGGGTGGCTGGCGGTATCTTCCAGTCCGTTAGACGTCGTCATCGCGCACCTCCAAAGTTTGACCAAGGTCTATCTGCCGGATGGCCAGGAAGTGTTTTTGCGATTCTGGGATGGCACCCAGTGTCTGCCGATGTTGCAGGGGCTAGGCGATGAGGCGGCAAAAGTATTGCCGGTGTTCCAGCGCTACTTGATCAACGGCCAGCCGCTGACGGTCGCGACGGGGCCTGCGACCGAGGCCAACACCAGCCCTTGGTGGCGAGTCCCCGCATCGCTCTTGGCACACCTGGCAGAGCAAGCACCGCAAACCTTGATCGACAACCTCTTGCAGTGGCTGCAAGAGCAGCGGCCCGACCTGTACACCGCCTTCACGTTGGCGACCTTGCAGCACAAGGTCGCCTATTTCGCTCGTCGGTCGGATATCACCCATGGGGCGTTGGCCGAATATCTGGCCTTAGAGTTGAGTTGAGCCCAGTGCCTGTTGCAGGTCCTCGATCAAATCTTCAATCGCCTCGATGCCTACCGACAGGCGAATCATCTCCGGCTTCACGCCGGCCTTGGCCTGTTCCTGTTCGTTCATTTGTCGATGGGTGGTGGACGCGGGGTGGCAGGCCAGGGACTTGGCGTCGCCGATATTCACCAAGCGTTTGAAGATTTGCAGGGCGTCGTAGAAGCGCACACCTGCCGCGTACCCGCCCTTCAGGCCGAAGGAAAGGATCGCCGAGGGTTTGCCTTGCAGGTATTTCTGCGCCAATGCGTGATGGGGGTGATCCGGCAGCCCCGCATAGCTGACCCATTCGACATCGGCATGGCCTTGGAGGAATTGCGCGACCTTGAGGGCATTTTCCGTATGGCGTTCCATGCGCAGGGCCAGGGTTTCCAGGCCCTGGAGCAGCAGGAAGGCGTTCATGGGCGCCAGTGCTGCGCCGGTGTTACGCAACGGTACGGTGCGCGCGCGAGCGATGAAGGCGGCGGGGCCGAACTTTTCGGTGTAGACCACGCCGTGGTAAGCCGGCTCGGGCTGGTTGAGGCCGGGGAATTTTTCCGGGTATTGGGTCCAGGGGAAGGTGCCGCTGTCGACGATCGCACCGCCGAGGGAGTTGCCATGGCCGCCGATGTATTTGGTCAGCGAGTGCACCACAATGTCGGCGCCGAACTGGATCGGCTTGCACAGGATCGGTGTGGCCACGGTGTTGTCCACCATTAGCGGCACGCCGCGGGCATGGGCGACCTCTGCCAGGGCTTCGATGTCGATGATATTGCCCGCCGGGTTGCCGATGCTTTCGCAATACACCAGCTTGGTGTTGTCGTCGATCAGTTCGGCGATGGCCGCGGCACTGTCGTCGCGGGCGAAGCGTACGTCGACGCCAAAGCTGGGCAGCAAGTGGGCGAACAGGGTGTAGGTGCCGCCGTAGAGCTGTGGCGTGGTGACGATATTGTCGCCGGCGCGAGTGAGGGTCTGGATCGCATAGTGAATGGCCGCGCTGCCGGCCGACACGGCCAGTGCCGCAATACCGCCTTCGAGGGCGGCGATGCGTTGCTCCAACACATCATTGGTGGGGTTCATGATGCGCGTGTAGATATTGCCGGGCACGTCGAGGTTGAACAGGTCGGCACCGTGCTGGGCGTTATCGAATTCGAAAGCGACGTTCTGGTAGATCGGCACGGCCACGGCCTTGGTGGTCGGGTCCGACTTGAAGGCGTGGTGCAGTGCGATGGTTGCGTCTTTCATGATTGTTATTGACCTCCCTGGATGGTGGATGGCCACAATAAATCCGCCTTGGCGCCAGCATTTAGATTTTTTTCAGTCCCCGTCCTGCTTTTACGACATAAGCACCGCCTGGCATGCAGCCCTGCACCTTTGCGCCCGTAGAAGGTAAACTTCGCCCCCTGCGCAGGAGCAACCATGAATTATCGTCACGCCTTTCACGCCGGCAACCACGCCGATGTCTTCAAACACCTGACCTTGACCCGCCTCATCGCCCTGATGTCGCGCAAGGAGCAGCCGTTCGCCTACCTCGACACCCACGCAGGGATTGGTCTGTACGACCTGCAAGGCGACCAGGCCAATCGCACGGGTGAGTATCTGGAAGGCATCGCGCGCCTATGGGGCGAAAGCGACCTGCCGCCGCTGACTGCCGATTACATGCGCGTGCTGCACGAGATGAATCCTGACGGTCAGTTACGCTACTACCCTGGCTCGCCGGAATTGGCGCGGCGCCTCACGCGCCCACAGGACCGCGTGTTGCTCAATGAAAAGCACCCGGAGGACGGCGTGCTGCTCAAAGACAATATGAAGGGTGATCGCCGCGTCAAAGTGCACTTGGGCGAAGGCTGGCATGTGCCGCGTGCCTTGCTGCCTGTGCCGGAAAAACGCGCGCTGATGCTGATCGACCCGCCGTTTGAAAAGCTCGACGAGATGCAACGCTGCGCCGCCTCCCTCAAGGAAGCCGTCAGCCGCATGCGCCAAACCGTCGCGGCGATCTGGTACCCGGTGAAGGATCAACGCATGCTGCGTCGCTTCTACCAGGACCTGGCCGGCACCGGTGCGCCGAAGTTGCTGCGTGTGGAATTGCTGGTGCATCCGCTGGACACGCCCAACACCTTGACGGGCTCGGGCCTGGCGATTGCCAACCCGCCTTGGGGTCTGGAAGAGGAATTGCGTGAACTGCTGCCGTGGCTGTCCAAGAAGCTTGGCCAGACCCAGGGTGGGTGGCAGATGGATTGGCTTATCGCCGAATAATCCTCGGCGCTGATCAAGTGTGGGGGGGGGCTTGCCTCCGATAGCGGTGGGTCAGCTACAGATGTACTGACTGACATTCAGCTATCGGGGGCAAGCCCCCTCCCACATTTTGATCTACGTCGGCTTTAGATCGGGCAGGTCACGCCGGTCCCGCCGATCCCACAGTAGCCCTGCGGGTTCTTCGCCAAGTACTGCTGGTGATACGCCTCGGCGAAGTACACCGTTGGGGCTTCTTCGATTTCCGTGGTGATAGCACCCAGGCCGGATTTGGTCAGCTCTTGCTGATAAGTCTCGGCACTGGCCTTCGCCGCCGCCAATTGCTCAGGCGTGGTCGCATAGACCACCGAACGGTACTGGCTGCCGATATCGTTGCCCTGGCGCATGCCCTGAGTTGGGTTGTGCAATTCCCAGAACATCTTCAACAGGTCTTCGTATTTCACTTTGGCCTGGTCATAAACCACCAGCACCACTTCACTGTGACCGGTCAGGCCGGAGCAGACTTCTTCGTAAGTCGGGTTCGGCGTGTAGCCGCCCGCGTAGCCGACCACGGTGCTGACCACGCCCTCGCGCTGCCAGAACCTGCGCTCCGCACCCCAAAAGCAGCCCAGGCCGAAGATGGCAAAACCCACGTCATCGACGAACGGGCCGAGCAGTGGGTTGCCGTTGACGAAGTGCGTCTCCGGCAGATTCATCGGGGTTTCACGACCAGGCAACGCTTGTTCTTGAGTAGGCAACACGTTTTTGTTCACCAGAATTTCCGAGCGCAAGACCATGATCAGTCCTCTCAGTCAGATTGAGTAAGGTAAGAATTCAGACAGCCAGTGTGCCCGAGTGTTACCGCGCTGTCAGGCGATTGGCCCGCGCGGGTAGCGTTTGAGCTTCTCAAGCAGCTCTGCGCCGGGGATTGGCCGGTCGAACAGGTAGCCCTGGCCCACGTCGCAGCGATGCCGACGCAGGAACGCCAGTTGCTCGGCGGTCTCGATGCCTTCGGCCACGACCTTGAGCTTGAGGTTGTGAGCCATGGCGATCACGGCCGAGGTGATTTCCATGTCGTCCTGGTTGTCCGGAATTTCATGGATAAAGCTGCGATCGATCTTAATGATGTCGATGGGGAATTTTTTCAGGTAGCTCAGCGACGAGTAACCGGTACCGAAGTCGTCCATGGCCAGGGTCAGGCCAAAACTCTTCAACTGATCCAGTTGCAGGCGCGTGTCTTCAGTGGCTTCCAGCAGCAGGCCTTCGGTCAGCTCCAGCTCCAGCAGGTTGGCCGGCAGCTCTTCTTCCTTGAGGATTGTGGCAATCGAGGCCACCAGGTCCGGGTCGGAGAACTGCTTGGGTGACAGGTTGATCGCCACCTGCAGGTTGCCCATGCCGGCGGCGCTCAGTTGCTTGCTCATGCGGCAGGCCTGGCGGGCGATCCATTTGCCGATGGGAATAATCAGACCCGTCTCTTCGGCCACGCTGATGAACTGATCGGGACGGATCATGCCCTTTTCCGGGTGATTCCAGCGCAGCAGCGCTTCCATGCCCAGCAACCGGCCGCTGCGCAGGCACAGCTTGGGCTGGTAGAACACGTCCAGTTCGTTCTGGGTCAGGGCGCGACGCAGGTTGTTTTCCACGAACAGCTTGTAGCTAGCCTCGGCGTTCAGCGCCTCTGTAAACACCTGAACCTGGTGTTTGCCGTTGGCCTTGGCCTTGTGCAGGGCCAGGCCGGCGTTGCGCATCAGGGTCTGCGGGTCGCGCCCGTGCAGCGGCGCGCAGGCCAGGCCCACGGAACCGGTGACGCTGATCAATTGGTTGTCGACGAACATCGGTTTGTCGAGCGTCGCCAGCAATTGGCTGGCGACCTGCTGGCCGCTTTCCAGGTCGGTGTCGTCCAGCAACACCGCAAACTCGTTACTGGCAAAGCGCGCCAGGCTGCCGCTGGCACTCAGGCTGTTGCGCAGGCGGCGGGCCAGGCTGATCAACAGCTTGTCGCCGGTCTGGTGGCCAAGGCTGTCGTTGATGCGTTTGAAGTTGTCGATGTCTACCAGCAACAGGCTGATCGGGCTATCGCTGTCGCGTGCAAAGCGTTCATCGAGGTTGCGGATAAACGCCGGGCGGTTGCCCAGGTTGGTCAGGTTGTCGGTATACGCCAGACGCTCGATGCGCTGCTGGGCGAGCTTGGTCTGGGTGATGTCTTCGTAGATGCCGATGTAGTGCGTCAGCTCACGGTTGTCGCCATACACCTTGGAAATCGACAACTGGCCCCAGTAGGGTTCGAGGTTCTTGCGCCGGCTCTTGAACTCGCCCTGCCAGCTGTTGCTCTTGGCCAGGCTCGATGGGGCGTCGAACAGCAATTCGCTGAGGTTTTCCAGGGCGGGCAATTGCGCCAGGCGGTGGCCGTGGACTTCTTCGGCGCTGTACTGGGTGATCGCGGTAAAGCTTGGGTTCACGTACTCCACCACGCCGTCGCAATTGACCAGCAGAAAGGCGTTGGCGCTTTGCTCCACCGCACGCTGGAACAAATGCAGGGCGCTGGTGGCAGTACGGCGGTTGTGGTTGTTGATCACTTGCGCGAACTGGTCAGCGAGCTCGCCGGCGAAGGCGATCTCGTCAGCCTGCCAGTCACGCGGGCTGCCGCACTGCTCCAGGCACAATACGCCGACCACTTGGCCGTCGACGCGGATGCTCGCATCGAGCATGGCGTGGATGTCTCTGTTGCGTAGATTCTCGGCCATTTCGCGGGTGCGCGGATCGCGCATGGCGTTGGTGGCGTCGATGGCGCGGCTGCTTTGCAAGGCTTCCAGATAATCCGGGAAGCGGCTGGCATCGATGGGTTCGGGCAGATGGTGCTGTTGGTTGTCGCGGTGGTAAGCCGAGATTGGCACCAGGCGCTGGTCTTCGAGGTTCCAGATGCTGGCGCAGTCGATCTGGTAGATATCGCAGGCGCTGCGCGTGATCAGCTCGGCGGCTTCCTGAAGCGAATTGTTGGCGGTGTAGCGCTGGCGGGCCAGCAACAGGATCAGTTCCTGCTGGGCGCGCACTCGTTCCAGGTGCTGCAATTGCTCTTGCTGGGCGCGCTGGTTCAGCTCCAGGGCGATTTGCAGGCGGCTGTTCTGGCTTTCCAGATCCTCGGTCGGGACGGGTAAGGGAAGCTCGCTGAACAGACCATCAACCACCATCAGGTAGCCGCGCAGCAGATGGCGATTGTGTTGTTTGTAGGCTTCGCCCATTTCCAGCAGGCTCAGAGGGCCGTCACTGGTGTGCAGGGTGTAGCGCACCAGGTAATGAGGGCTCTGGGTCAATTGCTGCTGGATGATGTCGTGCAGTTGATAGCGGGCCTGGGGTTCCATCAGGCTGGCGTAGGGCGTGCCGAGCAGGGCACACAACTCGACCGCAGGCAGGCCGAATTGGCGCTCGCAGTTGGGGTCAAGGTACAGGAGAGCCCAGCTTGCCTCATTAAGCCGCTCGAAACGCAGCATACCGAGGCGCGAAGGCACCGGTAACTGCGTCACTACCTCGGCCGCCATACGGGCGACATCGGGTTGGCTTTTCATGGGGAGACTCACTTCAGAAAACGCGCACGGCGCAGGGCTCACGCCCTCTTTTTTTGTTGCCTGTGGCAAGGTTGCATCATGCGGCACAGACTGACAAGAGAGGATGAAGGCTAAGTGCTATAAGGGGGTTATCGGCCGGGCGAGGGATTTCTTCAATCGAGATGACAGAAGGTGTACAAACCTGTTCTGTCTGTATCGAAAAGCAAAAAAAGCCCCGCCAAATTGACGGGGTTGAGGTACGAGCGTGGCGCTCGGAAATCGGTGCAACCAAGTCTCCCCGGTGAAGGGGAGACCTGATCTGGCTTACAGCAAGATGGTGCGGATGTCGTTCAGCAGCTGGCTCAGACGCTGGGTAAAGCGTGCAGCGGCCGCGCCGTTGATCACACGGTGATCGTAGGACAGCGACAGTGGCAGCATCAGCTTCGGCTGGAACGCTTTACCGTCCCAGACCGGCTGGATGGTTGCCTTGGAAACACCCAGGATCGCCACTTCCGGCGCGTTGACGATTGGCGTGAAGCCAGTGCCGCCAATGTGACCGAGGCTGGAGATCGTGAAGCAGGCGCCTTGCATGTCGTCTGCGGTCAGCTTCTTGTCGCGGGCTTTGGCAGCCAGCGCAGCCGCTTCGGCAGCGAGTTGCAGCAGGCTCTTCTGGTCGACGTTCTTGATGACCGGTACCAGCAGGCCGTCAGGGGTGTCTACAGCGAAGCCCACGTTGACGTATTTCTTGCGAATGATCGCTTTGCCGCTTGGCGCCAGTGAGCTGTTGAAGTCCGGCAGTTCCTTGAGCAGGTGTGCACACGCCTTGAGCAGTAGTGGCAGCACGGTCAGTTTCACGCCAGCCTTCTCGGCCACGGCTTTCTGCGCAACGCGGAAAGCTTCCAGGTCGGTGATGTCGGCCTGGTCGAACTGGGTAACGTGCGGAATGTTCAGCCAGCTGCGGTGCAGGCTCGACGCGCCGATTTGCATCAGGCGAGTCATTGGCACTTCTTCGGTCTCGCCGAAGCGGCTGAAGTCCACGACCGGGATCGGTGGAATGCCTGAGCCGCCGGTAGCAGCGCCGGCAGCCGGAGCTTCCTTGGCTTTCTGCATCATGGCTTTGACGTAAACCTGCACATCTTCCTTCAGCACGCGGCCATGTGGGCCAGTGGCCGACACAGCGTTCAGCTCGACGCCGAATTCACGGGCCAGTTGGCGTACCGCCGGGCCAGCGTGAACCTTGGCACCGCTTGGCGCAGGTGCAGCAGCAGCTGGAGCCGGTGCGGCCTCGGCTTTTGCAGCAGGTGCGGGTGCAGCGGCCGGTGCAGCTTCAGCTTTGGCAGCAGCCGGAGCGGCGGCGGCGGGGGCTGGAGCGGCAGCCGGTGCGGCGCCTTGTACTTTCAGCTTGAGGATGAAGTCACCGGTGCCGACTTCGTCTTCCAGTTTGACTGCGATGCTTTCCACCACGCCGGCAGCCGGCGAAGGGATTTCCATGGAAGCCTTGTCGGATTCCAGGGTTATCAGCGATTGGTCGGCTTCGACGGTGTCGCCAACCTTGACCAACAGCTCGATGATCTTGGCCTTCCCCGACGAGCCGATGTCCGGAACATGAATGTCCTGAACAGAGGCGGCGGCCGGTGCAGCAGCCGGGGCCGCAGGGGCCTCGGCTGCAGCGGCAGGCTTTTCAGCGGCAGGCGCTGGTGCAGCAGCGGCAGCAGGAGCCGCCGCAGGTGCAGCATCAGCGGCACCTTCGATTTCCAGCTCCAGCAGTTCGTCGCCTTCTTTCAGGCGGTCGCCCAGCTTTACTTTCAGGCTCTTGACCACGCCGGCCTTGGGAGCAGGGATTTCCATGCTCGCCTTGTCCGACTCCAGGGTCAGGACGCTCTGGTCGGCTTCGACTTTGTCGCCGACCTTCACAAACAGCTCGATTACTTCACCTTCACCGCTGCCGATGTCAGGTACGCGAATGAGTTCGCTCACAAAAAATCTCCTCAGCAGTCCAGTGGGTTGCGTTTTTCCGGGTTGATCCCGAACTTGACGATAGCGTCAGCCACCACCTTAGGTTCGATCTCACCACGGTCAGCCAAGGCTTCCAGGGCTGCCAACACCACGAAGTGACGGTCGACTTCGAAGAAGTGACGCAGCTTCTTACGGCTGTCACTGCGGCCGAAACCGTCGGTACCCAGGACTTTGAATTCCTTGGATGGGACCCACTGGCGAATTTGTTCAGCGAACAGCTTCATGTAGTCGGTAGAGGCAATGACTGGACCTTTACGGCCGGCCAGGCACTCTTCGACGTAGCTCTTCGCGGGTTTCTGACCAGGATGCAGGCGGTTGCTGCGCTCTACGGCCAGGCCGTCGCGACGCAGTTCGTTGAAGCTGGTAACGCTCCACACGTCGGCGCCGACGTTGAATTCGTCACGCAGGATCTTCGCTGCTTCACGCACTTCACGCAGGATGGTGCCGGAGCCCATCAGCTGTACGTGGTGCGCTGCTTCCTTGGTGTCTTCTTCGAGCAGGTACATGCCCTTGATGATGCCTTCCTCGACACCGGCCGGCATGGCTGGCTGCTGGTAGGACTCGTTCATCACGGTGATGTAGTAGAAAACGTCCTGCTGCTCTTCGGTCATCTTCTTCATGCCGTCCTGGATGATCACCGCCAGCTCATAGCCGTAGGTTGGATCAAAGGTGCGGCAGTTCGGGATGGTGGCAGCCAGGATGTGGCTGTGACCGTCTTCGTGTTGCAGGCCTTCGCCGTTCAGCGTGGTCCGGCCGGCGGTGCCGCCGATCAGGAAGCCACGGGTACGGCTGTCGCCTGCTGCCCAAGCCAGGTCGCCGATACGCTGGAAGCCGAACATCGAGTAGAAGATGTAGAACGGCAGCATCGGCTGGTTGTGGCTGGAGTACGAAGTACCGGCAGCGATGAAGGAGCTCATGGCGCCCGCTTCGTTGATGCCTTCTTCGAGGATCTGACCCTTCTTGTCTTCCTTGTAGAACATCACCTGGTCTTTATCGACTGGCTCATAGAGCTGGCCGACGGAGGAGTAGATGCCCAACTGACGGAACATGCCTTCCATACCGAAGGTACGGGCTTCGTCCGGGATAATCGGAACGATGCGTGGACCGATTTCCTTGTCCTTGACCAACTGCGCGAGGATCCGCACGAAGGCCATGGTGGTGGAAATTTCACGGTCGCCCGAACCGTCCAGGATAGCCTTGAGGGTGCTCAGGTCCGGGGTCGGTACGGAGAAACTGTTGGCGCGGCGCTGTGGTACGAAACCGCCCAGTGCAGTGCGGCGCTCGCTCAGGTAGCGGGCTTCGGCGCTGTTTGGCTCTGGCTTGAAGAACGGCAGGTTTTCCAGCTCTTCGTCCTTGACCGGGATGTCGAAGCGGTCGCGGAACAACTTCAGGCTGTCGACGTCGACTTTCTTGGTGTTGTGCGCAGTGTTCTTCGCTTCGCCAGCACCGGTGCCATAACCCTTGATGGTCTTGGCCAGGATGACGGTTGGTTGTTCTTTGTGGTTGACCGCTTCGTGGTACGCCGCGTAGACCTTGTACGGGTCGTGGCCGCCACGGTTGAGTTTCCAGATCTCGTCGTCGGACAGGTCTGCAACCATTGCCTTGAGTTCAGGCGTGTTGAAGAAGTGTTCACGTACGAACGCGCCGTCTTTGGCTTTGTAGTTCTGGTACTCGCCGTCGATGACTTCGTCCATGCGACGTTGCAGGATACCGTCAACGTCCTTGGCCAGCAGTGGGTCCCAGAAACGGCCCCAGATGACTTTGGTCACGTTCCACTGAGCACCGCGGAACACGCCTTCGAGTTCCTGGATGATCTTGCCGTTGCCGCGAACCGGGCCGTCGAGGCGCTGCAGGTTGCAGTTGATGACGAAGATCAGGTTGTCCAGCTTCTCGCGGCCGGCCAGGGAGATGGCGCCCAGGGATTCCGGCTCGTCGCACTCGCCGTCGCCCAGGAAGCACCAGACTTTCTGCTTGCCTTCAGGGATGAAACCACGGGCTTCCAGGTACTTCATGAAACGTGCCTGGTAGATCGCTTGAATTGGACCCAGACCCATGGAAACGGTCGGGAACTGCCAGAAATCAGGCATCAGCCAAGGGTGCGGGTAGGACGACAAGCCGCCACCGTCGACTTCCTGGCGGAAGTTGTTCATCTGGTCTTCGGTGATGCGACCTTCCATGAACGCGCGGGCATAAACGCCTGGCGAGGTGTGACCCTGGAAGTAGATCAGGTCGCCGCCGTGTTCGTCGGTCGGGGCCTGGAAGAAGTAGTTGAAGCCAATGTCATACAGGGTTGCGCTGGAAGCGAAGCTGGAGATGTGACCGCCCAGGTCCGAATCTTTCAAGTTCGTGCGCATTACCATCGCCATGGCGTTCCAACGTACCAGCGAGCGAATGCGGCGTTCCATGAACAGGTCGCCAGGCATGCGTGCTTCGTGGGTAACGGGGATGGTGTTGCGGTATGGCGTGGTGATGGCGTAGGGCAGTTGCGAGCCGCTGCGGGTCGCGAGTTCGCCCATACGGGTCATCAGGTAGTGAGCACGGTCTTCGCCTTCTTTGTCGAGAACCGATTCCAGGGCGTCCAGCCATTCCTGGGTTTCGACGGGATCGAGGTCTTGCATGGCTTGCTCCAGGGCGGAAAGGCTACCAGAATCGGTTGCCTGAAGTTTGCGACTGGCCTTGTGGGCAGACGACATAAATTCTTGGATGGCCGAAGGTTGCTTCGGCGTCCTGTAGTTTTACTACAAATCGTCGGCCATTTCAGCCTTTCGAATGTATATACGAGTAGTAAAACTACACAAGACCGAGCGTATGGCTCGGTCTGGCTGGTGAGCATAATCGTTATTGTTGATCTTTTGCGAACAAGAAAAGGTAGAAGTTTAATGTTGTCTGCCAAAAACTATAAATTTTCAGCTATTTATAACCTTTGTTCGACAGTCCTTCATCGAGCGTGCTTCTTGCGTTCGCAGCAACAAGCCCATTACGCGCCGATCAAGGATAGACCATGAGCCTTCCAATGCTGGCCGAATTGCCGGCCATTCTCCTCCCAATTGCCCAGCGGGCCGAGCAGTCATTTCGTGACGCAGTGGCCGCGCTGGACGACGATCATGGACTTTGTACGTGGACGCCGCAACGCTGGGCCGACTTCGCCCGGGTGTGCGCCGCCAGTGATTTCGTCATTGAACAGAGTGTTCGTGACCCTTTGATGTTGCTGGAGCTGGTGGCCTGGGGTGAGCTGGACCGCGGCTTTGCGCCGGGCGAGCTGTGCGGGCAAATTGCAGGCGCTGTGCAACAGGCCGAAACCGAAGACGAACTGGGCCGCGTATTGCGTCGCCAGCGCACGCGCCAGCAAGTACGGATTATTTGGCGCGACCTGACCCGTCAGGCTGATCTGGTGCAGACCTGTCGAGATCTGTCCGACATGGCTGACGCCTGCATCGACCAAGCCTACCAATGGCTGTACCAACGCCACTGCGTACAGTTCGGCACGCCCACCGGCCGGCGCAGCGGCGAGCCGCAGCACATGGTCATCCTTGGCATGGGCAAGCTCGGCGCGGTGGAGCTGAACCTCTCGTCGGATATCGACCTGATCTTCGCCTACCCCGAAGGCGGCGAAACAGTGGGCGTGAAGCGTTCACTGGATAACCAGGAGTTCTTCATTCGCCTTGGTCAAAAACTGATCAAGGCCCTCGACCCCATGACCGTCGACGGTTTTGTGTTCCGCGTTGATATGCGCCTGCGTCCCTACGGTTCGGCCGGAGCGCTGGTGCTCAGCTTCAATGCGCTGGAGCAGTACTACCAGGATCAGGGCCGCGACTGGGAACGCTACGCCATGATCAAGGCGCGCGTAGTGGCAGGCGACCAGGTGGCCGGTGCGCAATTGCTCGATATGCTGCGACCGTTTGTGTACCGCCGCTACCTGGACTTCTCCGCCATCGAAGCGCTGCGCACCATGAAGCAGTTGATCCAGCAGGAAGTGCGGCGCAAAGGCATGGCCGACAATATCAAGCTCGGCTCGGGCGGTATCCGCGAGGTGGAATTCATCGCTCAGGCCTTCCAGCTGATTCACGGCGGTCGCGACCTCAGCCTGCAACAACGCCCGCTGCTCAAAGTGCTCGGTACCCTGGAGGGCCAGGGTTACCTGCCGCCGGCGGTGATCGCGGAGTTGCGCAATGGCTACGAGTTCCTGCGCTACACCGAGCATGCCATCCAGGCAATAGCTGACCGCCAGACCCAAATGCTTCCGAGCACTCCGGAAGATCAGGCGCGCATTGCCTTTATGCTGGGCTTTGCCGACTGGGCCGCATTCCATGAGCGCCTGATGCACTGGCGTGGTCGGGTGGACTGGCACTTCCGCCAAGTGATTGCCGACCCCGATGAAGAAGAGGGCGAAGAAAGCGAGTTGGTAGTGGGCGGTGAGTGGTTGCCGCTCTGGGAAGAGTCCCAGGATGAAGACGCCGCCTGCCGCCAATTGACCGAAGGCGGCTTCACTGACGCGCCCAGGGCGCTCAAGGCCCTGGCTGGTTTGCGCGGCAGCCCGCAGTTACGTGCGATGCAACGCCTCGGTCGCGAACGGCTGGATGCGTTTATCCCGCGCCTGTTGGCCCAGGCGGTCGAACACGCCAACCCGGACCTGGTGTTGGAGCGCGTGCTGCCGCTGGTGGAGGCCGTCGCCCGTCGCTCCGCTTACCTGGTGCTGCTCACGGAAAACCCCGACGCCCTGCGCCGCCTGTTGACCCTGTGCGCCGCCAGCCCGTGGATTGCTGAGCAGATCACCCGTTTCCCGCTGTTGCTGGACGAGTTGCTCAACGAAGGCCGCCTGTTCAAGCCGCCGCTGGCGCCGGAGTTGGCCGCCGAATTGCGCGAGCGCCTCACGCGTATCCCCGAGGACGACCTTGAGCAGCAGATGGAAGCGCTGCGTCACTTCAAGCTCGCCCACCGCCTACGCGTGGCCGCTTCGGAAATCGCCGGCAGCCTGCCGTTGATGAAAGTCAGCGACTACCTGACCTGGCTCGCCGAAGCCATCCTCGAACAAGTGCTGGCCCTGGCCTGGCGCCAGACCGTGGCGCGCCACGGCTCGCCGCAGCGTCTGGACGGCACCCTGTGCGATCCTGGGTTCATTATTGTCGGTTATGGGAAAGTCGGCGGGATCGAACTGGGGCATGGTTCGGACCTGGATCTGGTGTTTATCCATGATGGCGATCCGCAAGCCGAAACCGATGGCGCCAAGCCGATTGACGGCGCGCAGTTCTTCACGCGCCTTGGCCAGCGCATCATTCACCTGCTGACCACCCAGACCAACTCCGGTCAGTTGTACGAAGTGGATATGCGCCTGCGACCTTCCGGTGCGTCCGGTTTGCTGGTCAGTTCGCTGGGTGCATTTGATCGCTATCAACAAAATGAAGCGTGGACCTGGGAGCATCAGGCCCTGATCCGCGCGCGGGTGCTGGTTGGCAGTCAGGATGTGGGCCGTGCGTTCGAGCAGGTACGGGCTAAAGTGTTGGGGCGTGAGCGGGATCTGGCGAAACTGCGCCAGGAGGTCAGCGAGATGCGCACCAAGATGCGTGACAACCTGGGCACCAAGGCCACCACAGCCGGTACGGGCGCCAATGCCTTCGACGCCGCGGCCGTGTTCGACCTCAAGCAGGACGCCGGAGGTATCGTCGATATTGAATTTATGGTGCAATACGCGGCTTTGGCGTGGTCTGCCCAGCACCCATCGTTGCTGCGCTACACCGACAATATCCGCATTCTGGAAGGCCTGGAGCAGGTGGGGTTGATGCCCGCCGCCGATGCCCACCTGCTGCGCGAGGTGTATAAGGCCTACCGTTCCGCTGCGCATCGCCAGGCCTTGCAAAACGAGGCCGGTACGGTGGCGGGGGATCAGTTCGCCGACGAACGGCGACAGGTGATGCGCATCTGGCAGGAGCTGGGGTTGAGCTGAAACACTATTAGGGCGGGGAGGCATAAGCCTCCCCGCATCGTTTGTGGAAACTACATGAATATTCTGATCGTTGGGCCCAGTTGGGTCGGTGACATGGTGATGGCACAGACACTGTTCCAGTGCTTGCGCCAGCGCCACCCAGACTGCCAGATCGACGTGCTCGCTCCTGAGTGGAGCCGGCCGATCCTTGAGCGCATGCCCGAAGTGCGCAACGCCTTGAGCTTCCCGCTCGGCCACGGCGCCCTGGAGCTGGCAACCCGCCGTCGCATCGGCAAATCCCTGGCCGGCCAGTATGACCAGGCGATCCTGTTGCCCAACTCGCTGAAGTCGGCGCTGGTGCCGTTTTTTGCTGGCATCCCCAAGCGCACCGGCTGGCGCGGTGAGTTTCGCTACGTATTGCTTAACGATGTGCGCACGTTGGATAAGGCGCGCTATCCGCTGATGATCGAACGCTTCATGGCGTTGGCATATGAGCCAGGCGCGGAGCTGCCCAAGCCGTACCCGCGCCCGAGCCTGCAGATCGACCCAGTAACCCGCGACGCGGCCCTGGCCAAGTTCGGCCTGACGCTTGATCGCCCGGTGCTTGCCCTGTGCCCTGGCGCCGAGTTTGGCGAGTCCAAGCGCTGGCCGGCGGAGCACTACGCCAAAGTCGCCGAGATGAAGATTCGCGAAGGCTGGCAGGTGTGGTTGTTCGGCTCGAAAAAAGATCATCCGGTGGGTGAAGAGATTCGCCAGCGCCTGATTCCTGGCCTGCGCGAAGAGTCGGTGAACCTGAGTGGCGACACATCGCTGGCCGAGGCGATTGACCTGCTGTCTTGCGCGGATTCGGTGGTGTCCAACGACTCCGGCCTGATGCACGTGGCTGCAGCGCTGAACCGCCCATTGGTGGCCGTGTACGGTTCGACGTCTCCAGGGTTTACCCCGCCCCTGGCCGACAAGGTTGAAGTGGTGCGCCTGGGCCTTGAATGCAGCCCTTGCTTTGACCGTACTTGCCGTTTCGGCCACTACAACTGCATGCGCCAGTTGCTGCCACAGCCGGTGAACGAGGCTTTGCAGCGGTTGCAGGGCACTGCGGTCGAGGTTCACTGAGTTGCGGGTACTGGTAATCAAGACCTCATCCCTGGGCGACGTGATTCATGCGTTGCCGGCACTCACCGACGCGGCGCGCGCGATCCCCGGCATTCAATTCGACTGGGTGGTGGAAGAAGGCTTCGCCGAGATCCCGACCTGGCACCCGGCCGTAGACAAAGTGATCCCGGTGGCGATCCGCCGCTGGCGCAAGAACCTCTGGCAGACCATCAAAAGCGGCGAGTGGCGGCGTTTCAAGCAGCAGATCCAGTCGACCAAATACGACCTGGTGATCGACGCCCAAGGCCTGCTCAAAAGTGCCTGGCTGACCCGCTATGTGCGCGCTCCGGTAGCGGGCTTCGATAAGAACTCCGCCCGTGAACCCATTGCGGCGCGCTTCTACTCGCGACGCCTGGCCGTGGCCCGTGGGCAACACGCGGTGGAGCGTCTGCGCCAGCTGTTCGCCGTGGCGCTGGGTTATGACTTGCCCAAAGGCTTGGGCGACTACGGCCTGAGCACCGAAAAACTGCTCGGCCTGCCGCCGAAAAAACCGTTTGTGCTGCTGTTGCACGGCACCACCTGGGACACCAAACACTGGCCCGAAGCCTATTGGCGCGAGCTGGCTGAGCGCATGGGCCGCTTGGGTGTGGACGTGAAATTACCTTGGGGCAATGCCGCCGAAAAAGCCCGCGCCGAACGCCTGGCCCAAGGCCTGGGCAACGCCGAAGTGCTGCCCAAACTCAACCTGGCCGGCGTCGCTCGGGTATTGGCTGGCGCCCGTGCCTGCGTCGCGGTGGACACCGGTCTCGGCCACTTGGCTGCCGCGTTGGACGTGCCGACCATTTCCCTGTTCGGCCCCACCAACCCCGGCCTGACCGGCGCTTACGGCAAGGGCCAGATTCACTTGGGCAGCGACTGGTCGTGCGCACCGTGTCTGCAAAAGCAATGTACCTATCAACCCACGGCCGACGACCTGCGTCGGTTCGACATCAAGCGCGAGTCGCCCCTGTGCTTTACGCGCCTGAACCCTGAGCGTGTGGCAAGCCGGCTGAGCACGTTGTTATTGGCTGAGGAGCTGCACTGATGCAACTGGCTTTTGTTCTGTACAAATACTTCCCCTTCGGTGGCCTGCAGCGCGACTTCATGCGCATCGCCCTGGAGTGCCAGCAGCGCGGCCATCAGATTCGTGTCTACACGCTGATCTGGGAAGGCGACATCCCGCCCGGCTTCGAAGTGCTGGTGGCGCCAGTCAAAGCGTTCTTCAACCATAAGCGCAACGAGAAGCTCAGTGCGTGGATGGAGGCCGACCTCGCCAAGCGCCCGGTGGACCGTCTGATCGGCTTCAACAAGATGCCAGGCCTGGACGTGTACTACGCCGCCGATGGCTGCTTTGAAGACAAGGCGCAAAACCTGCGCCATTCGCTGTACCGCAGCTTTGGTCGCTACAAGCACTTTGCCGAATACGAGCGTGCGGTGTTCGCCAAGGACGCCAAGACTGAAGTCCTGATGATCTCCGAGGTGCAGCAGCCGCTGTTCATCAAGCATTACGACACCCCGCTGGAACGCTTCCATCTGCTGCCGCCGGGCATTGCCCAGGACCGTCGCGCGCCGCCGAACGCGGCTGAAATCCGCGAAGGTTTCCGCAAGGAATTCAACCTCGGCGATGACGACCTGCTGCTGGTGCAGATCGGCTCTGGATTCAAGACCAAGGGCGTCGACCGCAGCCTGAAAGCCTTGGCCGCGTTGCCCTCTGAACTGAAGAAACGTACGCGCCTGTTTGTAATCGGCCAGGACGACCCCAAAGTATTCCAACTGCAAAGCGCCACTCTTGGGCTGGGCGACAACGTGCAGTTCCTCAAGGGGCGCAGCGATATCCCGCGTTTCCTGCTGGGCGCCGACCTGCTGATCCACCCGGCGTACAACGAAAACACCGGCACCGTGTTGCTCGAAGCCCTGGTGGCCGGGTTGCCGGTGCTGGTTTCTGCCGTGTGTGGCTACGCTCACTACATCGCTGAAGCCGACAGTGGGCTGGTGCTGGACGAGCCCTTTGAACAGGCTCAGTTGAACCAGTACCTGGCGCAAATGTTGACCGATTCTGCACAGCGCGCGGCCTGGGGCCGCAATGGGTTGGCCTTCGCCGAGACGGCCGACCTCTACAGCATGCCGCAGCACGCTGCGGATGTGATTCTGGCGGAGCCAAAACGATGAAGTTGATTCTTGCCGAACCGTTCAAGACGTTATGGGCCGGGCGTGATGCTTTCGCCGAAGTCGAGAAACTGCAAGGCCAGGTATTCCGTGAACTGGCAGCGCGTCGCACGCTGCGCACCGAGGTGGATGGCCGCCCGTATTTCGTGAAGATTCATCGCGGTATTGGCTGGGCAGAAATCTTCAAGAACCTGATCACCGCCAAGTTGCCGGTACTGGGCGCCGGCCTGGAATGGGATGCCATTCACCGCTTGCAGGAGATCGGCGTACCGACCATGACCGGCGTGGCCTTCGGCGAAAAAGGCAGCAACCCGGCGGACCAACACTCGTTCATCATCACCGAAGAACTGGCGCCGACCCTCAGCCTTGAAGACGTGACCCTCAACTGGGCCGCCGAGCCGCCTGCACCTGCCTTGCGTCATGCCCTCACCGCAGAGCTGGCGCGCATGGTCGGCGACATGCATCGGGGCGGCGTGAACCATCGCGACTGCTACCTGTGCCACTTCCTGCTGGACACGTCCAAGCCGATCGACGCGCGTGACATCAAACTCTCGGTGATCGACCTGCACCGCGCCCAAATGCGGGCCCATTTGCCGCTGCGCTGGCGCGACAAGGACCTGTCGGCACTGTATTACTCAGCGCTGGACATCGGCCTGACCCGTCGCGACAAACTGCGCTTCCTCAAGGGCTATTTCCGCCAGCCGCTGCGCCAGATCCTGACCGAGCAATCGGCGTCCCTGAGCCTGATGCAGCGCAAGGCCGACAAGCTGTACGCACGCAAGCAACGCTACGGGGATGCGATCTGATGGCGGGTTGGAACCTGGAACCTGCTTATGCGGCCCTGGCGGATGATTTTGGAAGCCTCGACGCGGTGTTCGCCCTGCAAGGCGAGCGGCTGACCCGCGATCCGTTATCGGAAGTGATCCGGGTGCAGCGCGGCGGGGTCAATTACTACGTCAAGCGCTACACCGGCGCCGGCAAGGGCCTGCGGCGTTATCTGGGCAAGCCGCGGGTAAAGTCCGAATGGCAGAACCTCAAGCGCTTCGCCAAGTGGGGCATTCCCACCGCCGATGTGGTGGCTTGGGGCCTGGAGCGCAGTGGCCTGGCCTACGACCGTGGTGCGATGATCACTCGTGAGTTGCCTAATACCGAAGATCTTTCGGTGGTGGCCGAGCGTAAAGATGCGCGCCTGCGCGACCCCAAGTGGGTCGATGTCGTCAGCCGCCAACTCGCCGAGTACACGCGCACGATGCACGACCAGCGCTTTACCCATAACGATTTGAAGTGGCGCAACCTGCTGATCGACGACCAGCAGACCCTGTACCTGATCGATTGCCCCAACGGCGATTTCTGGCGCGGTTTCTGGCTCAAGTACCGCATCACCAAGGACTTGGCCTGCCTCGACAAGGTGGCCAAGTATCACCTGTCGGCTACCCAGCGTCTGCGTTTCTATATGCAGTACCGTGGGTGTCGGCACCTGAGCGATTCGGACAAGCGGCGGATCCGCCACGTAGTGAAGTTTTTCGAGGGGCGCGAATGAGTGATTTTCTGGCGGCTGAAGACCGTGCGTTGCTGGAGCGCCACGGCCTCGCGACATTCGACGCGCTGTGGGCCAAGCAACTGGACGCGGTGGACGAGCCCAACACCAGCCGTGGCGGCTGGAGTAGCGTGTTTCGTCTGGAGCTCGATGGCCACGGGTATTACCTAAAGCGCCAGAGCAACTACCTCACGCGCAGCTTGCACCGACCGCTGGGCGAGCCGAGTTTCTCCCGTGAGTTTCGCAATATCAGTCGTTACCGCTCGCTGGGTATCCCGGCCTTGCAGGCGGCGTTTTACGGGGAGCGCAAGGTCGCCGGTGAACACCGCGCAATGCTGCTGACCCGCGCCCTCGACGGCTGGAATGACTTGGATTCATTGCTGGAGCAGTGGCCGCAACTGAGCGACGCCCAGCACCGCGCGATCCTGCTGGCGTGCGGCCAATTGGCGCGCCGGTTGCACAGCCTCGGCCAGGTCCATGGCTGCTTTTACCCCAAGCATATTTTCCTGCAGGCGACCGGCGACGGTTATGCCGCGCAGCTGATCGACCTGGAAAAAACCCGTCCGCTGCTGTTCGGCTGGCGTGATCGGGTCAAAGACCTGGAGCCGTTGTTGCGTCGTGCACGGCAGTGGTCGGACGTGCAGGTGCGTCAACTGCTGGCGGCCTACCTCGATCAGCCCGAAGACAGCGCGCTGGTCGCGACCTGGCTGCAACGCCTGACGGTTCGGCGTAGCCACAAGGAGAACCGCTGATGCGCCTGTCCGAGCTGAAAAGCGCCGGCCGCACACCGAGCCTGCCCCTGACCCTTGACCTGGCGGATGCCGCTGGCCCCGGCCGACTGCAACTGCTGAGCCTTTTGCGCGTGTTACCGGGCGAGCGTTACGTGGGCGCGGCAGTCTGGCGCGGGCGTCCGGTGCTGGCCAAGTTGTTGGTGGGCAGCAAGGCCGCGCGGCACTTTCAGCGTGAACTGAGTGGCGTACGACTACTGGCCGAACAAGGCCTGACCACGCCGCTGTTGCTCGCCGATGGCCTGCAGGAAGGCGAAGGCGGCTGGCTGCTGTTTGAGTTTATCGAAGGCGCCGAAAGCCTGGCCGATGCCTGGCATGCCGTCGAAGGCCTGCCACCGTTGGCTGACGAGCAAACCGCCGTGCTCGCCGAAGCACTGGGCGCGATTGCCCAGATGCACACCAAAGGCTTGTGGCAGGAAGACCTGCACCTGGACAACCTGCTGCGCCAGGACGGCAAGCTGTACCTGATCGACGGTGCCGGTATCCGCGTCGAAGAGGCCGGCAAGCCGCTGTCGCGTAACCGCGTGCTGGAAAACCTCGGCGTGTTTTTCGCCCAGTTGCCGAAAAACCTTGAGCCGTTTACCGAAGAGTTGCTGGTGTATTACCTGCTGAGCAACGGCGAACACGCATTGCCGCTGGAAGCCCTGGAGAAGCAGGTGCGCAAGGTCAGCGCTTGGCGCTTGAAGGACTTTTTGAACAAGGTCGGCCGCGAATGCACGTTGTTCAGCGTGGTACGCGGCGCCTTTGGTTTGCGCGCGATTCGTCGCGAAGAAGAGGCCTCAATGCTGCCGGTGCTGGAACAGGCCGATGCGCTGCTCGATCAGGGCCACTTGTACAAGACCGGTGGTGCCGCGAGCGTGGCCAAGGTCGAGGTAGCCGGTCGCCCGCTGGTTATCAAGCGCTACAACATCAAGGGCTTTGCCCACTGGCTCAAGCGCTTCTGGCGCCCAAGTCGCGCCTGGCATTCCTGGCGCGAAGGCAATCGCCTGGCGTTCCTTGGTATCGCCACGCCGAAGCCTTTGGCTGTGTTGGAAAAGCGCTTTTTGTGGCTGCGCAGTCGGGCTTATCTGATCACTGAATACCTGCCGGGCCCGGACATCATCGAGCGTTTCGCGCCCTTTATTGAACACGGTGATGCACCGGAAGGTGAGCTGCTGGCACTCGACAAGCTGTTTGCCGAACTGATCCGCGAACGCATCAGTCATGGCGATTTCAAGGGCCATAACCTGTTCTGGGACAAGGACCGCTGGTCGCTGATCGACCTCGATGCGATGTGCCAACACTCCTCCGCCGCCAGCTTCGCCACGGCATACGCGAAGGATCGTGCGCGGTTTATGCGTAATTGGCCGCAGGACAGTGCGTTGTACAAACTGATTGATCAGCGACTGCCCAAAACCATCGACTGAACGCGTGCTTCCCGTGGTGAGCGGTCTTCCTGCGGTGAATGGGCTTCCTGTGGTGAGCTGTCTCCCTGTGGTGAGTGTGCTTCCTGTGGTGAGCTGTCTTCCTGTGGTGAGTGTGCTTCTTGTGGTGAGTGTGCTTCTTGTGGTGAGCTGTCTTCCTGTGGTGAGTGTGCTTCTTGTGGTGAGCGGGCTTGCCCCGCGCTGGGCTGCGCAGCAGCCCCACTAGAAGCACCGCAGTGCTTCAGGTAAATCGCAGCGGCTGGTTTTGGGGCCGCTGCGCAGCCCAGCGCGGGGCAAGCCCGCTCACCACAGTTATGGTGCTCTCCTTAAGTGTTGTGTCAGCAAAAGTGCTTGGGCATTTGTGAGTGAAGAACGACAGCGCTTACACGTGGTGAGCGGTCTTCTTGTGGTGAGCGGGCTTGCCCCGCGCTGGGCTGCGCAGCAGCCCCACTAGAAGCACCGCAATGCTTCAGGTAAATCGCAGCGGCTGGTTTTGGGGCCGCTGCGCAGCCCCGCGCTGGGCTGCGCAGCAGGCCCACTAGAAGCACCGCAGTGCTTCAGGTAAATCGCAGCGGCTGGTTTTGGAGCCGCTGCGCAGCCCAGCGCGGGGCAAGCCCGCTCACCACAGTTATGGTGCTCTCCTTAAGTGTTGTGTCAGCAACAGTGCTTGGGCATTTGTGAGTGAAGAACGACAGCGCTTACGCACTCAGTATTTTCTATCCGACTGATTTTTATAGATAAAAAACATGGCATGGCCTCTGCAAAGTCTCCTGGTGAACCCTTTCACCAGCCGCCCGCGGAGCCTTGTATGCCTTCCAGCCTTTCCTCGCTTACCCGTTTGATTTGCCTCGGCGTTGCTGTGCTGCTGGGCCACGCTGCCGTCGTCCACGCTGCCGAAGGCGATGATGCCGTGCCGTCCCTGGCCGGCAAGCGCATTGCGGTGAGCATGACCGGCACCAGTCATTATTTCGATATCAAGGCGTTCCAGGCCCAGGTGGATGAGATCAAGCGCCTGGGGGGGACGCCGATCACCCTCGACGCCGGGCGCAATGACAAGAACCTGGTGACCCAACTGCAAACCGTGGTCACCCAGAAGCCCGACGCGGTGATCCAGACCCTCGGCACCCTCAGCGTGATCGACCCGTGGCTCAAGCGCATCAGCAAGGCCGGGATTCCGCTGTTCACCATCGATGCGCCGTCGCAGTACAGCCTCAATAACACCACTTCGGACAACGTCGCCACCGGCAAAGCCCTGGCCGATCAACTGATCAAGGACGCTGGCGGCAAGGGCAAGATTCTGGTGTTCAACGGCTTCTACGGTGTGCCGGTGTGTGCGATTCGTTATGACCAGTTGAAGCTGGCGCTCAAGGATTATCCGCAGCTGGAAATCATCCAGCCCGAGCTGCGCGATGTGATCCCCAATACCGTGCAGGACGCCTACTCCCAAGTGTCGGCGTTGCTCAACAAGTACCCGGCGGGCAGCGTGTCGGCGATCTGGTCGGCCTGGGATATTCCGCAGTTGGGCGCGAGCAAAGCGTTGATCGATGCCAAGCGCACCGAGATCAAGACCTACGGCGTCGATGGCACCCCCGAAGTGCTGGCGCTGCTCGGTCAGGCGAACTCGCCGGTGGGCGCAGTGGTCGCGCAGCAACCGGCGCTGATCGGCAAGACGGCCGTGCAGAACGTGGCGCGCTACCTGGCCGGGCAACGTGACCTGCCTAAGGAAACCCATGTCGCCACCTTGCTGACCACCGCCGGCAACCTGGCACAGGTTCAACAGTTGCGGGGTGACTGATGGCGGCATTGCACCTGCAACACCTGCGCAAGCGCTTTGGCGCCACCCAGGCGCTGGATGATGCGAGCCTTAAGGTCGAGCGCGGCAGCATCCATGGGCTGGTGGGCGAGAACGGCGCGGGCAAGTCGACGTTGATCAAGATACTCGCTGGTATCCACACGGCCGACGCCGGGCAGGTGAGTATCGACGGCCAGGCCTATGCAGCGCTGTCGCCGCGTCAAGTGGACGCATTGGGCGTGCAGTTCATCCATCAGGAACGCCTGCTGCCCGCCAGTTTTACCGTGGGCGAAGCGCTGTTTTTTGGGCATGAGTTGCGCCGGGGGCCGTTTGTGGACCGGCGGCGGCAACAGCGTGAAGCGCAGCGCCTGCTGACGGAATACTTTGACCTGCAACTGCCGCCCGGTGCCTTGGTCGGCGAGTTGAACAGCGCCGAACGCCAGGTACTGCAAATCACCCGGGCGCTGATTCGCCAGCCGAAGATCCTGGTGTTCGACGAGCCCAGCGTGGCGCTGGTCAAGCGCGAGGTCGACCAGTTGCTGCGCATCGTCAAGCGCCTGCGCGACCAGGGGCTGTCGATCCTCTACATCTCCCACTACCTGCAGGAAATCGACAGCCTGTGCGATGACGTCACGGTGCTGCGCAACGGTCGGGATGTGGCGGTGGTGCAGCCACGGCACACGTCGAGCGCAGAGATTGCACGGCTGATGGTCAACCGCGACGTGCAGGAGATGTACCCCAAGGCCAAGGTCGAGTTGGGGGCGCCGCTGTTGCAGGTGCGCGGGCTGAGTCTGGCACGGCGTTATCGGCAAATTGACCTGGAGGTGCGGCGCGGAGAAATCGTCGGCCTCACCGGATTGGTCGGTTCCGGCGCGAAGGAATTGTTCAAGACGCTGTTTGGTGTCGAGCGGGCCGACAGCGGCAGTGTGCATCTGGACGGGCGCTTGCTGCGCCTGCGTTCACCGGGCCAGGCGATTGCCGACGGCATCGCGCTGGTGCCCGAGGAACGGCGCAGTCAGGGCATCTCGCCGGTGTTGTCGGTGCTGGAAAACCTGACACTGGCGGGGCTCTCGCGGTTCAGCCGCTGGGGCTTGCTGAGCCGGCGCAGCGAGCAGATGGAAACCGCGCGGTTGATTGAAGAGCTAGCGATCAAGACGTCTGGGCCTCACGCCGCCGTTAGCCAACTGAGTGGGGGTAATCAGCAGAAAGTCGCCCTGGGTAAATGGCTCAGCCGCCGCTCGGCGGTGTACCTGCTGGATGAGCCCTGTGTGGGCGTGGACGTGGGCGCTAAGGTGGAAATCTATCGCCTGATTGGGCGCCTGGTAGAGGAGGGCGCAGCGGTGTTGGTGCTGTCATCGGATTTGCAGGAATTGCTGGGGATCAGTGATCGAATCCTGGTGCTGCATCGCGGCGAGATTGCGGGTGAATTTCGTGCGGGGGAGGCTGACAGCGATCAGTTGCTCGCCTGTGCTACAGGCGCCGTGCCCGCTGCTGCTGTGCCGGTGCGGGAGGTCGAGCATGCTTGAGGTACTACTGAGACGGGGTTCGGTGGGTGTATTCCTGGCGATTTTGCTGGGGTTTGCCCTGGCGGCGCCGGGGTTTCTGTCGCTGGGCAACGTGGCCAATGTGTTCAGCCAATCAGCGATTCTCGGCGTGCTGGCCTTCGGGTTGACCTGCGTGATTATCGGCGGCGGCTCGAATGTGCTGGCCGGTGGGCTCGACCTGTCGCTGGCGGCCAATCTGGGGTTGTGCGCGGCCGTGTTCAGCCGCCTTAACAATGCCGGGCTGGAGCTTTGGCTCACCCTGCTGCTGACCTTGGGCTGCGGCCTGGCAGTCGGTCTGGTCAACGGCTTGGCCGTGGTGTTGCTGCGCTTGCCGCCGCTGTTGGCCACACTGGCGAGCATGAATGTGCTGGCGGGACTGGAATTGGTGCTGACGGAAAATACCGTGGTTTCCACCGACTCGCCGTTGCTGGACGTGCTCAGCGGCGGCAGTTGGCTGGCGGTGCCGGCACTGGCCTGGGTGTTGCTGCTGACGGCCGGGTTGCTGACCCTGTTGGTCCAGCATTCGGCCTACGGCCTGCGCCTGCATGCAGTGGGTGAATATCCCCAGGCGGCGCAAGCAGCGGGCATTCGCGTACGGGCTTATGGGGTGTCGAGTTACGCGCTGTCGGGGCTGTGCGCTGGTGTGGCGGCGTTATGTTCGGCAGCGTTTTTCAGCGGCAGCACTACGGGCTCCGGTGACATGTTGCTGTCGGTGGTAGCGATTGCCTTTCTGGGCGTGGTGTTTTCGCGGCGGCTGGTGGCAAGTATTCCTGGGACGTTGTTGGCGGCGTTGCTGATCGGTTTTCTGATCAATGGATTTCAGCTGCTCAACCTGTCGAATTTCTGGGTCAACGGTGTGCAGGGCGTGCTGATCCTGCTGGTGGTGGCCGCGTCCAGCGCATTGAACCGGGGAGCCGGCTCATGAACCCACGCGTTTTACTGCCGTTGACGTTGCCGCTGGTATTCGCGGTGATCGTGTTGGTGTTTGCCTTGCAGGCGCCGGGCTTCCTGAGCGGCGGCAACCTCAAAAGCCTGGTGCTGAATAACTTCGTGCTGCTGGCGATTGTCGCCATAGGCATGACATACGCCGTGGCGGCCGGTGGCATCGACCTGTCAGTGGGCACGGCACTGGATTTCGCCAGTTTCAGTTTTGTGGTGTTGCTCAATGGTGGGCATGGCTGGGCAGTTGCCGCGACCGGGGCGTTGGTCGCGGCCCTGTTGGTCGGTGTGGTGAATGCTGGGTTGATCGCCGGCCTGCGGATCAGTCCATTCCTTGCCACCCTGGGCACGCTGTTTATCGGCACCAGTGCCCAGCAATTGCTCTCGGACGGCGGCCAGCCTATCTACATCAGCCAGGGTGTGAAGCCTGAACTGATCGGCCTTACGCCTTTGCTGATCGTGCTGGGACTGGCGTTGTTCTATGGCCTGGTATTGGCGCGCGGACGCCTGGGCCGCGAACTCCTGGCCCAGGGCACCCAGCCGCTGCTGGCGTATTACTCAGGCTTATCGGTGCAGCGAATCGTCACCGTCGTGGCCTTGGCGACTGCCTTGGCCTGTGGCGTGGCGGGGGTGTTGCTCAGTTCGACGGTCAGCGCCTATGTGCCGCTGTCGGGCAATGCGTTTTTGCTCAATGCCATCGGCGCGGTCTTTATCGGCACCACCTTAAGCCGGCAGGGGCGGGCGAATGTTCCCGGAACCCTGCTGGGGGTGTTGTTTATCAATGTGATCGCCAACGGCTTGCTGCTGATCGGCTGGAATTTCTACTGGCAGCAAGTGGCGACCGGCGTGCTGATTTTTATGGTGCTGGCGTTCAGCTTTGCCAGTCGCCGGTTGCTGGAATCCCGCTGATCAGAACTGGTACTCGGCACCTGCGCCGGCGTACCACGAGCGGCCCGGTGCCGCTTCGTAGTAGCGACCGTTGCTGTCGCCGACGATGACTGAGCCGACGTACTGGCGGTCCAGCAGGTTGTCCAGGCGCAGGGTCTGGTGGAAGGTCCAGTGCTCGACTTTCTGTTCGAAGCGCGCGCGCCAGTTGAACACGCTGTAGCCCGGCGCGGCGTGCTGGCTGTTGGTGTCTTCGACGTAGACCTTGCTGCGGTACATGCCCTCGATGGCGGTGCTCACCCAGTCGCGGGGTTTCCAGTTGAGTTCGGCGAACAGCGTGGTTTGCGGTACGCCAGGGAGGTAGTTGCCCTTATCGACGGCGGTACTGGTGCCGCTGACGAAGTCGCTGTCGTAGGTGGCTTGCAGGCGGGTATAGGCGAGGCTGGTGGTCCAGTGTTCGGCGAGTTGGCTTTCGAGGCCCAGTTCGAAGCCGCGGCGCAGGGTGCGGCCGGCGTTTTGATAGGTGGTGCGACCGCCGCTGGATTGCTGCACCACCAATTCGTCTTCGGTGGTGATCTGGAAGACGGCGGCGTTGAGGCGTGTGTCCTGGCCGATGCGTGCCTTCAGGCCTACTTCATATTGCTTGCTGACTGAAGGCTTGAGCGCGAAGTTGAAGCCTCTGGATGTGCTGGAATACGCCGATTCGGCCTGGGTCGGGGTTTCGAAGCCTTTGCCCGCGCTGACATAGCCGTGCAAGTCGGGGGTGAAGGCGTACATGACACTGACTGACGGCGTGTTCTTCTGGTAAGTCTTGCTGCCGCTGTCGTTTCCGTCGCTGAGGAAGCGGTCATCCACCTCCATTTTCATGGTGCTGTGACGCAAACCGGCTTGCAGAGTCCAGTCGCCCAGCAACCAGTTGGCTTGCACGAACGGGTCGAGGCTGGTGGCGGTGTCGATTTCATCGCGGCCCAAGGCGCCTTTGACGCCGTGCACGCCGTTGACGGTGTTGGAGTAGCCCTGGCGATCATCCTCACTGCGGTCGTAGTCCAAACCTGTGATCAGGGTCAGGTCGCCAGGGGCGCTGGCAATGGGTTGCAGCCAATGGACGGAGCCACCGTAGAATTTTCGGTCGAAGGCGACCACGCCGCCGCGAGCGTTGGCGGGATTGGCAATGCCGCTGGTGAACCTGTCCGGAATCGACAAGTACTGAATCACACTCCTACGGCCCGTGTAGGCATTTACCTGCAACGTCGCATCGCCGATGTAGCGCTCGTAATTCATCCCCAATTGCTGGTGATCGATGCTTTTGCGCGTGTTGTACGTCAGCGCATTACTGCTCACAGAGCGCGGGTCCGCTTTGTACGCTTCCCACGTTTGCCCCAGCGGGTCCTGAGTGCCGTTCTGTTCCAGGCTGCTGTAGATCAGCGCCAGTTTGCTGTCGTCATCGGGCTGGACATTGAGCTTGGCAAAGGTCTGGTCCCGGCGTGCGCTGCTGTGGTCGCGGTAGCCGTTGGTGTCCATGCGCGACGCGTCGAGCACAAAACCTGCGCCGTTGGTCGCGCCTTCGGCGCTCAGGTGGTTTTTGTTCAGGCCGTCGCTGCCGATCAGGGTTTCGGCGCCGATACGTGGCGGGCCTTCGCCGTCGCGGGAGAACATCTGGATCACGCCGCCGGCGTTGCTGCCGTACAAGGTGGCGGCCGGTCCGCGCAGCACTTCGATGCGTTCGGCGGTGTCGAGGTTGAATGTGGCCGCCTGGCCCTGGCCATCCGGGGTGCTGGCGGGGATGCCGTCGGCGATCAACTTGATGCCGCGTACGCCAAAGGCCGACCGGGCGCCAAAGCCGCGTGAGGAAATCTGCAGGTCCTGGGCGTAGTTCTGGCGGTTCTGCACCACCAGGCCGGGCACGCGGGACAGGGCTTCGGAGGCGTTGATACCCAATTGGCCGTCGCTGATCTGTTCGCGGCTGACACTGTCCACCGAATACGGCAGGTCGAACGTCGGGCTGGCGCTGCGCGAGCCGGTGACCACGCTGGGATCGAGGACCAAGGGCGCATCGTCGGCCAGGGCGGTGGTGCACAGGCCTAGCAGCAGAACGGCAAGGCGAGTGGGGATAATTGGGGTCATGATGAGGCCGGGTCTATGGCGCAACGCGAGTGATTGGCGTAGGCGTAAAAAGTGCGAGTTTAACGATTCAACCCTTGTTTTGCCGAATTCGTTGCAACTGGTCAGAACCGGAAGCGTCCTACGCTAGGCGTCGGTTCCGGATGCCTGAGCCGCAGGTTTCGCAGTGCTAGCTTTTCGCTCCCTGAATTTAAAAGAAGAATTAGATATGCGGACCCCTATCGTGCGGTTGTTGGTGTTGGTGGGCATGACGTTAATCGTGGGCGGCTGCGGAACGGTCACCACGGTGTTTCGCGGTGATGACGTCACCGTGCGGGAACTCAAGGGGAAAAAAACCTATTGTCAGTCTGTCCCTCGTGTCTACAGCGGCGTGGCGTATGACTTGTGCGTGCTGCATGGGCCGGCGAATTCTGCCGATGGGCTTTCGCTGAACGGAATTCCCTGGGCTGTTCTCGATGTGCCGGTATCCGGTGTTCTCGATACGCTCATCCTGCCCTACACGATCTACCGGCAACGTGCTGACGGGAGTGTTGAGCTTCGCTAACCCCTTGCGGCTAGCAGTTTCCCATCATTTTTAAGCTATAATCCCGCCCTTTAGCTGTTTCCTGCCCAGGTGGGAAGCACACTTTTTTCAGGCGCAACCCGCCTGCATGCAGACTAAAAGAGGCTAGACCCCAGTGGCATTGACGATTCTTGGCCTGTCCGGCGCCCTTAGCCATGATCCTTCCGCAGCCTTGTATATCGACGGCAAGCTGATCGCGGCCGCCGAAGAAGAGCGCTTCGTACGCGACAAACATGCAAAGAACCGCATGCCCTACGAATCGGCGAAGTTCTGCTTGGAACAGGCCGGTATCAAGCCTTCCGACGTTGACGTGGTAGCGATCCCGTTCGCCCCGATCAGCCTGTTCGGCGAGGCACGTTGGCACTACGCCAAGCGTTACTGGTACGCCCCGGACCGCGCCCTCGACGCGATCCTGATGGGCAACCGTCGCTACAAACGCTATCGCAACAAGATCGTCTGGTGCCTGGAGCAACTGGGCTTCGATCCGAAGAAAATCAAGATCGAACCGGTTGAACACCACCTGGCCCACGCTTCCAGCGCCTACCACTGCTCCGGCTTCCAGGAGAAGACCGCGATCCTCGGGATCGACGGCAAGGGTGAGTACGCCACCACGTTCTTCGGCTACGGCGAAAACGGCAAGATCCACAAGATCAAGGAGTTCTACGATCCGGACTCCCTCGGCGGCCTGTACGGCGCGATCACCGAGTTTCTCGGTTTCGAGATGCTCGACGGCGAGTTCAAGGTCATGGGCATGGCGCCGTACGGCGACGCCAGCAAGTACGACTTCTCGCGCCTGGCCTCCTTTGAGAACGGCGAGCTGGTGATCAACACCGACTACGCCAACGTCATCGGCATGCGCCGGTATAAAGAGAAGGGCAAGGGCTTCTACTTCTCGCCAAAACTGATCGAGTGGCTGGGTCCGAAGCGCGAAGGCGACATCGCCGACGAGCCTTACATCCACTACGCCGCGAGCATGCAAGCGCTGTTCGAGAAACTGGCCTTGCAGATGATCGACCACTATCTGGGCGACATCCTCAAGGACACCGGCAAGCTTGCCTTCGCCGGCGGCTGTGCACTGAACGTCAAGCTGAACCAGAAGATCATTGCCCGCGACGACGTGAAAGAGCTGTTCGTGCAGCCTGCGTCCGGCGATGCCGGCACTGCGGTTGGCGCGGCGGCCTATGTGTCTCACGCCCGTGGTGTGCCGGTGGAGAAGATGGAGCACGTCTACCTCGGCCCGTCCTACAGCAACGAAGAGGTGATTGCTGCGTGCGCCAAGCACGAGAGCAAACCGGTGTGGCGCAAAATCGAAAACATGCCTAAGCGCATTGCCAAGATCATGGTCGATGGCAACCCCGTGGCCTGGTTCCAGGGCCGCATGGAGTTTGGCCCGCGTGCGTTGGGTGGTCGTTCGATCATCGGTTGCCCAAGCGCGACCGGCGTGGCTGACCGCATCAACCACCAGATCAAGTTCCGCGAGCGCTGGAGGCCTTTCTGCCCGTCGATGCTCGACACCGTGGCCCCACAGATGATCAAGGTCGATCACCCGGCGCCGTTCATGACCTTCACCTTTGAAGTGTCGGAAGAATGGAAAACCCGCGTGCCGGAAGTGGTCCATGAAGATGGTACTTCCCGCGCCCAGGTCCTCAAGCGCGAATACAACCCGCGCTACTACGACATGATGAAAGAGCTCGAAGTGCTGACCGGCAACGGCGTGTCCCTGAACACCTCGCTCAACCGTCGTGGCGAAGCAATGATCTGCTCGCCGAAAGACGCGCTGGACATGTTCTTCGGCTCCGACCTGCAGTACCTGATCATGGAAGACATCCTGGTCGTCAAAGACGGCGTGGACCCTTATGACGCGCTCGGCTGACCGCCACGTCCTGCAGTTCTGCCATGGCTATGACGGGCCGTTCCTGGACTGCGCACGGCAGTACGCGAGTCTGTTCGCAGGCTCTGGCTACAAAGTGACCACGGTGTTTCTCACCGGGGTCGCTAACCCTGCTGTAGCGGCCGGGTGTGCGTCCGATGAAGTGTTGTTCATGGAGTTCAGCTCCAAAGCCATTCGTGGCTTGAAGCTGGGTGCCATCCGTGAACTGCGCAAGATCGCCGCGTCGCGCAATTTTAGCTTTTGTATCGCCCACCGGTTCAAGCCGATCTATATCGCCTTGCTTGGCACGCGGTTGCCGGTCATCGGCGTGCATCACGCGTTCGGTGATTACCTGCGCGGCAGCCGTAAACTGTTTGCCGGGATCTTTCGCAAGCGCCTGAGCTTGCTGGGGGTTTCCGACGCGGTGCGTGACGACATGCGCCGCTGCCTGCCGGCCTGGCCCGCTGCGCGCATCCAGACGTTGTATAACCGCATTGATGTCGACGCTTTGCAGGCCATCCAGGTGCCTGTGGATGAGGCGCGCGATGCCTTGGGCCTGTCGCCGGATGAGTGGGTGGTCGGCAATGTCGGCCGCCTGCACCCGGATAAAGACCAGGCCACGCTGCTCAAGGGTTTTGCCCTGGCATTGCCGCACTTACCGGCCGAGAGTCGCTTGGCGATCCTTGGTACCGGACGCCTTGAACAAGCGCTCAAGGATCAGGCTCGTGAGCTGGGGATTGCCGACAAGGTGCTGTTCCTCGGCCAGGTGCCGGATGCGCGTCGGTATTTCCGCGCATTCGATGTGTTTGCCCTGAGCTCCGATCACGAACCGTTCGGCATGGTGCTGCTGGAGGCCATGGCAGCCGGCGTACCGTTGCTGGCCACGGCCTGTGGCGGCGCGAAGGAAGTGGTCGAAGGCGTCGGTATTCTGTTTCCCTTCGGCGACGCCGAACATCTCGCGCAGGGGCTGCGGCACCTGGCCGGGATGGATCAGCACCAGCAACGGCAGTGTGCCGAGATGATGCTGGAACGCCTGCGTACGCGTTTCTCGGATCAGGCGGTACGCGATACCTTCTGGCAACTGCCGCACGTTATTGAACTGACCGCGGGGGCTTGATGCTCAATCGATTTCAAGGCTGGCGCGAGCGCGGCTGGTCCGTCGTCGACGCGCGTGCGTACAACGACGCCTGGCAACGTTTTGGCGGCAGTGTCGCGACCCATCCTCAAGTGATCGAACGTCTGGCCGGGTTGGCCGATATCCCGGTGCGTTACCTGGCCTGGGAGCAGGGTGGTGAACTGCAGGCGTGCATCGCCACCTGGGGCCGCGACCTTGCGTTGTCCAAGGACGTGCTCAAACAAAAGGGCAAGAAAGGCCTGTTTGACTTGGGTAACGCCGAGTTGATCCTGCCGGCCGCCGCGAACACCCAGGCGCCGTTGCGCCACCGCGCACGCTACCTGTCGGTCCTGAACGAAGGCCGTTTCAGCGGCCTCAAGCCCCAGGCCGAGCAACTGGCCATGGCCCGCACCCCGGAAGAACTGTCGAAGAAATTCCGCTACAACCAGCGCCGCGAACTGCGTTTGCTCGAAGAGGCAGGCGGTGTCGTGCGCCCTGTCAGTGAGTTTTCCAGTCAGGAATTGGCCGCGATCTACTGCGATCTGTTCCTGCGCCGCTGGGGATTTGTCGCCACGGGCGCCGAGCGTATGGCTGAAGTGATCGAGCTGTTGCGCGAGTGGCTGATCGGCTCGGTTATTTTTCTCAACGATGCGCCCATCGCTGTCCAGTTGGTGTACCGGGTCGAATCGCCCGAGTGGATCAGCGTGGAGTACGTCAACGGCGGTGTCGACCCTGAAACCCGCGCGTTCAGCCCGGGCAGCGTCCTGAGTTTCCTCAACACCCAAAGCGCTTGGGAACAGGCGCGTGAAGTCGGCAAGCCGCTGCGCTTTTCCTTCGGGCGTGCCGACCGTGAGTACAAGGACCGTTGGTGCAACCCCGTGCCGGTGCTGACCGTATGAGCCGCAAACAACAATTGCTCAAGCGCCATCGGCGCAACAAACGTGTCGCCGTATTGATCGGCCTGTTGCTGCTGGTGGTGATCGGTGTCTGGGTTGCCTGGTGGCTGCCGCTGGTACTCGGAGTGCTGGCCTGGATCGCCCATGAGGCGTGGTTTGCCGACCATCTGTTTTATGCCCCCAGCGAAGACTATCAATACCGTTTTTCGGCGGAAGCCGAAGTGGCTGGGGTTCGCCTCGAAGGCGGGCAGCTGCGGGTTGATTCACCCCTGCAAGCCGATGCGACCTTGGTATTGGCCATCAAGATCAAGAGCGGTTGGTTAGGTCGCTTTCTGGATCCGGCCGTTGAGATTACAGGTGGTGACAGCACTGATCGCCAGGCTTTCGAGCGCGGTGTGAACGGCATTCGTTATCTCAATCTCAGTGATCTGGCGCCCGCCCTGGCGGCGGGCGAGCTGCGTTTGCGCGGGCGCTTTTGCACGTTGCACGGCGCGCCCCGGTTGTGGGCCTGGGGCAATCCGGAGTATTCAAAACAGCGGGTGATGGTCATCGCGCCCCATGCCGACGACGCCGAACTGGCCGCTTTTGGCTTATACAGCCAGGCTGAAAAACCGTGGATCGTGACCCTCACCGCCGGTGAAATCGAAGCCGAGCATTATCAGCAAATGGGTCTGGACCCGGTCGAAGCCTCGCGTACCAAGGGCCGCCTGCGCGCCTGGGACAGCATTGCCGTGCCGCTTTGGGCCGGTGTACCGCAGGCGCATTGCGTGCAGTTGGGCTACTTCTGCCTGCAACTGCCGGCGATGCGCGCAACGCCTGATCAGCCAGTGGCCTCGCGCGAAGCTGAGCTGTCGGATATCCGCCTGTTTCGCCAGTTCAATCCGTTCCCGTTGCCGGCGGATGTTGACGGCCTGCCGACCTGGAACAACCTGCTGGCCGATCTGCGCCAGTTGCTGCTGACGGCACGTCCCGAAGTGATCGTATTGCCGCATCCAGTGCTCGACCCTCACCCAGACCATATCTGCGCGCAGCAAGCGGTGGTCGAGGCGTTGCAAGGTTTGGAATGGCAGCCGACCGTCGTACTGGGTTACGCCAACCATCTGCATGACAACGACCGCTGGCCCATGGGTGACGCGGGCGCCGGTATTGCCTTGCCGCCGCTGTTCGACGATACGCTTGAGCTACGCCCGTGCAGCCTGCCACTGTCGTTGGCGCAGCAGCGTGACAAAGCCATGGCGCTGGGCATGATGCATGACCTGCAGCCCGCTCCGCCGTTCAAGCGGCGTATGCGCCGCTGGCTGCAGCGGGTGTTGGCGGGCCGGGCGCGGTCGCCTTATGGTGAGAACGAATTTTTCCGCAAGGCCGTACGACGGCATGAGTTGTTCTGGCGTTTGTGAAGGCATTTGTGAAAGGGAAAGTCATGAAAGTTTTATTTCTGGTGCAGAAAGAGCAGCGTGCGATTCTGGATCGCTTGTACGAAGGCATTGCCGAGCACTGCGAGTGTGATACCCGCTGGCTGAGCAGTGATGAGCAGCGCAACCTGCGCGGTTACTTCAAGCGCGAAGTCGACGTGACGCGCTATGACCGCATCGTGTTCTTCCTGCGCTTCAAGCAGGAAATCCGCCAGGCCGGGTTCATCCGTACGATCCCGAATCTGGTGATCCTCGAACACGATGCCTACCAGAACTACATTCCCTGCAAGTACACCGGTAAATTCAGTGCCCACTACCGTCGTTTGCCCTGGGCACGGGTGATCAGCTCGGGCCACATGGTGACCGAGCGCCTGCGTGCCGAAGGCTTTGATGCGGTGTTTGTGCCCAAGGGTTACGACCAGGCGCTGTTGCAGCCCCAGGGACTTGAGCGCGACATCGAGCTGGCATTTGTCGGCAGCACCAACAGCGTGGCCTATAGCGGACGCAAAGCACTGCTCGATGAGTTGGCACGGGTTGAGCCTTTGGTGGTCACGCGCACCAAGTCGGGTGAGGAGTACTGCGCGACCCTCAACCGGATTCGCTTTTTCGTCAGCGCCGACGTGGGCATGGGCGAGTACATGATCAAGAACTTCGAAGCCATGGCCTGCGGGTGTGTGCTGCTGGCGTTTGACCAAGGGGCTGCGGAGAACGAGGCCCTTGGCTTCAAGGACATGGTCAATGTGGTGTTCTACAAGGACATTCCACAGTTGCAGCAAAAGCTCTCGCAACTGCGCGCCAACCCGCAACTGGCTGCAGAGATTTCGCGCAACGGGCAAGACCTCGCCGTCAGCCAGTTCAGCTTTGCGCGCATCGGGCAGCGTATTGTCGAAGCCCTGAAGCCGCCGTTGCGGCCGCGTGCTCCACTGAGTTTGCTGGAAACGCTGCGCCTGAAACTGGGCGTGTGACATCGGACGCATGGCAGCCAATGATGGCTAAACAACCTATCGAGACTTGAATGCAATTCTCCGATCAGAGCGACATAACCCTCGTCGTGACCAGTTGCGGTCGCTTCGATTTGTTGAAGCGTACGCTTGAGAGCTTCGACCTGTTCAATACCGCAGACATACGCGAAGTCTTCATTACTGAAGACTCTGGCGATGAAGCGGTACGTCTCGCGATTCCCGAGCACTGGCACAGTCATTGCACTTTTTTGATCAACCGTCCGAAGCTTGGGCAACTGGCTTCCATCGACCTGGCCTATGGATCGGTCAAAACCCCCTACATCTTCCATTGCGAAGATGACTGGGCGTTTTACCGGCCTGGGTTTGTCGAAGATTCCAAGGTGGTGCTGGAGCAGCGTCCCGATATCCTGCAAGTCTGGTTGCGTAACTTTGTCTACGATTTGCAGGTGCACAGCCCCTATATCCACCGTGGGCCACGCGAGGTGATTGGTGGCGTGCCGTGTTATCCGTTGTTGTCTGAGAAACCTGAATGGCAGGGGTTTTCTCTCAACCCCGGCCTGCGGCGTATCAAGGAGTACTGGTTGTGCGCACCTTACTCCGGGTTCGAGGGTGAGAAGGGGCTTTCCAAGCGGTACGCCCAGTTGAATCTGCCTGCCGTTACCCTGGAAGGCGATGCGGTGTTGCACACTGGCTTTGGCTTGCATGTGTCGACATCAGAAGAGCGCGCGACCAAAGCACGGCGTAAGCGCAGAGAGCGGGTGAAGCTGGCAGTCATGCTGAGCCTGGGGCTGGTTATCGGGTGGGCGATTCCCTGGTAATTCCAACACGCGACAACAACGCCTCATAAGGTTTTGCGATGAGTATTCTCAACATCATGTGGGCCGGTGGTTCTGCATTTGCTTCGGTGCAGAAGGTTCATCGGCAGATACTGTCCCGCGCCGACAGCGGCGTACCGATTCACACTTGGTTGCTTCAAGGCAGTGCTGATTCGAGTGACGGCCTGGTTGAACAGGCCGTGGAGTGGAACCTCTCTTCCGCCAGGCTCAAGGGGCGGCACCTCTGGAAATGGTTGATGCCCTTGATGCGTGCACGCTTCCAGAAGGCCCTGCCTGAGGATGTACAGGTTGTGCTTCTTGATGGGGTCGGTGTTGCGCGGGTGCTTTTGCCCGTGCTCAAGCGTTTACCGAACGTGCGTGCGGTGGTGATTTTTCATGGTGCCACGCGCTTGCGGCGTGCAGATCAACAGTTGTTCGATCAATTCCCGGCGTCCCAACTGACGCTGACGGCCGTCTCGAAAACCCTCGCACACTCGCTGGAGCGTTCTCTGCAACGGCCAGTGACGGTGCTGCGCAGCGCCTTTGACCCGGCCGCTTTTCGCGCTGCGGCGCTTTCCCGTGAGCAGGCGCGATCCCGTCTGGGCTTGCCGTTGTCTGCCACTCCCGTAGTGGGTGCGGTTGGTCGACTGGTAGACGGCAAGGGGTTTGCCTGCTTGTTGGAGGCCTTTGCCCGTGCGGCGGCTGATCAGCCCGATGCGCGCCTGGTGATCCTCGGCGAAGGGCCAGCGAGGCCCGGGCTTGAGGCACGTATTGCAGCGCTTGGCTTGCAGGACAAAGTGTCGCTGCCTGGGCATCTGCCTGATGCGGCCAGCCTTTACCGGGCGTTTGACTGGGTTGCCATCCCTTCGACGGAAGAAGGCCTGGGGTTGATTCTGCAAGAGGCGGTGATGGTCGGCGTGCCCGTACTGACCAGTGAACTGGCAGTGTTCCGCGAGCAACTGGGGGATGCCGGTTGGTACGCCCCGGCAGACAATGCCGCGTTTTGGGGCGAGCTCCTGACCCGCGCGTTCGCGAGTTCGGGTGAGGAGGTTGTCGAGGCTCAGTCGCGGGCGTTGGCGCCGGAGCAAGCCTGGAATGAATTCAGTGAAACCACCCGGCGTCTGTTCTCATGCACCTAGCAGCGCTTGCTCCAGTGCCTGCATTGGAAAGCGTTCGTTCAGCTTCTCGCGCGCAATATAGCGGGCGAAATGCTGCAGGTTGCGCCGCGCCAGTGCCGGGCTCAACGGCGCGCGCAGGAAGCGCATGTCTGCTACGTCGATCAGGCCCATCTGGTTGTCCGGCGTGACGACGATATTGCCCAGGTGCAGGGAGCGAAAGTAGATGCCGGCAGTGTGCAAGCGGCGAATCAGCGCCACCAGCGGGTCCAGGTTCTGCTCCCAGTCAAAGCCTTCTTTGTTGGCAATCTGGCGCAGTGTCTCGCCCGGCAGCGGGCTATACAGCACAGCGGTCATGCCTGCAGCGTCCAGTTGGAAGTACTCAAGGACGGTCAGGGTTGGAATACCGCGTTCTTGCAGCTTGACCGCGTTATCGATGAAGCGCTTGGAGTAGGGGCGCAACAGTGCCGACGAAAAAAAACGTTTACGACGAAACAGTTTAAGAATGTTCCCGTCCGTCAGCAGGTAGACTTTGGGCCCGTAGCTGTCCTTTTCCAGGATTCTGGCGCCTTCAATCATCGTGTTTAGCGTGGTTTGGGGGAGCCTTGAACATTGCATCGTCGGAAAGCCTTGTTGGAGTCACGGGCACAGTGGTCGGCAATGATGCCGAAAGTTTTTAGTTTTAACCATGCCAGGTTGGCAGGTTGGCCGTATTAGGAGCGGGTGATGCAAGCAGGTCGTTGGGCGCGCGGATGGATGTGTTTTGGGTTGTTGTGGTTTTTGCTGGCGATAGCGTTCGCGCCGACCAACAAAGTTTATCAACAGGGGCTGGCGCTCTTTCTGTGGCTGCCGGCGCTGGTGTTTGCCTGGTCTGCCCGTGAGCAACTCAAACAAGTCTGGCGCGCTCAGCGCTGGATCTGTCTGGCACTCGCCGCGCTGGCGGCATGGGGCTTGATCAGCCTGTGGTGGACCAATGCCGAAGACGGCTCCCGCGAGGCCAAGCGCCTGCTCTATATCGGCGTGTTCCTGTTGTTCTTTCCGATACTCGCCGAAGCACAGCCCCAGCGCGTGATTCGTTTGATGCAGTGGGGAGGCTTTGGTCTTGCCTTGTCGTCGCTGCTGGCCATGATCAAGTTCTATGGCATGGAAGGGAACGTTTGGTACGCGCGTCTTGAAGGGCTGGGTCAGTTGTCTCACCCGATCCTGGGCGCGTATGTGATTGGTCTGGCTGCCGTGTGGTTGCTGCACTGGATGCCGCGTGAGCGCTGGATGCAAGTGGCCTGCATGGCGGCGATCGGCTTGCTCGGCCTGTTTGTAGTAGCCAGCCAAAGCCGCGGCGCCGCATTGGCCCTGTTTTTGAGTGTGGTGGCCATGCCGCTGTGGTGCCGAGACCGGCGCAGCACCCTGATTGCCATTGCGTCAGTGGTGGCGGCAGTGCTGGTATTCCTGTCGATGCAGTCGTTGATGCTATCCCGTGGCGCGTCGTTCCGGCCGCAGATTTTTATGGCAGCGGTGCAGATGATTAGCGAGCGTCCCTGGACGGGCCTGGGCCTGGGTGGTGATTACAACCTGTTCTGGGGGGACTACCGTTTCGATCACTCCCACAACCTCTTCACCCATGTGAGCATCGAGTTGGGCCTGCCAGGCCTGATCCTGTGGTCGGCGGTATGGTTCGGCGTGCTGTGGCAAGCCTTGAAAATGCGCGACACCCCGTACGGCAAGGGCATTATCGGCATGTGGGTGTTCTCGTCCCTGGCGATGCAATTCGATGCGGCAAGCCTCACAGGCACTCCTCGGGCCGAGTGGTTCATCACCTGGTTGCCGGTTGCGCTGGCCAGTGTTTTGGTCTGGGCGCGGGCCAAACCCGACGTGTGTGATAAAGTTCGCGTCCTACCCAATCAGTGAGCTCGACACATGAGTGACGCACCGCCCAAAGCGGACCAGGAATCCAGCCTGAAAATTTATTTCCGGCTGCTGGGCTATGTGAAACCGTACCTCGGCATGTTCCTGCTGAGTATCGTGGGCTTCGTGATCTTTGCTTCGACCCAGCCAATGCTCGCCGGGATTCTCAAGTACTTCGTGGATGGCTTGAGCAATCCCGATGTGGTGTTCCTGCCCAAGGTTCCGTTTTTCAAGGACCTGAAGTTGCTGATGGCCGTGCCGCTGCTGATCATCCTGATCGCCGCGTGGCAAGGCCTCGGGTCTTTCCTGGGCAACTACTACCTGGCCAAGGTTTCCTTGGGGCTGGTGCATGACCTGCGGGTCCAGCTGTTCAACAAGCTATTGGTGCTGCCTAACCGCTACTTCGATACCCATAACTCGGGGCACCTGATCTCACGCATCACCTTCAACGTGACCATGGTCACCGGCGCTGCCACGGATGCGATCAAGGTCGTGATCCGCGAAGGCCTGACGGTGGTGTTCCTGTTCGGTTACCTGCTGTGGATGAACTGGAAACTGACCCTGGTGATGCTGGCGATCCTGCCGCTGATCGCAATCATGGTCGGCAGCACCAGCAAGAAATTCCGCAAGCAGAGCAAGAAGATCCAGGTGGCGATGGGTGACGTGACCCACGTCGCCTCCGAGACCATCCAGGGCTACCGTGTGGTGCGCAGCTTCGGTGGCGAAGACTATGAGCAGCGTCGCTTTGCCGCCGCTAGCCAGGGCAACACCGACAAGCAATTGCGCATGAACAAGACCGGTGCGGTCTATACGCCGATGCTGCAGCTGGTGATCTACACGGCCATGGCTGTGTTGATGTTCCTGGTCCTGCTGTTGCGCGGTGACGCCACGGCGGGCGATCTGGTTGCCTACATCACCGCGGCGGGCCTGCTGCCCAAGCCGATCCGCCAGTTGTCGGAAGTCAGCTCGACGATCCAGAAAGGCGTGGCGGGTGCCGAGAGCATCTTCGAACAGCTGGATGAAGTGCCTGAAGTCGACGGCGGTACCGTGGAGCGTGATCGCGTCAGCGGTCGCCTGGACGTGCGCAACCTGAGCTTCACTTACCCAGGTACTGAACGCGAGGTGCTCAAGAACATCAGCTTCAGCGCAGCCCCTGGGCAGATGATCGCTCTGGTTGGCCGCTCAGGCAGCGGCAAGTCGACCCTGGCCAGCCTGATCCCGCGTTTCTACCATCATGAAACCGGGGAAATCCTGCTGGACGAGGTCGAGATTGAAGACTACCGCCTGCGCAACCTGCGCCGGCATGTAGCCCAGGTTACCCAGCACGTGACTCTGTTCAACGACACCGTGGCCAACAACATCGCCTATGGCGACCTGGCCGACGCGCCGCGTGCCGACATCGAGAAAGCTGCGGCCGATGCCTACGCCATGGACTTCATCTCGGAGCTGCCAAAAGGCCTGGACACCGAGGTCGGTGAAAACGGCGTGCTGCTCTCCGGTGGTCAGCGCCAGCGTCTGGCAATCGCACGGGCCCTGCTGAAAAATGCCCCGCTGCTGATCCTGGATGAGGCGACATCGGCGCTGGATACCGAGTCCGAGCGGCACATTCAAGCTGCGTTGGATAAGGTCATGAAAGGTCGCACCACCCTGGTGATCGCGCACCGTTTGTCCACTATCGAGAAAGCCGACCTGATTCTGGTGATGGACCACGGTGAAATTGTCGAGCGTGGTACGCATGTCGAACTGCTCGCCAAAGGCGGCTACTACTCGCGGTTGCATGCGATGGGGCTGGACGAGCCGGTCGCGAACAACATCACCTGATCCGACGGGGCGCGCAATGCGCCCCGTTGTTTGTATCGAGTTCCTTACAGGGCTTGACCAAAGCCAAATAATTCGTTGCCTATCGTTTGTTATGTTGGCCTTCTCGATTCGAATGACGAACGAGAGGGCTAACCTTCTTGCGTGGGTAATGGAATGTTGCAACGTCTGTTCTGGAAAATGCTTCCCAAGCACCAGAGGGTGTTTCTGCTGGGGCGTTTGTCGGTGGTTGACCGTCAGGCGGTGAACAAATCCCTGTCTGGGGTGATCACCCTTAATCCCGCGTTCGAGCGACACAAATGCGTGTTTATCCATGTGCCAAAATGCGCCGGCAGCAGCGTGTGCTCGGCGCTTCTTGATGGCCGCTGGCCGGGGCATCTGCCGTATTACTGGTATCAGCAGCAGTTTCCCGAACACTGCGAGCGCAGTTTCAAGTTTGCCTTTGTGCGTGACCCGCTGGAGCGGGCTTACTCGGCCTACACCTACTTGCGCGGCAACCACATGGGTGCCCGCGACGTGCAAGCCCAGGCACTGGTCAGCAGCTACCGTGACTTCGACCAATTTGTGGCCGGCTGGCTGCACCCGGACAACCTGCGCCGCCAACTGCATTTCGCGCCCCAGACCGACTTTCTGGTTGATCACCTGGGCGGGATGGCTATGGATTTTCTCGGCCGTCAGGAATCGCTGGAACAAGATTTCCAGCACCTGTGCGAGCGCCTCGGCGTGACCTCATCCCTGCCACATCTGAATATTTCACTGGGGCGGCGCAGCGAGCCGGTCAGGGCGTTCTGCTCGGTGCGTACGCGCCGTTTGGTCAGGCGCGCCTATAAGCGTGATTACGAGGTGTTGGGTTATGAATAACCAGTCGCTTGCCAGTGAGTCCGCTGCCATTCGTCCCTTTGCCCTGTCGTTGTCGGCGGCGGCACGGGCCGCGCTCAAGCATCAACAGCCGTGCTGCCTGTGGTTGACGGGGTTGTCCGGTTCCGGCAAGTCGACCCTGGCCAATGCCCTTGAGGTGCAACTCAACGAGCAGGGCCGGCACACCTTTGTGCTCGATGGCGATAATTTGCGCACGGGGTTGTGCAATGACTTGGGCATGAGCGATGCGGCGCGCAAGGAAAATATCCGGCGCATTGGCGAAGTAGCGCGGTTGATGGTCGATGCGGGATTGATTGTGATTGTGTCAGCGATCTCGCCGTTCAGCGTCGACCGAGCAACCGCAAAGGCGCTGTTCGGGCCGGGGCAATTCTTTGAGGTTTACGTCAGCACGCCGTTCGACGTGTGTGCTCGGCGTGACCCCAAGGGTTTGTACCGAGCGGCGTTGGATGGGCGTATCAAAGCGTTCACCGGTTTGGACAGCCCCTATGAGGCGCCGAGCGCGGCTGACTGTGAGATCAACACCGATGAGGTCGAGCTGGCCGATGCCGTTGAGCAGATCCTGGCGGTTTTGTTTAAAAAATAACCAGTTTTGGCGCATGGCGCATTGCGGATAAAGCTCTCGAACTAGGCAGCGCTCACCCTGTGCTAATATCGCGCCCCTGTTCATTTTGTATGTGGGTTGCTCCATGAAGTTGTCCATGCCGCGATTCGATCAAGCCCCTGTCTTGGTGGTCGGCGATGTCATGCTCGACCGTTACTGGCATGGCGGTACCTCACGGATTTCCCCTGAGGCGCCGGTACCGGTAGTCAAGGTCGAGCAAATCGAAGACCGTCCGGGTGGCGCTGCCAACGTTGCCCTCAATATTGCCGCCCTCGGCGCCCCGGCCTCCCTGGTGGGTGTGACCGGCGACGACGAAGCCGCCGACAGCCTGGCCAACAGCCTGCGCGGTGCTGGCGTGCGTGCGCTGTTCCAGCGCATTGCCCACCAGCCGACCATCGTCAAGCTGCGGGTCATGAGCCGTCACCAGCAGTTGCTGCGTATCGATTTCGAAGAACCCTTCGCCACCGACGCCTTGGCCCTCAGCGGTCAGGTCGACGAGTTGCTCGAAGGCATCAAGGTGCTGGTGCTGTCCGACTACGGCAAAGGCGCATTGAAGAATCACCAAGTGCTGATCCAGGCCGCCAAGGCCAAGGGCATCCCGGTGTTGGCCGATCCCAAGGGCAAGGACTTCTCGATTTACCGGGGCGCCAGCCTGATCACGCCGAACCTCAGCGAGTTCGAAGCCATCGTCGGCGGTTGTGCCGATGAGCACGAACTGGTGACCAAAGGCGCGGCACTCATGGCCGATCTCGACCTCGGTGCCTTGCTGGTAACCCGTGGCGAGCACGGCATGACCCTGCTGCGTCCAGGCCACCCGCCGATGCACCTGCCGGCGCGGGCCCGTGAAGTGTTCGACGTCACCGGCGCCGGAGACACCGTGATTTCTACCCTGGCCGCTTCCATCGCGGCCGGCGAAGAGCTGCCTCACGCCGTGGCCCTGGCCAATCTGGCGGCGGGCATCGTGGTCGGCAAACTGGGTACCGCTGCCATCAGCGCACCTGAGCTGCGCCGCGCCATCCAACGCTCCGAAGGCTCGGAGCGCGGTGTGCTGACCATCGAGCAATTGCTGCTGGCGATTGACGACGCTCGCGCGCATAACGAAAGCATTGTGTTCACCAACGGCTGCTTCGACATCCTGCACGCCGGCCACGTGACTTATCTGGAGCAGGCGCGCGCCCAAGGCGATCGCCTGATCGTTGCGGTCAACGACGACGCTTCGGTCAGCCGCCTGAAAGGCCCTGGCCGTCCAATCAACAGCGTCGACCGGCGCATGGCCGTGCTGGCTGGGTTGGGTGCAGTGGACTGGGTGATCAGTTTCCCTGAAGCGACCCCGGAAAATCTGCTGGCTCAGGTCAAGCCGGACGTTCTGGTCAAGGGCGGCGACTATTCCGTCGACCAGGTGGTCGGTGCGGATATCGTCAGCGCCTACGGCGGCAAGGTCAAAGTGTTGGGTCTGGTTGAGAACAGCTCGACCACGGCGATTGTCGAAAAGATCCGCAATAATGAGTAAGTCTGATCCGTTGGTTCTGATCACCGGTGGCGCGGGCTTTATTGGCTCGCACCTCGTGGATGCCTTGCTAGCTAAGGGCTACGCGGTGCGTGTGCTGGACAACTTGTCCACAGGCAAACGCAGCAACCTGCCGTTGCACAACCCGCTTGTCGAGCTGCTCGAAGGTGATGTCGCCGATGCCGGGCTGGTTGCGCGTGCCGCTGTTGGCGCAACGGCGGTGGTGCACCTGGCGGCGGTCGCGTCCGTGCAGGCCTCGGTGGATGATCCAGTCAGCACGCACCAGAGCAATTTCGTCGGTACCCTGAATGTCTGCGAAGCCATGCGCAAGGCAGGCGTCAAGCGCGTGGTCTTTGCATCCAGCGCAGCGGTGTATGGCAACAACGGCGAAGGTGCTTCGATTGACGAAGAGACTACCAAGGCGCCGTTGACGCCCTATGCGTCCGATAAGCTGGCCGGCGAGCACTACTTTGATTTCTATCGCCGCCAGCATGGTCTGGAGCCGGTGATTTTCCGCTTTTTCAATATCTTCGGGCCGCGCCAGGACCCGTCGTCGCCATACTCCGGCGTGATCAGTATCTTCAGCGAACGTGCACAGCAGGGTTTGCCGATTGCCGTGTTTGGCGATGGCGAGCAAACCCGCGACTTCATGTACGTGGAAGACCTGGTTGACGTGTTGGTGCAGGCGATCGAAGCGCCGCAGGCTCCTTTGGGGGCGATCAACGTGGGCTGGAACCGTACCACTACGCTCAAGCAAGTGCTGCAGGCGCTGGAAGAAGCGGTGGGCTCCTTGCCATCCGTGACTTACGGGCCGGCGCGGTCGGGGGATATTCGGCATTCACGGGCGAACAACCAGCGGTTGTTGGCGAGTTTCATGTTGCCGGAACCTACCCCGCTGAAAGTCGGCCTGGAACGACTGCTTAACGGCTAACCATCAATTCAATGTGGGAGTGGCAAGCCCTCTCCCACATTTAGATTGCAGTTTAGCCCTTGGCCTTTTTCTTCGGCACGATCTTGCGCAACACGCGCCGCGCCAATCCCTTCAACTTCGACTCCTTCTCCGGCTCCGCCAGACCTTGCTGTCTCAGCCAATCCTTCCAGCGAATGCGCTCTTCCCGCACCAGCCAGCCTTCCTGCTGGGCGAAGCTTTCCGCCAGGTACAAACCGCGCGTACTGGCCGGGTACAGTTGGTCTTTCTTCACCGTGTACAACTCAGGAAGGGGCTGGCCGTCTTTTAGCGGCATCAGGTACAAGTCCGGACGCTTGCGGTCCAGGCGCGCGACCAACTGGTCGCCTTCCAGGCGCTCATCCACATGGAACAGGCTCAGCGACTTGGCTTCCTTCGGCACTTCCAGGCGAAGGTCGTAGATCAATTGCAGCGATGCCGTGGGCAAATGCACATAGGCCCGTGGTCGTTCGATCAACTGGGTGGTGGCGCAACGCACCGGGCGGGCCGCACCGGATAGCGGGCTCAGGCGAAACGGCAGCGCTTCGCGGTAATGCAGCGCCGCGGAGTAGGGCGCCGGCAGCCAGGTGTCATTGAAGCGCCCGCCGAGCCAGCCTTCGGGTGTTTCCAGCAGGCACTCTTCAGCAATTTCCTGGATGGCGGTGTGCAGTGGCAAGTTCAGCTCGTGGGCCGGGACGTAGCCGGAGATCAGCTTGAGCACCACATCACCACGGTCCTGGCGACGCTGGCGCACCAGCACCCAGTAATCGCGGTTTTGCCAGTGCAGGGTCAAGCGTACCGACACGCCGAGGTTGGCCAGTTCCAGCACGAAACGTTCCGAGTCTGCCACCTCCACCGGCTTGCGCCGTTGCAGGGTCTGGGCGAAGTTGAGCGGCATGCCCACGCTCTGATAGCTCAGGCCTTCAGGGGTGGCTTCGACGTGCAGCGGCAGTGTTTTAAAGTTGCTGGGGTTTTTTCTTATGAGCGTTCGCGGCATGTCGGCTCCTTTTTGCGACGGGGTCGGCCGCGTGGGCGGCATCAGAGTTGACGAATGACCTTGGCAGCGGTCGCCACGTTATGGGCCAGGTGCAGCGGATTAATGGTCCCGACAATAGCACTGGCGACGCCGGTTTGCGCAAACAACAGCATGAAACTGGCATGTATTGGATCCATTCCGGGCTCCAGGCAAACGTGGCCGCTGGCCAGCGCCTTTTTGACCAAGATGCCCTTGCCATGGGCCGCTGCATAATCAATGACGGCTTTCTCCGCCTGTTCGTTCAAATTGTAGGTGACCATCGCGCAATCACCTTGTTCCAGAGCCTTCACGCCGCCTTCGACGGTTTTGCCGGAGAAGCCGAAACCGCGAATCTTGCCCTCTTTTTTCAGCTCTGCGAGGGTCTGGTAGACCTCGCACTCGTTGAGGATGTGCAGGTCGTTACCATCGGAATGCACCAGCACCAGGTCGATAAAATCCGTTTCAAGTCGTTTCAAGCTGCGCTCAATGGACAGCCGAGTGTGGGCGGCACTGAAATCGTGCTGGGAGACACCATTTTCGAACTCTTCGCCTACCTTGCTGACGATCACCCAATCCTTACGTTGGTCGCGTAACAGCGGCCCCAGGCGTTCTTCGCTGCGCCCATAAGCCGGCGCGGTGTCGATCAGGTTGATGCCAAGCTGACGAGCTTGGCGCAGTAGCATTCGCGCTTCGTCGTCATCCGGAATCTGGAAACCGTTGGGGTATTTAACACCCTGGTCGCGGCCCAGCTTGACGGTGCCCAGGCCCAGCGGCGATACCAGAATGCCGGTGCTGCCCAAAGGGCGATGCAGGTCGTGCAAAGTTGGCAGGCTCATGGCAACAGTTGCTCCCAAGCTGGAACGCCGAGGGCGGGTTTTGGCAGGTCCGGCAGCGGTTCAGCTGCGCTTGGGCGGATGCCGTCACGTTCGAGGCTGTTAATTACGCGATCGGCGAAGTCAGGCGCCAACGCCAGTTTGGTCGGCCAGCCCACCAGCAGGCGACCTTCGTCGGCGACAAAGGCGTTGTCGGGACGGCTGAGGCCTGATTGCAGCGGTTCGGCGCGGTCGACGCGCAGAGTGGCCCAGCGGGTTTGGCTCATGTCGATCCAGGGCAGCAATTGCGCGAGTTCTTTCTGGGCGGTGGCGATTTGTTCCTCGGGCGTACGTGCAACGCCGTCGGCCTCGGCAATATCACCGCCCATGTACCACACCCAGTTGCCATCGGCAGCCGGGTGGGTGGTCACGGTGATACGTGGCTTGGTGCCGCCGCCCAGACAGTGAGCGTACAGCGGCTTCAGGCCTGGGCCTTTGGCGATGATCATATGCAGTGGACGTTTTTGCATGGCCGGATTGTTCAGGCCAAGGGTGCTCAGCAGTTCAGCGGTGCCGCCGCCAGCGCTCAAGACAATGCGCTGGGCGCGGATTTCACGGCCATCCACCTTCAAGCCCACCAGCGTGTTGGCGTCCAGCAACGGTTCGATATGTTGACCAGCAAGCAAGCCGTCACCGGCAAGCTGCGCGAGGCGTTCGATCAGGCTTGGTACATCAACCACCAACTCGGCCAGGCGATACACCTTGCCCTTGAAGCGGCGGTCTTGCAGTGCCGGTGGCAGGTCGTCGCCCTTGACCTGATCGACACGGCCACGCACGGCCTTGCTGGCAAAAAAACTGGTGAGGTTGCCGGCGAGGGTGCCGGGGGACCACAGGTAGTGGGCTTCGGACAGCAAACGCACGCCCGACAGGTCCAGTTCGCCGTTGCCCGCCAAGGCTTCACGCCAGCGGCGCGGCATGTCGGCAATCGCTTCGGAGGCGCCGGTAAGGGCGCCATGAAGGGCGTATTTCGCACCGCCGTGAATAATCCCCTGGGACTTCACGCTTTGCCCGCCACCCAAGGTGGCGCTCTCCACCACCACCGTGGAAAACCCCTGGCGGCGCAGCCGCGCATTCAGCCAGAGGCCGGCAACCCCGGCGCCGACAATCAGAACGTCGGTGGAAATAACGGATGGCATGGGCGACCTCAGTGTTCAAGACAAGAGGCGCAGTATACAGGCTGTTGAGTAGCGGTCAGTGCCCGGCGGTTTTCGAGAACAACTGGATGACCACCACGCCCAGTACAATCAGCCCCATCCCCAGCATCGCCGGGACATCCAGCTTCTGCCCATAGATAAACAGCGCCGCGATACTGACCATCACGATACCCATCCCGGCCCACACGGCGTAGGCCACACCCACCGGCACTGTGCGCACCACCAGCGTCAGCATCCAGAAGGCCACGCCGTACCCGACGACTACCAGCAACAACGGGATCGGCGTGCTCCAACCCTTGATGGCTTTCATCGAGACGGTAGCGATCACTTCCGAGCAAATGGCGATAGCCAGGTAGTAGTAGGCAGGGTTCATGGCGTCAATCCTCGGTGTGCAGCGCACTTGATAAGGTCGGCATTTTAGGGCTTTACCAGATGGGGTAAAGTCATTACCTATCCGATTTGAAGATGGGTTGGCCATGCAGTGGAATCTTGAACAGATGCGTCTATTTGTCGACGTCGCCGAGCAGCGTTCGTTTTCAGCGGTGGCGCGTGGGCAGCGCAAGGCGCAATCGGCGGTAAGCAATGGGATTGCATTGCTGGAAGCGGACTTGGGGGTGAGCCTGTTTGAGCGTAGCAGCGGGCGCCAGCCGCGCCTGACTGAAGCCGGTAGCGTGTTGCTGGAGGAAGCACGCGAAGTGTTGCGCCAATGTGAGCGGCTCAATGGCCGCGCGCTGTCACTGACCCGTGGTGAAGAAGCTTGCCTGCGATTGGCTCAGGACGAGGCAATGTTGTTCCAGCCGGTGCTCGATAGCCTTGAGGCGCTGGCGGTGCAATACCCGTTGCTGGAAGTGCAACTGTCCAGTGCCGCCCAAGGCGACGTGGCGCGCAAATTGGTGGAGCGCAAGGCAGACCTGGGCCTGTTGTTCTATCACGACCAGATTCCCGAGGCCCTTGAGCGGCGCGTGGTGGGCAGTGTGGAAATGGTCACCGTCTGCGGCGTGAACCATCCGCTGGCCAAGGACGGGTACGTGACGTGCCAGCGCTTGGCCCAGTACCGGCAGCTGTTGATGTCGACTCAGACCAGTGTCTACCCCGGCAGCGAAGCAGCCAGTCCGCTGGTGTGGCGCGCCGACAGTTTCTACGTATTGGCCGAATGGCTGATGAGTGGGCTGGGCTGGGCCTGGTTGCCGCGGCATATCGTGCAATACCCGACCTATCAGCAACAAATGGTGGAGCTGGACAGCGAATGGACGCCGCCGGCCCTGGTCGTGGAGCTGGTATGGCGTCGCGACGAGCACCTTGGGCCTGCTGCGCGTTTCCTTGCCGAACGTTTTGCCGAGTGCCTGCGGGCGATTGATTGAAAAAGTGGATAAACTCCGCCGCCATGAATAGAACTCTCTACAGCTGTCTGTTTTACCTGGCGCTGCCGTTGGTGGCTTTACGTCTGTGGCTGCGCGCGCGCAAGGCACCGGCCTACGCCAGGCGCGTGGGCGAGCGGTTTTCCTATGGCTTGCCGGTGATGCAGCCTGGCGGAATCTGGGTGCATGCCGTGTCAGTGGGCGAAAGCATTGCCGCTGCGCCGATGATCCGTGGGCTGCTGGAGCGTTATCCACAGCTGCCGATCACCGTCACTTGCATGACGCCCACCGGTTCCGAGCGGATCCAGGCGTTGTTCGCCAACGAGCCGCGTATCCAGCACTGCTATTTGCCCTATGACTTGCCGTGCGCCGCCAAGCGTTTTCTCGATCGCGTGCAGCCCAAGCTCGCGGTAATCATGGAAACCGAACTGTGGCCCAACCATATCCACGCCTGCGCCCAGCGCGGAATTCCGGTGGCGCTGGCCAATGCGCGGCTGTCGGCGCGCTCTGCCAAGGGCTATGGGCGTTTCGCCAAGCTGACGGCGCCGATGCTGGCTGAAATGAGCTTGTTTGCTGTGCAGACGCACACCGAGGCCCAACGTTTCTTGAGCCTGGGCGCGCGGCCGGAGACTGTGGAAGTGACCGGCTCTATCAAGTTCGACCTGACCATCGACCCGCAGCTACTTGAGCGTGCCGCCGCCTTGCGCGAGCAATGGGGCGCCAGCGAGCGTCCCGTGTGGATCGCCGCCAGTACTCACGAAGGTGAAGATGAAGTGGTGTTGGCCGCTCATCGTCAGTTGCTCAGCCACTATCCCAACGCGTTACTGATTCTGGTCCCGCGTCATCAGGAACGCTTCGGCCCGATGTTCGACCTGTGCAAGCAGCAAGGATTTGCCACGGTGCGCCGTTCTACAGGCGAGCCCGTAAGCGCACAAACCTCAGTGCTGCTCGGCGATACCATGGGCGAGTTGCTGTTTCTCTACGCCCTCGCCGACAGCGCCTTCGTCGGCGGCAGCCTGGTGGCGACCGGTGGGCACAATCCTCTGGAGCCGGCGGCACTGGCCAAGCCGGTGATCATGGGGCCCCATGTGTTCAACTTCCTCGAAATCACCGCGATGATGCGCGAAGCGGGTGCGTTGCGTGAGGTGGATGACGCTGAAGGGTTGGCCGAAGCCGTGCGACAGCTGTTCGAACTGCCGCAGGATGCGCGCAAAATGGCGCAGGCGGGGCTCAAAGTGATGCAGGCTAATCAGGGCGCGCTGAAGCGGTTGCTGGATGGTTTGGGCCGATTGATCGCTCGCTGACCCAGCGCCGATCCAAAGGTAGGAGGGCGCTTGCTTCTGATAGCAGAGTGTCAGTCAAAACGACTGACCTGAAAGATTGCTATCGGGAGCAAGCCCCCTCCCACAGTTGTTTTGTAGTGTGCTCAGTATCCCGGGCGGGCCTTGAGTTGTTCGGCAGCGGCCTTGGCGAGGTCTGGCGGCAGGAAGTCCTTGTCCGGGTTGTAGTCCGCCTTGAGGTAGCGTGCCAGGTCTTCCAAGTCCCCTGGGTTCAAGGTGCCCGCCGCCTGCTTCAAGCGCAGGTTGTCGAGGATGTAGTCGTAGCGGCTGTTGTTGTAGTTGCGCACCGACGAGTAGAGCTGGCGCTGTGAGTCCAGCACGTCGACGATATTGCGCGTACCCACCTGGTAACCGATTTCCGTGGCTTCCACCGCGCTCTGGTTAGAGATGATCGACTGGCGGCGCGCTTGCACCTGTTCCACATCGGTGTTCACCGCGCGGTGCAGGTTGCGCGTATTTTCCACCACCTGGCGGCGCAGGCCCTCGCGCTGCTGCTCGGTCTGGCCCAGACGCGAGTAGGACTCACGCACTTGCGAGCTGGTCAGGCCGCCGCTGTACAGCGGGATACTCAGGCGCAGGCCGATGGTGCGCTGCTCGACGTCGCCGCGATACGGCGTGCCGAAGGCATTCGGGTTGCTGAAACCGAGCGCGTCGTTGTCGCCTTTTTCGTATTGCGCCACTGCGTCCAGAGTCGGCGCATGACCGGCCTTGCGCTGTTTGAGGGTTTCTTCAGCGGCGGTGACGGCGTAGTTGCTGGCCAACAGATTCAGGTTTTGGCGGCCAGCGGTTTCGACCCACGCCTTGGCGTCGTTCGGAAGCGGCGGCAACACCGGCAACGTGTGCACGATGCCTTGGATCGAGTTGTATTGGCGGTTGGTCAGCGTAATCAGCGCTTCAAAGGCGTCTTCCACCTGGCGCTGAGCCAGGATCCGGTTGGCGCGAGCGGTGTCGTAGCTGGCCTGGGATTGCAGCACGTCGGTCTTGTCCGACAAGCCCACATCGAAGCGCTCGTTGGACTGGTCCAGTTGGCGCTTGAATGCATTTTCTTCGGCCTTGGTGGAGGCCAGGTTGTCCTGGGCGCGCAGCACGGCGAAGTAACTTTCGGCGCTCTGCAGAATCAGGTTCTGTTCGGTGGCCGACAGTTGCAATGCGGCCTGCTCGTTGACGGCTTCGGCGGCTTGCAACTGGAACCAGCGGTCGGCGCGGAACAGTGGCTGGCTCAAGGTCGCGCGCCAGGAATGGGCGTCACGGTTGGCGGTGGCCGAGGGCGTGTCGATCTGGGTGCGCACATTGTTGATATCGGCACCAGCCGACAGATTCGGCAGCAACCCGGCGCGTGCCTGGGGTACCACTTCTTTTTGCGCACCGTATTGGGCGCGGGCGGCGGCCAGGTCGGCGTTGTTATCCACCGCTTCCTGATAGACGCTGACCAGATCGGTTCTGGCAGACAAGGGCGCTTCAGCTGCCCAGACCATTCCGTTGGTCGCACAAGACACGGCAACAGCCAGTGAAAGTTTGCGCAGCATGAGGCGATCCCTAGTGTGAATATTACGACGATAATTTAGCGCCCAAGGCTACGGCTGGTCATTTCTGGCGTCAAGCCTTGAGGCGGCATCCGAGTGTAGTGGCGCGACCCCGGCACAACAATCTTGTAATTGCGCCATTCATCACGCTGAATGCTCCACTGTTGGCAATTTGCCCACGCCATGGTCTAGACTGGCCGCGTTCTTGTCGGGGTGCCTTGTTGGAAGGCTGAGATCGGTAAATACCGGATCCCGTTGAACCTGATCAGGTTAACGCCTGCGTAGGGAACAAGATTTCTCGTCACCCGGCGAGTCCTCTTGTGCTTCGTCCGGGATGCTGTTCGACAATCGAACAGTCCTCGTGCGCCAAGCACAGCACTGGTTTCAGTGCGTCCATCCGTCACAGGTTCGCTCCGACAAAAATCCACCGCCTGGATAAGTTGGAGCCCGTGATGACTACAAAACTAAAAAGCACTGTGCATTTAAGTGAATCGGCCAAGGTCGACTCCGGTTCTGTGCAGCCGTTTACCCGCTCGCAAAAAATCTACGTGCAAGGCACTCGCCCGGACATTCGTGTGCCGATGCGTGAGATCAGCCTGGACGTGACCCCTACCGACTTTGGCGGTGAAATCAACGCACCTGTGGTGGTCTATGACACCTCCGGCCCGTACACCGACCCCAATGTGATCATCGACGTGCGTAAAGGCCTGGGCGATGTGCGCTCGCCGTGGATCGAAGTACGCGGCGACACCGAGCGCCTGTCCGGCCTCAGCTCGCATTTCGGCCAGCAGCGCCTGAGCGATGCCGAACTGACCGCACTGCGCTTTGCCCATGTGAAAAATCCGCGCCGCGCCAAGGCCGGCGCCAACGTCACCCAGATGCACTACGCGCGCAAAGGCATCATCACCGCCGAGATGGAATACGTCGCCATCCGCGAAAACATGAAGCTCGAAGAAGCCCGCGCCAGTGGTCTGTTGGACCAGCAACACGCCGGCCACAGTTTCGGTGCCAGCGTGCCGAAAATCATCACCCCCGAGTTTGTGCGCGAAGAAATCGCCCGTGGCCGCGCAATTATCCCGGCCAACATCAACCACACCGAGTTGGAGCCGATGATCATCGGCCGTAACTTCCTGGTGAAGATCAACGGCAACATCGGCAACAGCGCCTTGGGTTCGTCCATCGAAGAAGAAGTGGCGAAACTTACCTGGGGCATTCGCTGGGGCTCGGACACGGTGATGGACCTGTCCACCGGCAAGCACATCCACGAAACCCGCGAGTGGATCATCCGTAACTCGCCAGTGCCAATCGGTACCGTGCCGATCTACCAGGCCCTGGAAAAAGTCGGCGGCGCCGCCGAAGACCTGACTTGGGAGCTGTTCCGCGACACCTTGATCGAACAGGCCGAGCAGGGCGTCGACTACTTCACCATCCACGCCGGCGTGCTGCTGCGGTACGTGCCGCTGACTGCCAAGCGCGTCACCGGCATCGTGTCCCGTGGCGGTTCGATCATGGCCAAGTGGTGCCTGGCGCACCACAAAGAGAACTTCACCTATACGCATTTCGACGAAATCTGCGAAATCATGAAGGCCTATGACGTCAGCTTCTCCCTCGGCGACGGCCTGCGCCCCGGCTCGATTGCCGACGCCAACGACGCCGCGCAGTTCGGCGAGCTGGAAACCCTGGGCGAACTGACCAAGACCGCCTGGAAGCACGACGTGCAAACCATGATCGAAGGCCCCGGCCACGTACCGATGCAGTTGATCAAAGAGAACATGGACAAGCAGCTGGAGTGCTGCGACGAGGCGCCGTTCTACACCCTCGGCCCACTGACCACCGACATCGCGCCGGGTTACGACCACATCACCTCCGGTATCGGTGCGGCGATGATCGGTTGGTTCGGTTGCGCCATGCTGTGCTACGTCACGCCCAAGGAACACCTGGGCCTGCCGAACAAGGATGACGTGAAGACGGGGATCATCACCTACAAGATCGCCGCCCATGCCGCCGACCTTGCCAAAGGCCACCCGGGCGCGCAGATCCGCGATAACGCCTTGAGCAAGGCGCGCTTCGAGTTCCGCTGGGAAGACCAGTTCAACCTCGGCCTTGACCCTGATACCGCGCGCTCCTATCACGATGAAACCCTGCCGAAGGACTCGGCCAAGGTCGCGCATTTCTGCTCAATGTGCGGGCCGAAATTCTGCTCGATGAAAATCACCCAGGAAGTGCGTGAATACGCGGCCAACCAGCGCATTGAAGCGGTGGATGTGGACGTGGCCAAGGGCTTGGCGGAGCAGGCGGAGCGGTTCAAGCAGGAAGGTAGTCAGCTTTATAAGAAGGTCTGATCCGAGGTTGCAGGTGCTTTTAAGGGCCTCATCAGGGGCAGGCCTCCTCCCACACTTGAACGTGTTCGCCATTCAAAATGTGGGAGGGGGCTTGCCCCCGATAGCAATCTTTCAAACAACACATGCCCCTCAGAGATAACACCCTTGAACATTCAACCGAGCACCTACTCACCGGACATCGCAGTCCCCCAAGACAAACGTGTCTTCGGCGCCCGTGACCTGTTCTCCCTATGGTTCTCCCTCGGCATTGGCCTGATGGTCCTGCAAACCGGCGCTTTGCTTGCGCCGGGGCTGGGCCTGTCGGGTTCATTGCTGGCAATCTTCCTCGGCACTCTGGTCGGCGTGTTGTTGCTGGCCGCCGTCGGCGTGATCGGCAGCGACACCGGCCTGTCCGCCATGGCGGCGCTCAAGCTCAGCCTCGGTGCCAAAGGCGCGAGCCTGCCCGCGTTGCTCAACTTGCTGCAGTTGATCGGCTGGGGTTCATTCGAAATCATTGTGATGCGCGATGCGGCCAGCCTGTTGGGTACGCGAGCATTCAGCGAGGGCAGCCTGCTGGCCAGCCCGTTGCTGTGGACGCTGTTTTTCGGCGGCTTGGCGACGCTGCTGGCAGTCAGCGGTCCATTGACCTTTGTGCGTCAGATCCTGCGCAAATGGGGCATCTGGCTGCTGCTCGCCGCCTGTCTGTGGCTCACCTGGAACTTGTTCGCCAAGGCTGATTTGGCCGCGCTATGGGCTCAGGTCGGTGATGGTTCGATGCCGTTCGCCGTGGGCTTCGATATTGCCATCGCCATGCCGCTGTCCTGGTTACCGCTGATTGCCGATTACTCCCGTTTCGGTAAGCGCGCTAAAAGCGTGTTCGGCGGCACCGCGGTGGGCTTCTTTATCGGTAATTTCTGGCTGATGAGCCTGGGCGTGGCCTACACCCTGGCATTTGCGCCGAGCGGTGAAGTGAACGCGCTGCTCCTTGCTTTGGCTGGCGCCGGCCTGGGGATTCCGCTGCTGCTGATCCTGTTGGACGAGTCGGAAAATGCTTTTGCCGATATTCACTCGGCGGCGGTGTCCAGCGGGGTTCTGTTGCGCTTGAAAGTCGAGCATCTGGCGTTGGCGATCGGTGTTATCTGCACCTTGATCGCCTGTTTCGCGCCGTTGGCCCAGTACCAGAACTTCCTGCTATTGATCGGCTCAGTGTTTGCGCCGTTGTTCGGCGTGGTGCTGGTGGATCATTTCATCCTGCGCCGTCGTGGTCAGGGTGTGGTTGCCGGCCTGCGTTGGCCGGCGCTGTTGGCCTGGTTAGGTGGCATTGCCACTTACCATCTGTTGGCCAATCTGTACCCGGATGTCGGCGCAACCCTGCCGGCGCTGGTGCTGGCAGGGCTGCTGCAGTTCGTCCTGGGTCGGGCCTTCAGCGGCGTGCGGGTACCAGCTCAGGCTTGAGAATGCCGTCCAGGCGCGAGTAGGGAATCTGCAACTCGACATGGCCCAAGGCATACGGCGCGATGGTGGTGGTGGGGTACTTGAGGACCACGCCACCATAGGTCAGCGCAACGTTCGGGGTTTTCTGGAAGGGGTAGGTTTTCACAAACTCCGGCTCCAGGCTCAGGCGGGTGCTGATCAACCAACTGTTGTGTGCCACTTGGGCGGCTTTCCAGAAGGCGTCCTCTTTACCCGGCAGTAGCATGTCGGTGAGCGAGAGGGCCTTTTGCTGCTGGCGCGAATAGTTGATGAATGCGCGGCCCGGCTCGCCATGGGTGGCGCCCTGGTCCAGATAGCTGGACAGTTCGATGATCACCAAGCCGTCATGCTGCTCCCGTACCTTGGCCTGCAAATACATGCTGTTGCTTGGGGCCGCGGTTTTCAGGAATTGCTCGCGATAGGTCTCAAGGCTGGTCGGCAGCGGGTTGGCGCCGGTCATTTCCAGTAGGCGCTGTTCGATCAGCGCGTCCAGCTTGGGTTCCTTGGCGAAGTGCACGGTGTCGATATTCACCAGCGCGCAATCGGCGCTGGCGCAGCCCGGCCGGGTTTGTTCAGTGGTGTCGCGGGTGGCTTCCAGCGGGGTACGCCAGTTGGGTTGGAACAAGCTTTGGCAGGCGCCGAGGGTCAAGGCGATGCAGGCCACGGAGGCGATTTTTAAAAGCGACATGGGTGTCCTTCGTCTATCGATAAGAGCGAAATTGTGCAGCTTCGACTACCAGCAAGGCAGTCAGTTCGCCACTAAGCTGATTAGAGTGAGTTTGACGCCCGCCGTCTATCCCGGCAACCGGAAAGGGGCTGCATCCGAGGGCGGGAGCGCGTTAGGATGGCGCGAATTGCTCAGGCATAACGAGGAAGGGATATGACGGACACAGCAAAATCGACGCCGAGCACAATCGAAATTGTTCAGCGCGACAATGCCTACAAGGGCTTCTACCAGCTTGATCGCGTGCAACTGCGCCACGAAAAATTCGATGGCGGCATGAGCCGGGTGATCAACCGCGAAGTCTTCGTCCGTCACGACGCGGTGTGTGTCTTGCCGTACGACCCGCAGCGCGATGAAGTGGTGTTGATCGAGCAGTTCCGTGTAGGCGCCATGGGCCGCAGCAACAACCCTTGGCTGGTGGAAATGGTCGCGGGCCTGATCGACAAGGATGAAGAGCCGGAGGAGGTTGCACACCGCGAAGCCGAGGAGGAAGCTGGGCTGACGTTCTCCGCGCTGTGGCCGATTACCAAGTATTTCCCGTCGCCCGGTGGCAGTACCGAGTTTGTGCATTTGTACCTGGGCCGTTGCGAGAGCGCCGGTGCAGGTGGTGTCCATGGATTGGAAGAAGAGGCAGAAGATATCCGCGTCACCGTCTGGGCCTTCGAAGATGCCCTGCAAGCGGTGCGCGACGGCAAGATTTCCAACGCAGCCAGCATTATCGCCCTGCAATGGCTTGCGCTTAATCGCGCGGAAGTGAGGGGGTTATGGCAGTAAAGGCACGGGAACGTTATCGAGTCGACCTGATCGGGCTGCAAGCCGCCTGCGAAGCCAACTATGCGCGGTTGATGCGCCTGTTGCCCGATATGCGCCACGCCCCCGAGGCACGGCGCATCGGCGTAACCCATGGCGACCAAATGCTCGGCGTACTGGCCCTGGAAGTTATCGTCAACTGTCCGTACACCACCACCCTGCGCGTTCGTCAGGAGCACAGCCTGCCTTGGCTGCCGGTGCCGCAACTGGAAGTGCAGGTTTACCACGACGCCCGCATGGCCGAAGTGATCAGCGCCGAACATGCACGACGCTTCCGCAGCATCTATCCTTACCCAAATGTGTTCATGCACCAGCCCGATGAGAAAGCACAGCTCAATGTGTTCCTCGGCGAGTGGTTGAGCCATTGCCTGGCTCTGGGTCATGAGTTTGAGGTCGTGCGGTAGATGTGAACTGCGTCTGCTTCCTTGGGTTTCCTCTTTGCGTTCTGCCCCAGCATAATCGCCCCAGTTGTCTATTCCTGTGATTGCCTTGGGAGAGCGCCTTGCCGAGCGTATCCACCGTGAACCCCGATGCGCCGGCGTTGCTGGTGCAACTGTCCGACAGCCACCTGTTTGCCGAGGCCGACGGCACGCTGCTGGGTATGAATACCCGTGAGAGCCTGCGGCGTGTAATTGAGTTGGTGTGCCAGCAACAGCCGCAAATCGACCTGATAGTGGCTACCGGGGACTTGTCCCAGGACGGCACGCTGGAGTCGTACCAGCAATTTCGCGACATGACCGCATCCATCGGCGCCCCTGCCCGCTGGATTCCCGGTAACCACGACGAGCCGCAAATCATGGCGCACGCCGCTGCGCACAGCGACCTGCTTGAACCGGTGGTGGATGTGGGCAACTGGCGCATCACACTGCTGGACTCTGCCGTACCGGGCTCGGTGCCAGGCTACCTTCAGGACTCGCAACTGCAATTGCTGGCCCAAGCCCTGAGTGAAGCCCCCGGCCGTCATCATCTGGTGTGCTTTCACCATCACCCAGTGTCTTTCGGCTGTGCGTGGATGGACCCCATCGGCCTGCGCAATCCCGAAGCGTTGTTTGCCGTGCTGGACCGCTTTCCCCAAGTCAGGGCAGTGCTCTGGGGGCATGTGCACCAGGAAATCGACCGCGAACGTAATGGCGTGCGCCTGCTAGCGTCGCCGTCTACGTGCATCCAGTTCGCGCCGGGCAGCGAGGACTTCAAGGTCAGTGAGCAGGCGCCGGGGTATCGTTGGTTGCGTTTGCATGCCGACGGGCGGCTGGAGACCGGGGTAGAGCGCTTGGTCGGGTTCGCGTTTACGGTGGATTACGGTAGCAACGGCTACTGAGATTTACCTGTAAACTGCGCGCTTTTGGCGCAAGCACGGAGAGCCCGGTATGTCTGCTTCGATCCTGTATATCCACGGTTTCAACAGTGCGCCGGCGTCCAACAAGGCCAGCCAGCTCATCACCGTGATGAACAGCCTCGGCCTGGCCGACCAACTGCGCGTGCCGGCGCTGCATCACCACCCCCGTCAGGCAATTCCTCAGTTGGAGCAAGCCATTGCCCAACTGGGGCGGCCACTGCTGGTCGGCAGCTCACTCGGCGGCTACTATGCAACCCATCTTGCCGAGCGCCATGGCCTCAAGGCGCTGCTGGTCAACCCGGCGGTGAGCCCCCATCGGATGTTCGACGGCTACCTGGGCACCCAGAAGAACCTCTACACCGATGAAACCTGGGAACTGACCCACGACCACGTCACGGCACTCGCCGAGTTGGAAGTGCCGGCACCCCAGGATGCTGCGCGTTATCAGGTGTGGTTGCAGACCGGGGATGAAACCCTGGATTATCGCCTCGCCCAACAGTATTACCGGGCCTGCGCCTTGCGCATCCAGGCCGGTGGCGACCATGGTTACCAGGGGTTCGCCCAGCAATTGCCGGCGCTGTTGAGCTTTGCCGGCATTGGCGCAGATCAGTATCAATCCTTCGATTTTTCGGCACTGTAATTGCCTTGAAAACCGCAGGTTACTTTTTAATCGAACGACTCACGACGAGACCCCATGGCCACTCCCAGCGCTAGCTCTTATAACGCCGACGCCATCGAAGTCCTCTCGGGCCTCGACCCGGTGCGCAAACGCCCCGGCATGTACACCGACACCAGCCGGCCGAATCACCTCGCCCAGGAAGTCATCGACAACAGCGTTGACGAAGCCTTGGCCGGGCACGCGAAGTCGGTGCACGTCATTCTCCACGCTGACCACTCCCTCGAAGTGTCCGACGATGGTCGCGGCATGCCCGTGGACATTCACCCGGAAGAGGGCGTGTCAGGCGTCGAGCTGATCCTCACCAAGCTGCACGCCGGCGGTAAGTTCTCCAACAAGAACTACCAATTTTCCGGTGGCTTGCACGGTGTGGGTATTTCCGTGGTCAACGCCCTGTCGACGCTGGTGCGGGTCAAGGTCAAGCGCGACGGCAACGAGTACCAGATGACCTTCGCCGATGGCTACAAAGCCACCGACCTCGAAGTGATCGGCACTGTGGGCAAGCGCAATACCGGTACCAGCGTGTACTTCGCGCCGGACCCGAAATACTTCGATTCGCCGAAATTCTCCATCAGCCGCCTCAAACACGTACTCAAGGCCAAGGCCGTGTTGTGCCCGGGCCTGCTGGTGACCTTTGAAGACAAAGGCACCGGTGAGAAGGTCGAGTGGCATTACGAAGACGGCCTGCGCTCTTATCTGGAAGATTCCGTCAGCGACTTCGAGCGCCTGCCCAACGAGCCGTTTTGCGGCAGTCTGGCCGGCAATAAAGAAGCCGTCGACTGGGCGCTGCTGTGGTTGCCCGAGGGCGGCGACAGCGTGCAGGAAAGCTACGTCAACCTGATTCCCACGGCTCAGGGCGGCACCCACGTCAATGGTTTGCGCCAGGGCCTGCTCGATGCCATGCGCGAATTCTGCGAATACCGCAGCCTGCTGCCGCGCGGCGTGAAGCTGGCGCCGGAAGACGTGTGGGAGCGCATTGCGTTCGTGCTGTCGATGAAAATGCAGGAACCGCAGTTCTCCGGCCAGACCAAAGAGCGTCTGTCGTCCCGCGAGGCGGCGGCGTTTGTCTCTGGTGTGGTTAAGGACGCCTTCAGCCTGTGGCTCAACGAGCATCCTGAGCTGGGCTTGGCCTTGGCTGAACTGGCGATCAATAACGCCGGCCGTCGCCTCAAAGCCAGTAAGAAGGTTGAACGCAAGCGCATCACCCAAGGCCCGGCACTGCCAGGCAAACTGGCCGATTGCGCCGGGCAGGACCCGATGCGCTCCGAACTGTTCCTGGTGGAGGGTGACTCCGCCGGCGGTTCCGCCAAACAAGCGCGGGATAAGGAATTCCAGGCGATCCTGCCGTTGCGCGGCAAGATTCTTAACACTTGGGAAGTCGACGGCAGCGAAGTCCTGGCCAGCCAGGAAGTGCACAACATCGCCGTGGCCATTGGTGTCGACCCAGGTTCTGCGGATATCGCCCAACTGCGTTACGGCAAGATCTGCATCCTCGCCGACGCCGACTCCGACGGGCTGCACATCGCCACGTTGCTCTGTGCCCTGTTCGTGCAGCACTTCCGCCCGTTGGTGGATGCCGGTCACGTCTACGTCGCCATGCCACCGCTGTATCGCATCGACCTGGGCAAGGAGATTTTCTATGCCCTGGACGAAGCGGAGCGCGATGGCATCCTCGACCGCCTGGTGGCCGAGAAGAAACGCGGCAAGCCGCAGGTCACGCGATTCAAAGGTCTGGGTGAAATGAACCCGCCACAATTGCGTGAAACCACCATGGACCCCAACACCCGGCGCCTGGTGCAGTTGACCCTGGAAGACTACGCCGCCACCTCGGAAATGATGGACATGCTGCTGGCGAAGAAACGCGCGCCGGACCGCAAGTCCTGGCTGGAATCCAAAGGCAACCTGGCCGAGGTGGTGGGCTGATGCGCACAGGCGTCGCCCTGGCGATCCTGATGATGAGCGGGCTGGCGGCCACCCCGGTGGTTGCTGCGCCCGTGGCAGAGCTCAAACTCGTGTCCGAGCACCCGGTGGATGGCATGCGCGGCGGCAATCTGTCGGGTCTGGCTGTGTGCGGCAATGAATTGTGGACGGTTTCCGACCGTGACGACGATCAGATCTACCGTCTGGATATCAGCGCGCCGACCTGGCAGGCAGAAACAGTGAAAATCGAAGTGCCGCCCGTGCCAGAGTCCGGTCTGCCTTGGGGGCTGCGTTCGCGCACCACGGCTGCCTCGTTTATTCGCGGTGGCGACCTGGACTTTGAAGGGATCAGCTGCGATGTTGCCGGTAATCGCTACATCGTCAGTGAAGCCCATGCGGCAGTGCTGCAAGTGCCTGCCACCGGCGCACCTGAATGGCTGAAGATTGCCCCAAGCATGGTGCGTGAGGCCCGGGCCAGTGGCATGTTGCTGCACTTCAATGCGCTGTTTGAAGGCTTGGCGGTGAACCCTGAAGGCAATCAAATCTGGCTGGCGGCCGAGCGTGAGCGGCGTGGCTTAATTTCCATCAAGCGTGGGCAAAGCCTGTGGAGTTGTGAGGGCCCTTGCGTGTTATTAAGTGAGGCCGGCCAGGAGGTACAACCGGCTAAATTCACCGACGCCAAGCCCGTGTCCAAGGATTTCGCTGATCTCTCCCTGTTCAACGGCAAGCTGTTTACGCTGGAGCGCAACGCGTTCCAGATTTGCCGGCGCGATGCGGTCACCGCCAAGGTCGAGCTGTGCTGGTCGTTTGCCGACGAAACCCTGGTGCCCGAGCGGCGTTATGCCCAGCCCTATGGTCTTGCCGAAGCCCTTGTGGTTGATGCTGAAGGCGCGTGGCTGGGTATCGACAACAACTTCGGCCCTCGCGCCGATGGTGAAAAACGCCCGGTGGTCTATCGTTTTGCCGCCCCGGTCGGCGGCTGGAGTGCCCAGCCGTGAATGATCAAACACTTGAATTGACTCAGCGCAGCGGCATTTCCGCTGCGCCTTACCAAACAATGATGAGGCCCGCATGAGTGACATCCTCGCAGACAGCTTAGACGGCGTAGAACGCCGGTCGCTGGCTGACTTCACCGAAAATGCCTACCTCAACTACTCCATGTACGTGATCATGGACCGCGCGTTGCCGCATATCGGCGACGGCCTCAAGCCCGTACAGCGGCGCATTATCTACGCCATGAGTGAGTTGGGCCTGGATGCCGATTCCAAGCACAAGAAATCGGCGCGTACCGTCGGTGACGTGCTGGGTAAGTTCCACCCCCATGGCGACTCGGCGTGCTACGAAGCCATGGTGCTGATGGCCCAACCGTTCAGCTACCGCTACACGCTGGTGGACGGCCAGGGTAACTGGGGTGCGCCGGATGATCCCAAGTCCTTCGCCGCGATGCGTTACACCGAGGCGCGGTTGTCGCGTTACTCGGAAGTGCTGCTCAGCGAACTGGGCCAGGGTACTGCGGATTGGGGCCCGAACTTCGACGGCACACTGGACGAGCCTCTGGTGTTGCCGGCACGTTTGCCGAACATCCTGCTCAATGGCACCACCGGTATCGCGGTCGGCATGGCCACCGACGTACCGCCGCACAACCTGCGGGAAGTCGCCACCGCCTGCGTACGCTTGCTGGATGAGCCAAAGGCGACCGTCGAGCAGCTCTGTGAGCATATCCAGGGCCCGGACTACCCGACCGAAGCGGAAATCATCACGCCGCGCGCCGATCTGCTGAAGATGTACGAAACCGGCAAGGGCTCGGTGCGCATGCGCGCTGTGTACCACATTGAGGACGGCGACATTATCGTCACCGCTCTGCCGCATCAGGTGTCGGGCGCCAAAGTGTTGGAGCAGATTGCTGCGCTGATGCAGGCCAAACCGTCGAAACTGCCCCAGGTCGCCGACCTGCGTGACGAGTCCGACCACGAAAACCCATGCCGTATCGTGATCATCCCGACCAACAGCCGGGTCGATCACGAAGTGCTGATGCAGCACCTGTTCGCCAGTACCGATCTTGAGTCCAGCTACCGGGTCAACATCAACATCATCGGTCTGGACGGTAAGCCGCAGCTGAAAAACCTGCGCAACCTGCTGGTGGAGTGGTTGGAGTTCCGCGTACAAACCGTTCGTCGCCGCCTGCAATTCCGCTTGGACAAGGTCGAGCGCCGCCTGCACCTGTTGGACGGCTTGCTGATTGCCTATCTCAACCTGGATGAAGTGATTCACATCATCCGTACCGCCGAGCACCCGAAAGCCGAATTGATCGCGCGCTTCGAGCTGAGCGAGATCCAGGCTGACTACATCCTCGACACCCGCTTGCGTCAATTGGCGCGACTGGAAGAAATGAAACTGCGCGACGAGCAAGACGCGTTGCTTAAGGAGCAAGCCAAGCTGCAAGCTCTGTTGGGCAGTGAAGCCAAGCTGAAAAAGCTGGTGCGTACCGAGCTGATCAAAGACGCCGAAACCTACGGCGATGACCGTCGTTCGCCAATCGTGCAGCGTGCTGAAGCGAAGGCGCTGACAGAAACCGAACTGCTGCCAAACGAGAAAATTACCGTCGTTCTGTCGGAAAAGGGTTGGGTTCGTTCGGCCAAGGGGCATGATATTGACGCCACTGGCTTGTCGTACAAAGCGGGTGATGGGTTTAAAACCGCCGCGGCCGGGCGTTCTAACCAGTTTGCGGTGTTTATCGACTCCACGGGGCGCAGCTATTCAGTGCCGGCGCACACCTTACCGTCAGCACGGGGGCAGGGCGAACCGTTGACCGGGCGTCTAACGCCGCCACCAGGGGCGAATTTTGAATGCGTGCTGCTGCCGGACGATGACTCGCTGTACGTCATCGCCTCCGACGCCGGTTACGGGTTTGTGGTCAAGGGTGAAGACCTGCAGGCCAAGAACAAGGCGGGCAAGGCGTTGTTGAGCCTGCCGAATAACGCCAAGGTGATCCTGCCGCGACCGGTAGATGACCGTGAGAGCAATTGGCTGGCGTCGGTGACCACCGAAGGTCGTCTGCTGGTGTTCAAGATCAGCGATCTACCCCAGCTGGGCAAAGGCAAGGGCAACAAGATTATTGGTATTCCAGGGGAGCGGGTGGCCAGTCGCGAAGAGTACGTGACCGACATCGCGGTGATCCCGGAAGGTTCCACCCTGGTGCTCCAGGCCGGCAAGCGCACGTTGTCATTGCGCCCTGACGACCTTGAACACTACAAGGGCGAGCGTGGTCGTCGCGGTAATAAACTGCCTCGCGGCTTCCAGCGTGTGGATGCTTTGCTGGTGGAAACGCCGGTTTAAGGCGTATTAGAGCCCTCGATCTACGATTTAAAGCGTAGATCGACTCTTTGGCGCTGGAGTCATGGCGCATATTCACGGATGATATGGCCTTTCCAGCGCCGGCGTGGCCGAGCGTGTTTAGGTTATTTTTAGTATTACATTGTGGTTCGCCTTGTGGCAGCCACCTGGATGGGATGATGACTGCTCCACGCCTTCCTTTATTTTTGATGCTCGCTGGCCTTTTGGGGTTGGCGGGTTGCAGCACACACCAACCGGTGTCGCTGTACCAGCTGGACAGCGGAAGTCCGGCGCAACCTGCACAAAGTGCCGGTATGGCAGTTCTGCTAGGCCCGGTGGTCGTTGCCGACTACCTGCAACGCGAAACCCTGCTGCAGCGTCAGAATGACGGTAGCCTGCAAGGTTCCACCGATGGTCGTTGGGCGGGTAGCCTGTCTTCGGATATCAACCAGCTGGTATTGCGCCAAGTCGCGGGCCATCTCGATAGCCAGCGCGTGGTACTGGCACCCGCACCGACGGGTTTCAGCCCGGATGTGCAGGTGCTGCTGACCATTACGCGCCTCGACTCGGGTGTGTCGCAACCGGCAATCCTGGATGCACAGTGGCGCTTGATCGACCGTCGTGGCCAGGTGCGCGATAACCGTATCGTGCACCTGCAGGAAGAACACACCGGTTCCACGGCATCCCAGGTCCAGGCCCAGGGCGTGCTGTTGCAGCACTTGGCACAGCAGTTGTCGGTGGCCCTCAAACCACTCGCCAACCAGCCGCCGATTGCCGAGGCGCCGCGCAAGCAAGCTCCGGCGGTGCAGGCCAAGCCAGCAGAGCCGCAGAAGCCGAAGATGCCGATGGCTACGCCCATTCGTACGGATATGGAAGTGTTCAGGTTCTGATCTGAAACAGCTTCAACAAAAAAGGCCCGCTGACTTAGCGGGCCTTTTTGTTTGTGGAGATATAAGTCACGGCGCAGATCAAGTGTGGAAGGGGGCTTGTCCCTGGTTGCGTTGGTTCAGTTAATGATGTGCTAACTGATGCTCCGCAGTCGGGGGTAAGCCCCCTCCCAATTGGTTCGGCGGTGTTCTTCAGGGCTTGGAGCGAGTCTCATGCATCCGCGCCAACTGGCGTTCAAGCATCGAGGGATACGGCTCCATCAACCGCTCCACACAGCTTGCGCCTTCAGGGCTGGCAATCGGTCGGATGCGAGCGCGTTGGCGGATCAGCGTGTCTTCACTGATCTTGCGCTCCACCAGCAGCAGGTTGCGGCTGTGTTGCGACAGGGCCAGGGCGTCTTGGGCGATTTCGGTCAGCAGCAGATCGATCTGGCTCATGCCGAACAGGTCGTCACCTACCGTCAAGCCAAGTTGCAGTTGCAGGGTGATGCCGCTGTCCGCCACTTCGATCTGCAGGGCATGGCCCAGGGCGCGCAGCAGTTCGCCGCAGCAGATGGCGTTGGTCAGGTAGTCTTCGCCGCTGTCTTCGCTGTGGAACAGCATCAGCGTGCTGCCATCGTTCAGGGTGTGCAGTTCGCTCTGGTACAGCGAGGCCGCTTGGTCGAGGCAATCGCGATAGCGTTCCAGCAGTTCCGTCAGGCGTGCGCGGGGCAGGCGGCGCAGTTGGTCCTGGGCACCCAGTTGCACGGCCAATACGGCGCTGTGCTGGGGCTCGGTGTTCCTCGCAGGTACCGGTTTCGGCGCGACGGCCGGGCTGTTGGCCGAGGTGTCGCGCAGGTCGGCGAACGGGTCTTCATCGTCCAGCTCGTCTTCTTCAGCCTGGATGACCTTGCGTGTTGCAGGCTTGAGGCCTGCCACCGGGGTGCTTTCGTCGAAGCCAGGATCACGCAGGTCGCGCACTTCAAACTCGGGCTCGTCGTCGTAATCGGTGTCGTCGAACTCAGGTTCCGGCTCCACTTCACGAACCACTGGCTCCGGGGCGAAGCTGGCGTGGAGTTGGCGGGCGAGGTCGCCGATTTCGTCCTGGCGGTCGGTGGCTGGCGTGTGTTCGTCGATATCCCGTAACCAGATGCGCAGTTGCATCAATGGCGTAGAAATGTGCCGACCCAGCCGCAGGCTCAAGGCCAAGGCCAGTGCCAGCAGGATTGCGCTGAGGATGCCCATGCTTTGCAGGCTGATGGTCATCGGCTGCTGGAATTGCTGCATGTCCAGGCTGATGCGCAGTTGGCCGGCCTTCACATCCTGGAACGTGATGTTGCTCTGGTACAGGCCTTCGGCTTCACCCAGCAGGCCGTTTTTCGGGCGTTGCCCGGCTTCGGCCATGATCCGGTTGTCCACGCTGTAGATGGCGGCGTGGGCCACCAGCGGGTTTTTGGTCAGGTTGTTGAGCAGCACGTTGAGGCTGAGGATGTCGTTGGACACCAACAGCTCAGTCGCCGAGGTGGCGGTCTGGGTCGTCAAGCTCTCGCCCAGGGCGTCGGCTTGCTCGTGCATGGCCTGTTTGAACTGCAAACCCATCACGCAGGCATAGATCACCAGGGCCAAGGCCACCAGGATCACGTTATGGCTGGCGATGCGTAATGCGATCGGTACACGGCGGTGGCGCAGTGCCCGGAAGATCAGCAGGAAGAAGTTATCGGTTTTTACTGGCGTGGGCCGGTTCACTTGCGCTCGGCTCTCGGTCCGTGAAGTTGACGCGCAGTATAGCGACAGGCCTAGGACCGGCAAAGCGCTGGCTGTGCCCGATGGTCACTGAAAGTGGGTAGAATGCGGTTTTTTTCCAGCCTGGGGGTGCGCCTTGCGCGAAATTGTCCTGATTAACATCACCGGTGAAGACCGCCCGGGTCTTACCGCCGCCATTACCGGTGTTCTGGCCCAGGGTGGTGTGAACATTCTCGACATTGGCCAGGCAGTGATCCACGACACCCTGTCGTTCGGCATCCTGGTGGAAATCCCCAGCACCGAACAGGCCTCGTCCGTACTCAAGGACATCCTGTTTACGGCGTATAAGCTGGATCAACAGGTGCGTTTCACCCCTGTTTCCGAAGACGACTACCAGCATTGGGTGGCTGGCCAAGGGAAGAAACGCCATATCGTCACGTTACTGACCCGCAAGGTCACCGCCGAACAACTGCAGCGCGTCAGCTCCATTACCGCGCAGTATGGTTTGAATATCGACCATATCGACCGTCTGTCGGGGCGCATGCCGCTGGACACGCCGGCAGATCAGGGCAAGGGCTGCATCGAGTTCTCCGTTCGCGGCGAGCCGGCCGATCCGCAGGCCCTGCGCGCCGAATTCCTTAGCGTGGCCCAGGAGCTGAATGTCGACATCGCGTTCCAGGAAGATTCGCTGTTCCGTCGTAACCGTCGCCTGGCGGTATTCGACATGGACTCCACGCTGATCGAAGCAGAAGTCATCGACGAACTGGCCAAAGCCGCCGGCGTGGGCGAGCAGGTTTCCGCGATCACCGAGCGCGCCATGGCCGGCGAGCTGGACTTCCGCGCCAGCTTCAAGGAGCGCCTGGCACTGCTCAAAGGCCTGGATGTCAGCGTGCTGGACTCCATCGGCGCCTCGCTACGCCTGACGGAAGGTGCCGAAACCCTGTTCGCCGAACTCAAGCGTCTGGGTTACAAGACTGCGATCCTGTCCGGCGGCTTCACCTACTTTGCCAAGCAATTGCAGGCAAAGCTGGGCATCGACTATGTGTTCGCCAACGAGCTGGAAGTGGTCGATGGCAAGGTGACCGGCGTCGCGGTCGAGCCGATTGTCGACGCGCAGCGCAAGGCGGATCTGCTGAAGGAATTGGCACACAAGGAAGGTTTGCGTCTGGAGCAGACCATTGCGGTCGGCGACGGGGCGAATGACTTGCCGATGCTGGCGATCGCCGGTTTGGGTGTGGCGTTCCGCGCCAAGCCATTGGTCAAACAATCGGCCAAGCAGGCGATTTCGACCTTGGGGTTGGATGGCGTGCTCTATCTGCTGGGCTTTCGCGACCGCGACGGTCAGCTGTAACTGACTAAATGTGGGAGGGGGCTTGCCCCCGATGGCAGTGGTTCAGTCACTGATGTGTTGACTGATTCCCCGCTATCGGGAGCAAGCCCCCTCCCACATTGGGTTCGGTGTCAGGCTTTAGGTAAAGCGATACCCTGGCCCATCTGCACTGGCGAACCCGCCACCAGTTCTTCAGCCCACTTCACCTGATCCGGCCCAAACAGCACAATCGCGGTCGAACCCAACTTGAAGCGACCCAGCTCCGCACCTTTCTCCAGATGAATAGGCGCACGCGCCGCTTCGTCGTAGCGGAAGGTTTTCAGTTCGCGCTTCGGTGGGGTCACCAGGCCAGCCCATACGGTTTCAATCGACGCGACGATCATCGCACCCACCAACACGACGGCCATCGGACCGCGTTCGGTGTCGAAGATGCAGGCAACACGCTCGTTACGCGCAAACAGCTCCGGCACATTTTCGGCGGTGGTCTGGTTCACCGAGAAGATACGGCCTGGGATATAGACCATTTCCCGCAGGGTGCCAGCCAATGGCATGTGCACACGGTGGTAGTCCTTCGGCGACAGATAAACCGTTGCGAAGTCCCCGCCCATGAACGGTGCCGACAAGTCCGCATCGCCACCCAGCAACTCCAGCACGCTAAAGCTGTGGCCTTTAGCCTGGAACACGCGCCCATGCTCAATCGGACCAAGCTGGCTGACCGCGCCATCGGCGGGGCTGAGCACCGCGCCTGGGGTTTGATCCAGCGGGCGCGCGCCATCTTTGAGGGCGCGTGTGAAGAAGGCGTTGAAGTGCTCGTAGGCGGTCACGTCTTCAACCAACGCCTGGGACATGTCTACTTGGTAGCGTTTAGCGAACCAGGTGGTGAAAGCGTTCTTGAACCAACGCACGCGGCACTCGGCAATGCAGCCAGCGAGGCGCGACAGCAAATGGTGCGGCAGCAAGTACTGGCTGAGGATAAACAACTGCTTTTTCATAACTGTCCTTAAACCTTAAATCTCAACGGGGGTGTCCGGGTGGTTGCCCCATTCGCCCCAGGAACCGGCATAACCTTTGACTCGGGGATAACCGAGCGCCTTGGCCACCAGGTAGGTGAAGCCAGAGCGGTGGTGAGTCTGGCAGTGGGTGATGATTTCTTTATCTTTCGTCAGCCCGAGGTCTTCGAGGATCTGCGGCATGTCGCGGCGGATACGCAGGCTGCGCGCCTTGTCCATGCCGGCAGTCCATTCGAAATTTACCGCGCCGGGGATGTGCCCGCCTTTGGCGGCGAGTACCTTCTCGCCGGAATATTCCAGCGGACCGCGTGCGTCCCAGATACCCAGGTCGGCCGCGCCGAGACGGCTTTGCAGGTATTCGCGGGTGGCCGTGGGGCCGTCATGCAGCGTGAGCCTGACGGGGCCGCCGACGGGGCCGGGCACTTCGGTGGAAACGGGGTATTTCTCTTCCAGCCAGGCCAGCAGGCCGCCGTCGAGGTAGTGGTATTTCTGGTGGCCGATCACGTCGAGCAGCCAGATAAAGCGCCCGGCCCAGCCGCCGCCTTCGTCGTCGTATACCACGTAGGTGGCGTCGGGCGTGTGGCCCAATTCGCCGAAGAGTTTTTCCAGGTCGGCTTTATTGGGCAGCAGGCCGGGAGCCGGCGGCTGGCCCAGTTGGGTGCGCTTGGGGTCAACGAAATGCGCGCCGGGGATATGCCCTTCGGCGTAGCGGGCGGCACTGGTGAGGTCCACCAGAATCAGGTGTTCGGCATCCAGTTGACCGAGCAGGTCGCTGGATTCGATCACCAGCGGCAAGCCAGAGAAGTCAGGCATGTGAGGTCTCCTGGGCACAAATGTTGGCGATAAAGGACGGCGATTGTAGCGCAAGCATCAGGCGCTGCGGTTGGTAAAGCTGTGCAGGGCTTTCTCTATGCACTGGGCGGTTTTGCCGAAAGCCTGCACGGTGGTTTCCGAAAACGGTCCGCCGCCCTGGTCGGCGACCATCAGCATTACCACACGGCCGTTGCAGCTCATCGAACGCAACAGCAGGTGTTCGCCTGTGAACAGACGGCGCAGGATCGGCGGCAGCAAGGCCGAGAACTGCGCGTGGTTGTCCGGCGTGAGGCGTACTTGGGCGGATTTCTCCAGCAGGCGCTGTAGCAGCGTGCTGTTGACCACGTCCAGGCTCAAGTTGGCGGCGTCTTTGGGCAGACCGTCGGCCTGGTGCACGCGCAAGGTGCTCAGGGCGCGATCGGCCATGAACAACAAGACTCGCTGCATGCCGCTGGCCACCAGAGCTTCCTTGGCGCAGGTGGTCAAATGCATGGCGTTGGCAAAGCGGCTTGGTTCCAACAGCAGTTCGGTGCAGCGGTTACGCCACACGGCCAGGGCCTCGGCAGTCGGTGGCGGCGCCGGCAGCAGGCCGCGATGAATCTTCTGCACATTCCACGGCCAGATCAGCGACAGCGCCGGGTGCCAGAGGTCGGGCATTAGAGTGCTGCGGGCGCTGGTGACGGCTTGTTGGTGAGATTGTTGCTGCACTTCAGCCAGCGGTTGCTGCAAATACAGCGCGGTAAGGTATTGCCAGCGTTGAGTGTGCGGGCAGGTCCAGGACTCTTGGGCTGACATCGCCAGGCCGTTGGCTAGCAGCACGGTATTGGCCGGCTGGTTCAGCCAACGCCGCAGGTTGGGTTCGGCGTCTAGCAATTGCTGATGGCGCAACGAGTCGTCTTCACGGGCGATATGAAGTGCCTTGACCAGCAAGCGTTGCTCGTTCAACAGCAGGTTATAGCCCTGGGATACCCAGATCGGTAGGTGCCAGGCTTCGGTCAGGCCGAGGCACAGGTCCAGCAGGCGCACGCCGAACAGCTCCTGCTCGACTTTGCGTGCAGGCTCGCCCTTGTGGATGACACGCAGTTCCCACTCTTCAAGGAGCTTGGGGTAGGCAACGGCCATCGGCCACAGCGGCGACAGAAACAGCAGGCTACCCCAGTGGATGTCTTGCCAAAGCCGCGCCAGACGACTGCCGAACAGACCGTTGGCTTGCTGCGACGCGTGCTGGCTCACCAGCAACAGTTGACGCAATGCTACGGGAATCTCTTGGGCGGGCACCGAGGGCAGGCGCGCCAGCAGTTCCTCGGCGCGCTTGAGGCCCAGGCGATTGAGCGCTACTTCGAGGTTTTCCGCCGGCTCCGCCAGGCTGCCATGGTTATGGCTGTTGGCCTCGCGCATGACGCTGAGTACCAAAGCCGGGCTGTTTTGCATCAGCTCGGCAATATCTCGCAACGAACTGCGGCTGTCGCGGATGGCTTTGCACACACGGTCGTGGCTTGCCTGGGGAACTGGCAGCAGCACGTCGTCCAGGCGCTTGATCCAAGCGGCGAGAGAGATAGGTCTTACAGATGGGACTGTCGTTTCATTAGCCATGATTGGGGCGCGATCATCACTTGCGGTCAACACGCCCGGAGCGGGCCGAACTGGCTTTTCGCCTTAACGGGCTATAGTCTGGCGCAGTTTTGCCGATAAGAGGAACAAGAGTTTTCCAGTTCCCCCAAATATGTCCATGAACCCGACGGCGCAAGTACTCATCTCCTATGGCTAAAATTATCGGCATCATCGTCGTCTTCGCGAGCGTGCTCGGCGGGTACGTCCTGTCCCACGGTAAAATTGCGGCACTGATCCAGCCTTTCGAGGTGATGATCATTGGCGGTGCTGCACTGGGCGCTTTCCTTCAGGCCAACCCCGGTTACATGACTATGCACGTGGTCAAGAAATCGCTGGCCATGTTCGGTTCGCGCTTCACTCATACCTTCTACCTGGAAGTGCTGGGCCTGGTGTACGAGATCCTCAACAAGAGCCGCCGCGAAGGCATGATGGCCATTGAGGCCGACATCGAGGACGCCTCTGCCAGCCCGATTTTTGCCAAGTACCCGGCCGTGCTCAAAGACGAGCGCATGACCGCCTATATCTGCGATTACCTGCGCATCATGTCCTCCGGCAACATGGCTCCCCATGAGCTGGAAGGCCTGTTCGACATGGAATTGTTCAGCCTTAAAGAAGAGTTGGAGCATCCTTCCCATGCCGTGACCGGTGTGGCCGACGGCATGCCCGGCTTTGGTATCGTCGCGGCGGTACTCGGTATCGTGGTGACCATGGCCTCCCTGGGCGAGGGCGATCAGGCGGCCATCGGTATGCACGTAGGTGCGGCGCTGGTGGGTACCTTCTTCGGTATTCTCGCCGCTTACGGTTTCTTCGGCCCGCTGGCCACCTCCCTGGCTCACGATGCCAAGGAAGAAATCAACCTGTACGAATCGATCAAGGCCAGTCTGGTAGCGTCCGCGTCCGGCATGCCGCCATCGTTGGCAGTGGAGTTCGGTCGCAAGGTCTTGTACCCGAAGCATCGCCCAAGTTTCGCCGAGCTGGAACAAGCGGTTCGCGGTCGCTAAGCCATGGAAAACAACCAGCCGATAATCATCAAGCGCGTCAAGCGCTTCGCTGCGGGGCACCATGGCGGCGCCTGGAAAATCGCCTTCGCCGACTTTGCGACGGCGATGATGGCGTTCTTCCTGGTGCTGTGGCTGATGTCGACCGCCACGCCCGAACAGAAGATCGCCATCGCCGGTTACTTCAAAGACCCGATTGGCTTCTCGGAGAGTGGCACGCCCTTTGTGATCGACCTGGGCGGCTCGCCGCAGTTGGCACCTGAGCGCACCATCAATCCAGAGGTCAAGACCGAATCGCCTCAGGAGAACATCCCGATCGAGCGCGACACCGTCGAGAGCATGGCTGAACAGGTTGAGCAGGAACGCCTGGAGCTGTTGCTGCAAGAGTTGCAGACCAAGGTGGATGAAAATCCGCAGTTGCTGAAATTCAAGGATCAGATCTCGTTCGAGATCACTCCGGAAGGCTTGCGCATCCAGATCACTGATGCCGCCAACCGGCCGATGTTCGATTCCGGCAGTGCGCGGCTGAAGCCGTACTTCGAAGACATCCTGTTGGCCATGGCTGACACCATCAAGGCAGTGCCGAACAAGATAAGCATCAGCGGCCACACGGACGCCAAGCCGTATGCCGGCCAGGGTGACTTCGGCAACTGGGAACTCTCGGCCAACCGCGCCAACGCTGCCCGTCGTGCGTTGGTGGCAGGCAGCTACCCCGACCCGCAAGTGGCGCGCGTGGTGGGTTTTGCCTCCTCGCAGCTATTTGAACCCAAGGATCCGTTCAATCCGATCAACCGTCGCATTGATATCGTCGTGCTGACCAAGAAGGCTCAGCGTGCGATAGAAGGTGATCAGCCACCTGTCGTGCCAACCCCAGGTGCGGGCGCGCCGGGCGAAGTGCCGGTTGACCCGAATGCCATTCCACCAGGGCAGGAGCCGTTGCCGGCCCATGAACTGCGGCAGAAGCTGAACCTGTTTGACGATGGTGGGATGAAGGATCCTACGGCGCCTAAGACGGGCTCGTAAGTTCTTTTGCGGTTGTGATGAGCGGGGCAAGCCCGCTCATCACAATGCTGGGTCGATTTAGTAACTGCTCTCGGGCAAGCTCGCAATAATCGACCGATAGCTGTTCATCCGCTGCTGCTGCACACGGCCATCTTCCAGGGCCTTGAGCAACGCACAGCCCGGCTCGCGGTCATGTTTGCAGTCGCGGAAGCGGCACGTACCGATCAGGTCGTTGAACTCGATAAAGCCCGCTTCCACATCGCTGCGGCTGACGTGGCCGAGGCCGAATTCGCGAATGCCTGGGGAGTCGATCAGCTCACCGCCGCCGGGGAAGTGGAACAATCGCGCGGTGGTGGTCGTATGAGTGCCCTGGCCGGACAGTTCCGACAGCGGGCCTACACGGGTGTCTACTTCCGGCAGCAGGCTGTTGACCAGCGATGACTTGCCAACGCCCGACTGGCCGACAAACACACTGATGCGTCCGTCCAACTGCTGTTGCAGCTGTTCCATGCCGTTGCCATGGTGAGCCGAGACTTCCAGCACTGGGTAACCCAAGGTGCGGTAGACCGCCAGCAACGCGTTGAGCGCTGGGGCGTTCTGTTCGTCGATCAGGTCGAATTTGTTCAGCAGCAACAGCGGGCGAATACCCGCATGCTCAGCCGCCACCAAATAGCGGTCGATTAGGTTGGCATGGGGCTCGGGCAACGGTGCGAACACGATCACGATCATGTCGACGTTGGCCGCTACCGGCTTGAGTTGGCCGCGGCTGTCAGGACGACGCAGTTCGGTGGTGCGCGGCAGTTGGGCGACGATCACGCCGATGCCCTGGTTGCCGGCGCGCCACACCACCTTGTCGCCGGTGACCAGTGCAGGCAGGTTGGCGCGCAAGTGGCAGCGGGATACTTGGCCTGCGAGTTCGCCTTCCAGCGCCTCGACTTCGACCTGCACACCAAAGTGCGCGATCACCAGGCCCGTTTGCTCGGGGCCCAGGTCGCCGCCCTCGAGCGCTTCCACGGCGGAGGATTCACGTTTGGCGGCGCGTGCGGCGCGCTCACCTTGAATCTTTTCGATGCGCCAGTTTTGGCGACGGTTGAGCTGGCGTTTGGCCATTGGTGTTCCGTGTCGATAATGCAAAGGTTGGGTGAAACGGTCGCGAGTCTAGCACGGCCCCGCCTGCTAAACTGCGCAGCTACGCCAAGGTGCCAAGAGAATCAAGCCATGCAAAACCCACAGAACCTGATTTGGATCGATCTGGAAATGACCGGTCTGAACCCTGACACCGACGTCATCATCGAGATGGCGACCATTGTCACCGACAGCAATCTCAACACCTTGGCCGAAGGTCCGGTGATCGCCATCCACCACAGCGACGCCGTGCTCGCCACCATGGACGAGTGGAACACCCGCACCCATGGCAACTCCGGTCTGACTCAGCGTGTGCGCGACAGCCGAATCAGCATGGCCGAAGCCGAAGCCGAAACCATCGCCTTTCTGGAACAGTGGGTGCCCAAGGGCAAATCGCCGATCTGCGGCAACAGCATCTGCCAGGACCGCCGCTTCCTTTATACCCACATGAAGGCGCTGGAAAGCTACTTCCACTACCGCAACCTGGATGTGTCCACGCTCAAGGAACTGGCCGCGCGCTGGGCGCCGGAAGTCAAAGACAGCTTCCATAAAGGCAGCACCCATCTGGCGCTGGATGATATTCGCGAGTCGATCGCCGAGCTGCAGCATTACCGCAAGCATTTCATCAAGGCTTGAAATGGGGGCGGCTGACCGGGCGCCATCGCAGACAAGCCAGCTCCCACAGTTGAATGTATTCCCAGGTCCAAATGTGGGAGGGGTGCTTGCCCCCGATGCAGGCAACTCGTTTTATCGCCAAGCGCCCCCTTTTGGTGCCATCAGCAAATGATTAGACTGCCGGCCTCTTTGCAAGGATCGCCATCATGCTGCTGATGCTCTACCTCATCGCCATCACCGCCGAAGCCATGACCGGTGCCTTGTCGGCTGGTCGGCGCGGCATGGACTGGTTTGGTGTGGTGCTGATCGCTTGCGTAACGGCGCTGGGCGGCGGCTCGGTGCGCGATGTGCTGTTGGGGCATTACCCGCTGACGTGGGTCAAGCATCCGGAATACCTGGTGCTGACCTCGGTGGCGGCGCTGGTGACGATCTTTATCGCGCCGCTGATGCGTCACCTGCGCTCGCTGTTTCTAGCGCTGGACGCCGTAGGCCTGGTGGCCTTCACGCTGATCGGCTGCATGACTGCACTGGAAATGGGCCACGGCATGCTGGTGGCCTCGGTCAGCGGGGTGATCACCGGCGTCTTCGGCGGCATTCTGCGGGATATCTTCTGCAACGACATTCCGCTGATCTTCCGCCGTGAGCTGTACGCCAGCGTGTCATTTCTGGCCGCCTGGTTCTACTTGCTCTGTCTGTATATGGAATTGCCCAGCGAGCAAGCAATTCTGCTGACCCTGTTCAGCGGCTTTCTATTGCGCCTGCTGGCGATCCGTTTTCACTGGGAAATGCCCAAATTCGTCTACAACGACGACGTGCACTAGCGCGTAGCGTGTTGGTTCAGCGCCCATTCCACATGTTCGCGCACCAACTCCGACGGGTAATCCCTGCGTGCCTTCAAGGCTTCCAGCACCGGAATGCTTGACGGCGCATTGCCCAGGCCCACCGCGAGGTTGCGCAGCCAGCGCTCGTAGCCCGCGCGGCGCAGGGGTGAGCCTTCGGTGCTGCTGAGGAATTTATCCTCGTCCCACATAAACAGTTCGGCCAGTTCTGCGTTATCCAGGTTATGCCGTGGCTTGAAATCGCCCTCGGCGGTGGATCGAGCGAAACGATTCCACGGACAAACGATCTGACAGTCATCACAACCGAACACCCGATTGCCGATCAATGGGCGCAGGTCTTCAGGGATCGCGTTCTTCAGTTCAATGGTCAGGTAGGAAATGCAGCGCCGGGCGTCCAGCACATAGGGACCGACGAAGGCATTGGTTGGGCAGATATCCAGGCAGGCGGTGCAGCGGCCACAGTGTTCGGTGCTGTGTGGCTCATCGACCGGCAGCGGCAAATCGACGAACAGTTCGCTGAGGAAGAAATAACTGCCGGCCTTGCGGTTGAGTACCAGGGTGTTTTTACCGATCCAGCCCAGGCCGGCTTTTTCGGCGATGGCTTTTTCCAGTACGGGGGCGCTGTCGACGAACGCACGAAAGCCAAATGGGCCGATCTGTGCCTGAATGCGGTCGGCCAGTTGCTGTACGCGTTTGCGGATCAGCTTGTGGTAGTCGCGGCCCAGGGCGTAGCGCGAAATGTAGGCTTTTTCCGGCTGGGCCAGCAGTTGCGCCATTTGTGTGTCGCCAGGCAGGTAGTCCATGCGCAGCGACACCACGCGCAACGTGCCGGGCACGAGCTCGTCGGGATGGGAGCGCTTGCTGCCATGGGCGCCCATGTAGTCCATCTCGCCGTGGTAACCCGCGTCTAGCCAACGTTGCAGGTGCTGTTCATGCTCGGCCAGGTCCAGGCCGCTGATGCCGACTTGTTGAAAGCCCAGTTCGCGGCCCCAGTCTTTGATCGATTGGGCGAGGGCGGGCAGATCGGAGGTAATAGCGGGCATGAGACACGGGAAACCACAGGTTAGATGCGTATAATTCTGCCAGACATCGGAGCTTGAAGACGCATGCCGCAGACAAAACACGAAATAACCGACGTTCAGTCCTTGTTGCCCGGCCATTTGCCGCAACTGGCTGCGCGTTCCCCGGACGCCCATAAAGGCCAGTTCGGCCATTTGTTGGTCATTGGTGGCGACCGCGGCTTTGGCGGCGCTGCGCTGTTGAGCGCGGAAAGTGCCTTGCGCAGCGGCGCCGGCATGGTGTCCCTGGCCACTCGCCTTGAACACGTGCCTGCCGCGTTGGCCCGCGTGCCTGAGGTCATGAGCGTGGGCGTGAGTTCGGCGAACCAGCTTATGGGCTTGCTGGAAAAAATCTCGGTAATCGTTATTGGTCCGGGGTTGGGTGAGGCGTCCTGGGGTAAAAGCCTGCTATCGGTTGCCGCCAACGCGCTGCTGCCGCAGGTGTGGGACGCAGACGCGCTGAATCAGCTTGCTACCGGCAATATGAGTCTTCCGAGCGGTAGCGTGATTACGCCGCATCCGGGCGAGGCTGCGCGCTTATTGGGCATTTCTACAGCCGAGGTTCAGGCCGATCGCCTTAAGGTGGCGCGCGCGTTGAGCCAGAAATTCAGTGCAGTGGCTATCCTCAAGGGTGCTGGCAGTTTGATTGCCTGCCCCGATGGACGTGTTTCCCGTTGTGATCAGGGGCATCCAGCGATGGCCACAGCGGGCCTTGGCGATGTACTGGCCGGGCTGGTGGGCGCGTTAATGGCCCAAGGCATGCCTGCTTATGAAGCGAGCTGCCTGGCTGTGTGGTTGCACGCTACGGCGGGGGACCGCCAGGGCAGCCTGGGTCGCGGCTTAGCTGCCAGCGATCTGATACCGGCCATTCGTCAATTGTTGGAGGAGCAATCGCCGTGCCTGAAGTAATCCTTTTCCTGGCCAATGAAGACGCCATGGTCGCGCTCGGTCATCGTATTGCACAGGTCACAGGCGCAGCCGGGCTAATCTTTCTCGAAGGTGACCTGGGGGCGGGCAAGACGACGTTGTCCCGAGGCATCATTCGCGGTTTGGGGCACGCAGGGGCGGTGAAAAGCCCAACGTTCACTTTGGTCGAGCCCTATGAGATCGGTGCGTTGCGTGCTTTCCACTTCGACCTCTATCGTTTGGTCGATCCCGAAGAGCTGGAGTACATGGGCATCCGTGATTACTTTGACGAAGACGCACTGTGCCTGATCGAGTGGCCAGATAAAGGCACAGGCTTTTTGCCAAAGCCGGACCTGACCATTACCATTACGCCGCGTGAATCAGGACGTCAGCTGAAGTTGTTGCCCCAGAGTGCGCGCGCAGAGTCGTGGTGCGCCGCTTTGGCATTGGAATTCAAATAATTGGTGGGGTTAGGTATGCGCTTTCGCGCGTTGGTTGCTGTCGTAGGGGTGTTGCTTGCGGCAATGACTGTCAATGCTCTGGCTGCTTCACAGGTGAAAAGTGTTCGCCTGTGGCGAGCACCGGATAACACGCGACTGGTGTTCGACCTGTCTGGCCCGGTCCAGCACAGCGTCTTTACTCTCACGGCGCCTGATCGCCTGGTGATCGACATCAACGGTGCGACCCTGGCCGCGCCCCTCAAAGTGTCTACTGCCAATACCCCGATCACCGCCATGCGCTCGGCCCAGCGAACGCCCACCGATTTGCGCGTTGTCATCGATCTGAAAAAAGTCGTGACGCCGAAAAGCTTCTCCCTGGCGCCGAATGCCCAATATGGCAACCGACTGGTGGTCGACTTGTTCGACAACGCTGCCGATGCCGCACCGCCGCCTGCTCCAACCCCGAGCGTGGCAACGGTGCCTGCCGTGCCTGTCAGCCCGTCGCAACCCCAGGTCAAGTTGCCACCGCCGCCACCGGCCCCGGCTGGCAAACGCGACATTATCGTAGTGATCGATGCCGGCCATGGTGGTGAAGACCCGGGTGCTTCCGGCTCACGCGGCCAGCATGAAAAAGACGTGGTACTGGCTATCGCCCGTGAGTTGCAGCGTCAGATCAACGGTATGAAAGGCTATCGCGCCGAACTGACCCGTACCGGCGACTACTTCATTCCGCTGCGCGGCCGTACCGAAATCGCCCGTAAGAAAGGTGCCGACCTGTTTGTGTCGATTCACGCCGATGCTGCGCCGTCGTCCGCTGCGTTCGGTGCCTCGGTGTTTGCGTTGTCTGATCGCGGGGCCACGTCCGAGACTGCTCGTTGGCTGGCGGACAGCGAAAACCGTTCCGACTTGATCGGTGGTGCCGGCAACGTGTCCCTCGATGACAAGGACAAGATGCTCGCTGGCGTTCTGCTCGACCTGTCGATGACCGCTTCGCTGACTTCCAGCTTGAATGTCGGCCAGAAGGTCTTGAGCAACATCGGTCGCGTGACTTCGCTGCACAAGCAGCGTGTGGAACAGGCCGGGTTTATGGTGTTGAAGTCTCCGGACATCCCATCGATTCTGGTGGAAACCGGGTTCATCTCCAACGCCAACGAAGCCTCCAAGCTGGCCAGCGCCAGCCATCAGCAGGCGTTGGCGCGTTCCATCAGTGCCGGCGTGCGCCAGTTCTTCCAGCAGAACCCGCCGCCGGGCACTTACGTCGCTTGGCTGCGTGACTCCGGCAAGATCGCCCAAGGCCCGCGTGACCATCGCGTGCAGCCCGGCGATACCTTGGCGATGCTTGCGGTGCGTTTCCAAGTCTCGGCCGCGACGTTGCGCAGTGCCAACAACCTGAAGACCGATGAGTTGAAAGTCGGTCAGGTGTTGACCATCCCAGGCACAGAATTGGCGGCGCAGTAATGAGCGAATCTACCTTGAACAGCGGGTCGCGCATTGAGTTGCTCAGCCCACGCCTGGCTAACCAGATTGCTGCGGGTGAGGTTGTTGAGCGCCCTGCATCGGTGATCAAGGAGCTGCTGGAAAACAGCATCGACTCTGGTGCAAAGCGCATCGATGTCGATGTGGAGCAGGGCGGTGTCAAGTTGTTGCGGGTACGTGACGATGGCAGCGGCATCTCTTCCGATGACCTGCCCCTGGCCCTGGCCCGTCACGCCACCAGCAAAATCCGCGATCTGGAAGACCTTGAGCGGGTCATGAGCCTGGGCTTTCGCGGTGAGGCTTTGGCTTCGATCAGCTCCGTGGCCCGTCTGACCCTGACATCGCGCACCCGCGATGCCGAGCAGGCCTGGCAAGTGGAAACCGAAGGCCGCGACATGGCGCCTCGGGTCCAGCCGGCCGCACACCCGGTGGGCACCTCGGTGGAAGTGCGCGACCTGTTCTTCAACACCCCGGCGCGGCGCAAATTCCTCAAGGCCGAGAAAACCGAATTCGATCACCTGCAAGAAGTCATCAAGCGCCTGGCCCTGGCCCGCTTCGACGTGGCCTTCCATCTGCGGCACAACGGCAAGACCATCCTCAGCCTGCACGAGGCTCATGACGACGCCGCGCGCGCTCGGCGAGTGTCTGCGATTTGCGGCGGCGGGTTCCTGGAGCAGGCGCTGCCGATCGAGATCGAGCGCAATGGCCTGCGTCTGTGGGGCTGGGTTGGCTTGCCGACCTTCTCCCGCAGCCAGGCTGACTTGCAGTATTTTTTCGTGAATGGCCGTGCGGTGCGCGACAAACTGGTGGCCCACGCGGTGCGTCAAGCGTATCGCGACGTGCTGTTCAACGGGCGTCATCCGACATTTGTGCTGTTTTTTGAGGTCGATCCCTCGGTCGTCGACGTCAACGTGCACCCGACCAAGCACGAAGTACGTTTCCGTGATGGGCGCATGGTGCATGACTTCCTCTATGGCACCTTGCACCGCGCGCTGGGCGATGTGCGCCCGGACGATCAACTGTCGGCTCCGATAGTGACCGCTGTGGTGCGTCCGAGCGGTCCCGAAGCGGGTGAGTTCGGCCCCCAGGGCGAAATGAGCCTGGCGGCCAACCTGCTGCAATCGCCGCAGTCGCAGCCTGCCTACACCGCACCGGGGTCTGGGGCTGGCGCGGGCTATCAATACCAATACACCCCGCGCCCGCAATCGACCGTGCCAGTGGCCGAGGCCCAGGCGGCCTACCGCGAATTCTTCGCGCCTCTGCCAGGCGCCGAGCCGGGCGCAGTCGCCTTGCCGGAGGGTGGCGGTGATATTCCTCCGCTGGGGTATGCGCTGGCGCAGCTCAAAGGCATCTATATCCTCGCGGAAAACGCTCATGGCCTGGTGCTGGTGGACATGCACGCCGCCCACGAGCGGATCATGTACGAACGCCTGAAAATCGCCATGGCCAGCGAAGGCCTCAGCGGTCAGCCGCTGCTGGTGCCGGAGTCTCTTTCCGTCAGTCAGCGTGAAGCCGATTGCGCCGAAGAGCATCACAGCGTGTTCCAGAAACTGGGCTTTGAACTGCAACGTCTGGGCCCGGAAACCCTGGCGATCCGCCAGATTCCCGCGCTGCTCAAGCAGGCCGAAGCCAACCGGCTGGTGGCCGACGTGCTGGCGGACCTGATGGAGTACGGCACCAGTGACCGTATTCAGGCACACATCAACGAATTGCTCGGCACCATGGCCTGCCACGGCGCCATCCGCGCTAACCGGCGCCTGGCCTTGCCGGAAATGAACGGCCTGTTGCGCGACATGGAAAACACCGAGCGCAGCGGACAATGCAACCATGGCCGGCCGACCTGGACCCAGATGGGCCTGGACGATCTGGACAAACTGTTCTTGCGCGGCCGTTGATGAGTGCCCTGCCCCCCGCGATCTTCCTGATGGGCCCTACGGCCGCCGGTAAGACCGACCTGGCCATTGAGCTGACCAAGGTGTTGCCCTGCGAGCTTATTAGTGTCGACTCTGCCCTGGTTTACCGGGACATGGACATCGGCACGGCCAAGCCGTCTAAAGCGCAATTGGCTCAGCATCCGCACCGCCTGATCGACATCATTGACCCGGCCGAGAGCTATTCGGCCGCTGACTTTCGTACCGACGCCTTGGTCGCCATGGCCGAGATCACCGCGCGGGGCAATATTCCGCTGCTGGTGGGCGGCACGATGCTCTATTACAAAGCCTTGCAGGAAGGTCTGGCGGATATGCCGCCGGCCGACGCTCATGTGCGTGCGGAGCTCGAAGAAGAAGCTGCACGCTTCGGTTGGCAGGCTCTGCACGATCAGTTGGCTGCGGTTGATCCAGTCTCGGCCGCGCGCATTCACCCTAACGATCCCCAGCGTCTCAGTCGCGCCCTGGAAGTCTGGCGTGTCAGCGGCCAGACCATGACTGAACTGCGGCTTAAACAAAGTGCGCAAAGTGCTGACGCAGGCGCATCTGGACAGTCACAATTGCCCTATACTGTGGCGAATCTGGCCATCGCTCCGGCAAATCGCCAGGTGCTGCATGAACGAATTGCACAAAGATTCACAATTATGTTGGAACAGGGGTTTATCGACGAGGTCGTAGCACTGCGTTCCAGAGGTGACCTGCATCCAGGGTTGCCTTCGATACGTGCTGTAGGCTATCGCCAAGTCTGGGATCATCTGGATGGCAAGCTGACGTCAGCCGAAATGCAGGAGCGCGGAATCATTGCCACGCGCCAATTGGCGAAACGCCAGTTCACTTGGCTGCGCAGCTGGAGCGATTTGCACTGGTTGGACAGCCTGGACAGCGACAATCTGTCACGCGCCTTGAAATACTTGGGAACGGTCTCCATATTGAGCTGAGTCCTTGCAATTGCCGTCTATCCTTGGGGGTGTGACGGCCTTGAGCTATCTATTTTCCGATTTTTTATTATTGATCCTTAAAGGAGTGCGGCACATGTCAAAAGGGCATTCGCTACAAGACCCTTACTTGAATACTTTACGTAAAGAGAAAGTTGGGGTTTCCATCTATCTGGTCAACGGTATCAAGCTTCAAGGCACGATCGAGTCGTTCGACCAGTTCGTGATCCTGCTGAAAAACACCGTCAGCCAGATGGTTTACAAGCACGCTATCTCGACAGTCGTTCCAGTTCGTCCAATCCGTCTGCCTAGCGCAGCTGGTGACGAACAAGGTGACGCTGAGCCAGGTAACGCCTGATAGGAGTCTCCTTTGTTCTTTGAGCGCCACGGTGGTGGTGAGCGAGTAATCCTCGTTCACTTGGATGGACAGGACCCTGAGGCGCGCGAAGATCCGCAGGAGTTTCAGGAGTTGGCAAATTCGGCCGGCGCCGAGACCGTTGCGTTTTTTAACGTGCCGCGTCATCGGCCAACCGCCAAATTTCTGATTGGCAGCGGCAAGGTCGAGGAATTGCGCGACCTGGTCCACGCCGAAGAAGCCGATCTGGTGATCTTCAATCACACCCTCACGCCCAGTCAGGAACGTAACCTCGAACGTGTTTTCGAGTGTCGCGTGATCGACCGTACCGGCCTGATCCTCGATATTTTCGCCCAGCGCGCCCGTACCCATGAGGGCAAGCTCCAGGTAGAACTGGCCCAGCTTGACCACATGAGCACCCGGCTGGTTCGCGGCTGGACTCACCTTGAGCGTCAAGGTGGTGGTATAGGCATGCGCGGCCCGGGTGAAACCCAGCTCGAAACCGACCGACGCCTGTTACGGGTTCGCCTGCGTCAGATCAAGGGGCGCCTGGAAAAAGTGCGCAGCCAGCGCGAGCAATCGCGACGCGGGCGTTCCCGAGCGGATATCCCTACTGTGTCCCTGGTGGGCTATACCAACGCAGGCAAGTCCACGTTGTTCAACAACGTGACCAAATCCGACGTTTACGCAGCCGACCAACTCTTCGCCACCCTCGATCCGACCTTGCGCCGTTTGGACATTGACGACCTCGGCCCGATCGTCCTGGCTGACACGGTAGGTTTCATTCGTCACTTGCCCCACAAGCTGGTCGAGGCATTTCGGTCTACGCTCGAAGAGTCGAGCAATTCCGACCTGCTGTTGCACGTGATCGATGCGGCCGAACCGGATCGCATGTTGCAGATTGAGCAGGTGATGGTGGTGCTGGGCGAGATTGGTGCCCAGGACTTGCCGATCCTTGAGGTGTATAACAAACTCGATTTGCTTGAAGGCGTTGAGCCACAAATCCAGCGCGACGAGAACGGCAGGCCCCAACGGGTATGGCTGTCGGCGCGTGATGGCAGTGGTTTGGAGCTGCTTGAACAGGCCATTGCCGAATTGCTCGGCAGCGATTTGTTTGTCGGCACCTTGCGCTTGCCTCAGCGTTTTGCTCGACTGCGTGCACAGTTTTTCGAGCTGGGCGCGGTACAGAAAGAAGAACACGACGAAGAAGGTGTCAGCTTGCTGGCCGTTCGGTTGCCGCGCTCGGAGCTCAATCGGCTGGTCAGCCGTGAAGGTGTAGTCCCGACAGAGTTCATCGAACAACACACTTTGCAATAAAAGCCTCCGAAAGCGGTTGTGCCGCAGTAGCAGGCATTCTGTAGCATTGGTCGGCGCGCCGTGGGCGCGTCTTTGCTTTATCAGATGGAGAGCGCTATGGCTTGGAATGAGCCGGGTGGCAACTCGAATAATCAGGATCCTTGGGGTGGTAAGCGCCGCAATAATGGCGACCGCAAGGGGCCACCAGATCTCGACGAGGCCTTCCGAAAGCTGCAGGAAAGCCTGAATGGGTTGTTCGGTGGTGGAAAAAAACGTGGTGGTGACGACGGTGGTCGCACAAGCAAGGGCGGCGGCTATGGCCTGCTGGGCCTCGGTCTTGTCGTGCTGGCGTCCGTATGGCTGTACAGCGCAGTCTACGTCGTGGACGAGCAGGAGCAGGCCGTGGTGCTGCGCTTCGGCAAGTACTACGAAACGGTCGGGCCGGGTCTGAATATCTACTTCCCGCCGATCGACAAGAAGTACATGGAGAATGTCACGCGTGAGCGTGCCTACACCAAGCAGGGCCAGATGCTGACCGAAGACGAGAACATCGTCGAAGTGCCGCTGACCGTGCAGTACAAGATCAGCAACCTGCAGGACTTCGTGCTGAACGTTGATCAGCCGGAAATCAGCCTGCAGCACGCAACCGAAAGCGCCCTGCGCCACGTGGTGGGTTCCACTGCGATGGACCAGGTGCTGACCGAAGGTCGTGAATTGATGGCCAGCGAGATCAAGGAGCGCCTGCAACGGTTCCTCGATACCTATCGCACCGGCATCACTGTCACTCAGGTAAACGTACAGAGCGCAGCTGCACCGCGCGAAGTGCAGGAAGCCTTCGATGACGTGATCCGCGCCCGTGAAGACGAGCAGCGTTCGCGCAACCAGGCTGAAACCTATGCCAACGGCGTTGTGCCGGAAGCTCGTGGTCAGGCCCAGCGTATCCTTGAGGATGCCAACGGTTACCGTGACGAAGTGGTTTCCCGCGCCAAGGGTGAGGCGGATCGCTTTACCAAACTGGTCGCCGAATACCGCAAAGCTCCTGAAGTCACCCGTGAGCGTCTGTACCTGGACACCATGCAGGAAGTCTTCAGCAACACCAGCAAGGTCCTCGTGACCGGCAGCAAGGGTGGGCAGAACAACCTGCTGTACCTGCCGTTGGACAAGATGATCGAAGGTGGTCGTAGCAGCACCAGCGCACCGGCCTCCGGCTCCAATGCCGCTGCCAACGAAGCGAGCGCCCGTGCCGCCGCTGACTTGCTGCAACAGCAATCACGTACCAGGGAGAGTCGTTGATGAGCAATAAATCGCTGACAGCCCTGATTGTGGGCGTCGTCGTGGTCATCGCTGCCTGGAACTGCTTCTACATCGTGGCTCAGACCGAGCGTGCGGTGCTGCTGCAATTCGGTCGCGTGGTTCAGGCGGATGTCCAGCCGGGCTTGCATGTGAAAGTGCCCTACGTCAACCAAGTGCGCAAGTTCGACGCCCGCCTGATGACCCTGGATGCACCGACACAACGCTTCCTGACCCTGGAAAAGAAAGCTGTGATGGTTGATGCCTACGCCAAGTGGCGCGTCAAGGATGCCGAGCGCTTCTACACTGCGACCTCCGGCCTCAAGCAGATTGCCGACGAGCGTTTGTCGCGCCGTCTGGAATCGGGCCTGCGTGACCAGTTTGGTAAGCGCACTCTGCACGAGGTGGTATCCGGTGAGCGTGACGCACTGATGGCTGACATCACGCGTTCGCTCAACACGATGGCGGAAAAAGAGCTGGGTATCGAAGTGGTCGATGTTCGGGTCAAGGCTATCGACCTGCCTAAAGAAGTGAATCGCAGCGTGTTCGAGCGAATGAGCACCGAGCGTGAGCGGGAGGCTCGTGAGCACCGCGCCAAGGGTAACGAGCTGGCTGAAGGTATCCGCGCGGATGCCGACCGTCAGCGTCGCGTACTGCTGGCAGAAGCCTATCGCGAGTCTGAAGAGGCCCGTGGTGATGGTGATGCTCAAGCTGCGGCGATCTACGCCAAGGCGTACGGCCAGGACCAGGAGTTCTACGCGTTCTACCGTAGCCTGCGCGCCTATCGTGAAAGCTTCGCAAACAAAACCGACGTCATGGTGCTGGACCCAAGCAGCGACTTTTTCCGCTACCTGGAAAAGTCCAAGTAATCAGCCTGTGATTTTGTAGGGCGCACTCCGTCGGGCGGCTAAAATGCCTGGCGGGGTGATCCTTTCAGAAAACGGGTGTATGATGCGGCAGCCGGGAAATTCCCGGCTTTTTTGCGTCTGCGTGTTTGATTCGGCAGGCGTGACAGGTTTTTCGAGGAAAGTGCCCGACGAGGCCGTTTACAGGCCGTTCGTCACGTCGCTCTTGCGCGTGGTTTATGCAGGGGGCGGGTATTTTCTGCTTCACTCAAGGCTCGGCCGAGGGCTGGCCGCCCGGATCAAAGGGGAATGGCGTAATGGCAACGGTAGACCGCTGGCTGCTGCCAGATGGCATCGAAGAAGTACTGCCACCAGAAGCTGCGCGCATTGAAGTAGCGCGTCGCCAGGTGTTGGATCTGTTCCAGAGCTGGGGTTACGAGTTTGTCGTAACTCCTCATATCGAGTACCTGGAATCCCTGCTGACCGGCGCGGGCCAGGACCTGGATCTGCGCACCTTCAAGGTCATTGATCCGCAATCGGGCCGGCAAATGGGCTTTCGGGCAGACATCACGCCGCAGGTGGCGCGCATCGATGCGCACACCCTGCGCCGCGAAGGCCCTAGCCGTCTTTGCTACGCCGGTAGCGTGCTGCATGCTCAGCCGCGTGCCTTGTCGTCTTCCCGTAGCCCTATCCAGCTGGGCGCCGAGTTGTACGGTGATGCCAGCCCGAGCAGCGACGTTGAAGTGATCAGCTTGATGCTGGCCATGCTGCAACTGGCTGACGTGCCTGATGTCCACATGGACCTGGGTCACGTCGGTATCTACCGTGGCCTGGCCCGTGCGGCCGGTTTGTCCGGTGAGGTAGAGCAACAGCTGTTCGATGCCCTGCAGCGTAAGGCTATCGATGAAGTAATCGCACTGACCGAAGGTGTGCCTGCCGACCTGGCTGGCATGCTGCGCGCGCTGGTGAATCTGTGCGGCGGCCGTGAAGTGCTGGCAGCTGCGCGTGAACGCCTGGCCAATGCGCCTGCGCCGGTACTGGCGGCGCTGGATGATGTGCTGGCGATTGCCGAGCAGCTGTCGGCACGTTTCCCTGATTTGCCGCTGTACTTTGATTTGGGCGAGCTGCGCGGTTACCACTACCACACCGGTGTGGTGTTTGCGGTGTTTGTTCCGGGCGTTGGCCAGGCCATCGCCCAAGGCGGTCGTTACGACGATATCGGCGCCGACTTCGGTCGTGCGCGTCCGGCGACTGGCTTCTCCACCGATTTGAAAACCCTGGTGACCCTGGGGCGTGCTGAGGTCGAGCTGCCGTCTGGTGGCATTTGGATGCCCGACAGTACGGACGCAGCACTCTGGCAGCAGGTTTGCCAGTTGCGCAGTGAGGGTCAGCGTGTTGTCCAGGCCTTGCCTGGCCAGCCATTGGCCGCCGCCCGTGAAGCGGACTGCGACCGGCAATTGATTCTGCAGAACGGGCTTTGGCAAGTATCGCCACTGGCTTCTTGAGTTTTCCTGCCGGCCATCGCCGGCACCAAGTTTGCGCGAATGAGGACAAGTGTTATGGGTAAGAATGTCGTAGTCCTGGGCACCCAATGGGGTGATGAGGGCAAAGGCAAGATCGTTGATCTGCTGACCGAACATGCTGCCGCCGTAGTGCGCTACCAAGGTGGCCACAACGCTGGCCATACCCTGGTCATCGATGGCGAAAAAACCGTCTTGCACCTGATCCCGTCGGGCGTCTTGCGCGAAGGTGTGCAGTGCCTGATCGGCAACGGCGTGGTGGTTGCACCTGACGCCCTGCTGCGCGAGATCATCAAGCTGGAAGAGAAGGGCGTACCGGTGCGCGAGCGCCTGCGTATCAGCCCATCCTGCCCGCTGATCCTGTCCTTCCACGTTGCGCTGGACCAGGCCCGTGAAAAGGCCCGTGGCGAGCTGAAGATCGGTACGACCGGTCGCGGCATCGGCCCAGCCTACGAAGACAAAGTTGCACGTCGTGGCCTGCGTGTGGGCGATCTGCTCAACATGCCGCGTTTTGAAGACAAGCTGCGTGAGCTCGTGGACTACCACAACTTCATGCTGGTCGGTTACTACAAAGAGCCAGCCATTGAGTTCGACAAGACCCTGGCCGAGTGCAAGGAATACGCAGAGCTGCTCAAGCCGCTGATGCTGGACGTGACGGCCGAGCTGCACGACCTGCGTCGCGCTGGCAAAGACATCATGTTCGAAGGCGCCCAAGGTTCGTTGCTGGACATCGACCACGGCACTTACCCGTACGTGACCAGCTCCAACACCACCGCTGGCGGCGTTGCGACCGGGTCTGGCGTTGGCCCGATGTTCCTGGACTACATCCTGGGCATCACCAAGGCTTACACCACGCGCGTAGGTTCGGGCCCATTCCCGACTGAGCTGTTTGACGAAGTCGGTGCGCACCTGGCCAAACAAGGTCACGAGTTCGGTGCTACCACCGGTCGTGCCCGTCGTTGCGGCTGGTTCGACGCCGTTATCCTGCGTCGTGCTATCGATGTGAACAGCATCTCGGGCATCTGCTTCACCAAGCTGGATGTACTCGACGGTCTGGAAACCATCAACATCTGCGTCGGCTACAAAGATGCGGAAGGCAATGATGTTGCTCCGACTGATGCTGACAGCTACGTAGGCTTGCAGCCTGTGTACGAAGAAGTGCCGGGCTGGACCGAATCGACCGTGGGTGCTAAGACCCTGGAAGAGCTGCCGGCCAACGCCCGCGCTTACATCAAGCGTGTCGAAGCGCTGATCGGTGCGCCGATTGACATTATTTCGACGGGCCCGGACCGCAACGAAACTATCGTTCTGCGTCATCCGTTCGCTTAATAAGCTGTTGATGTAAAAAGCAAAGGGCTCCTTCGGGAGCCCTTTTTCGTTTCTGTTTGCGAGGCGGCACGACCCTTGCTGTGTTTCTCTTTTTCGCGGTGCTATCAAATTAATGGCACCCGTGGTGGAGGGATTCTTGATGTCTGCCGTTCTGTCGTTGTTACAAAGTCGTCTGTTGCGACCGGTCTTCGTTACCTTGGGTATCGCCCTTTTGGTGCAAGTGCTGGTGGCGGTCGCTCTAACCCGGAGCACCGTCACTGCACTGGAAGCTGATTTGGGTAATCGTCTGGGTGTCGATAGCCAGAAGCTGTCTGGTGAGTTGGCCCAAGCCGGTAAGGAGGTCACGTCAAGCCTCGATAGCTTGTCTGCCAGCACTCGGCAACGTCTGACGGCAGGGCTTTCCACACGCCTGCAGGAAGAGCAGAAGCAGCTGCGTGCGACCCTGGAAAAAGACTTGAAGGATTCCGCCAACGACATGGCGCAGCTGCTGGCTTCGGTGGCGCCCCGCGCCATGTGGGACAGCGACGTACCTACATTGTCCGAGTTTGCCCGACGGGCCCAGCGCAATCCCAACGTGCTGTTTGTGGTCTACGACGACGCAGCGGGTGAGCATCTAACCCGTTACCTGAATCGCGAAAATCCGATCAACAAGGCGCTGCTGGAAAAAGGCCAAGGCGACCGCGCCTTGGACAAAGTGCTGAATGCCGCGAAAAACGACCCTTCGGTGTTCTACGTTGAGGCCTCCATCAGCCCCAATGGCGTAGAAATCGGCAAAGTGCTCATGGGCGTGTCGACTGCTTCGGTAGAGGCCGACCTGCAAGCACTGGACAAGCGCTTTGCCGCCCTGATTGCCAGCGGTGATCAGTTGGTCGGCGATAGTCTCAAAGGCGCCGCAGCCGACAGTGCGGCGGCCATGGGTGCTCGCCTGCAGTCGGCACAGGCCACTGCGACCCAGATGACTGCCAACACCACCGAGGCCGTGCAGGAGGCCGCGGGCACGCTGCGCTGGCGTATCGGCATGGGGTTGGCCGTAGTGGGTTTCGGCGTATTGGTGTTGATCGCTGTCGTGCTCGGTCGCCGCGTGGTCAATCGCCTGAAGTTGTTGATTGCCGCTATGGATGATCTGGCGGCGGGCGAGGGGGATCTCACCAAACGCGTGCAGATCAGCAGCAAGGACGAAATCGGCGACATGGCCTCAGCGGTCAATCGCTTTGTGGATAAGTTGCAGCCCATCGTGCGCGAGGCGGGCGATGTGGCCCAGCGTACCGGTGTGGAGATTGGTGCCATGACCTTGCGTAATGCCGGTGCTGATGCGGCGGCTGGCTTGCAGCGCGACGAAGTGGCCGAGAGCTTGCGCGCGTTGTCGCAGATGGCCGACGAAGCCCAGGCCGAAAGCCACGCCATGCAGGCGGCATTGCAACAGGTCGTCGATATTCGCCATGCCACGGATGAAAACTCACGCACTTCGGCTGAAGTCGGCAGCTTGATCGAGGCGTTGGCGGGGCAGGTCCAGGCCGGCTCCCAGGTGATCGAACGGCTGGCTCAGCAAAGTGAGCAGATTGAAGTGGTGCTGACGGTAATCCATGGTATTGCCGAGCAAACCAACTTGCTGGCGCTCAACGCGGCCATTGAGGCGGCACGCGCTGGTGAGACCGGGCGCGGTTTTGCGGTGGTGGCGGACGAAGTGCGTGCGCTGGCCAGTAAAACCCAGAGCTCCACCGGTGATATCCAGGCGCATATCGTGGCGTTGCAACAGGGCGCGCGTGAGGCTGTGGAAACCATTGGCAAGGCCGGGCGCCAGGCCAGCGAAGGTTTACTGGTGCTGCGTGAAAGCGAGCGCTTGCAGCAGACGGTGCAGGCTTCTGTAGAGCAGGTGCATGCCGCGATCGGCTTGGCTACCCGTGCGGCTGAGCATCAGGCCCAGGGCGCCCATGCAGTGCGTGGTCGGGTGGAGGTGATCCATGCCCAGGCTGAGCGTGCCGCGCAGGCGGTGGTGGAAACGACCGCCAGTGGCAAAGTCCTGGATGGGTTGGCGGCGCAGTTGAAGGCGAGCTTGGGGCAGTTTCGCGCTTAGCATTGCCTCAATAGCGGTTTCAGCGACTCAGATACATCCGCGTCGTGAGCAGATACACCGGCAGCCCCGACACCAGTATCAACAGCGCCGCATAAGGGGCTGCCGCCGCGAATTCCACATTGGACGTATGCGACCATACCGCCGTGGCGAGTGTGTTTAGCCCAGTCGGGCTGAGCAGCAGCGTCGCCGTCAATTCCTTCATCGCATCCAGGAACACCAGCGCAAACGCTGCCCCCAGCGCCGGGAAGATAATCGGCAAAGTCACTCGGCAAAACGCACTGAACGACGAAGCACCCAGTGTGCGCGCTGCTTCCTCCAGCTGCGGCGCGGCCTTATTCAAGGCGGTGCGAATCGGCGCCTGAGCCAGTGGCAAGAACAACAGCGCATAGGCGATCAGCAACAACGCAGACGTCTGGTACAGCGCAGGCACGTAATGCAAGGCGAAATACACCAGCGTAAGCGCAATCACCAGGCCGGGCAGCGCGTGCAGCAGGTACGGCAGACGCTCAGCCCAGATCGCCAGTTTGCCTTTATAGCGCACCACCAGCAGGCCGACCGGCACGGCCAGTACCAGGCACAACGCTGCACCGCCCAGGGACAGCGCCAGCGAGGACAGAAGCGCTTCGCCAATTTCTGCCACTGGAAAAGCCGCCGACGAACCCGCGGCCAGCCAGTAGCCGAGCATGCCCAGCGGAATCCCACTACCGATGACCGCCAATGCCAGGCAGTACACCTGGCCGAGTGGCGCCCACTTGCCCAATCGAACCTGCTCGGCATGCCGCGCCGCGCCTTGGCCGATACGTACATGTCGGCCCTTGCCGCGCACGCGCAGTTCCAGCCACAGCAGGGTAAGGCACATCACCAGCAGTACCGCTGAAAGCATCGCAGCGTTGGCGTTGCTGAATTCCAGCTCGAACTGCTGGTAGATCGCGGTGGTGAAGGTTTGCAAGCCGATGATCGAAAGCGCACCGAATTCCACCAGCATATGCAGCGCGATCAGCAGTGCCCCGGCCAGCAGCGATGGCCACAGCAGCGGCAACGTAATGCGCAGAAAAACTGCCCAGCGATTGAGGCCCAGCGTGCGAGCAGATTCTTCAAGGGAGGGGTCAAGGTTACGCAATGTTGCTGCCACTGGCAGAAACACTAGCGGGTATTTGGACAGGCTCATCACCAGGATCGCCCCGCCCAGCCCTTCGAAGTTGGCGCTCAGGGACACCCAGGTAAAGCTGCTGACAAACGCAGGGACCGCAAACGGCAGGCACAGGATCACGCCCCATATGCGTCGCCCTGGCAGGTTGCTGCGTTCCAGCAGCCAAGCCAGGGACAGGCCGATCACGCCGCAGGTTACCGTTACCCCAACCATCAGCGCCAAGGTGTTGCGCAGCAGCCTGAACACATAAGGCCGCCACAGCAGATGCACCGCCTCCGCCCATCCAGCTTGCCAGGCTTTAAGGCCGACATAGGCCAATGGAAGCAGGCTCAGGCTAACCAGAAACAGCACTGGAAGCAGCAGCCAGATTGACGGGCGTTTGCGTCGAGGGCTCAATCCCCCGCGCAGGGCGGTGGCGGGTAGCGATGGGTTCATCAGTTCAAGCCAACATCACGTTCCAGCTCCAGCGCTTCTTCGGCGTTGCCAAGGTCCGCAGGCGTGACTTTTGGCGGTTGCAGCTCGCTGAAAGGCTTAAGGCCTCGGTTGGATTCCATGCCTTTGCGCAGCGGGTATTCCGCGGAGGTGTTGGTGATGACCCGCTGGCCTTCTTCACTGGCCATGAACGCCAGCAGTTGTTGGGCTTCCTTGGGGTGCTTGCTGGATTTCAATGCGGCAGCGGACGACACGGTAATCAGGCCGCCGGCATCGCCGTCGGTGAAGTAATGCAGCTTGGAGTCCAGGTTGGTTTTTTCTTTCTTGAGGGCAAACCAGTAATAGTTGTTCACCAGTACGGTGGCCACTTCGCCGTTCTCCACGGCTTTAAGGGCGACCATGTTGTTGCTGTAAACCTTGCCAAAGGCGCGCAGGCCGGTCAGCCATTCTTCAGCTGCCTCTCGACCGTGCAATTTGATGATTGCCACGGCCTGTTCTTGGAACGCGCCGCTGGTGGGCACGAAACCGACCTTGCCTTGCCACTCGGGGCCGGCGAAATCCAGCACGGATTTGGGCAGGTCTTTCTCGGCAATCAGTTTCGGGTTGAAGGCCACGACGCGGGTGCGCGCAGTCACGCCCATCCAGTCGCCGTTGCTGCCGACGTAATCTTTGGGCAGCACGTCGAGGGTGCTCCCGTCGATCTTGGCCAGCAGGCCTTGCTCGCCGAGTTTGTTCAGGGGAGGGGATTCTTCGGTGTAGATGACGTCGGCGGGAGAGCGGTCGCCTTCTTCCACCACCTGGCTGGCCAGTTGGTTGCTACTGCCTTTGCGTACGTTGACGTGAATGCCGGTCTTGGCTTCGAAAGCCTTAGCGAGTTCGTCGCCGACTTCTTTGTGCTGGCCGTTGTATAGGGTCAGGGAAACTTTGTCGGCAGAGTAGGCCGCGGGCGAGAGCAGGGCCAGGCCGAGCAGAGTGATGGTAAGGCCACGCAGAAGGGATGTCTTGGGGCGGGTATCGCGGATCATCATCCGGGGTGTTCCTCACTTGTAAGCAACAAATTCTTACAAGGATAAACGATAAAACTTCTCAAGTGCGACCCAGGAGGGAATCACCTGCAAAGTTTCAGCCCCAGAAACGAAAAAACCCGCTTTCGCGGGTTTGATCTGAATTTGGTGCCCAGGAGAAGACTCGAACTTCCACGACCTTGCGATCACCAGCACCTGAAGCTGGCGTGTCTACCAATTTCACCACCTGGGCATCATCAACAACGTTGCCGTCGTCGATGGCGCGCACTATACGGAGAGGCTTATAAGCTGTAAACCCCTGCTATGAAAAAAGCCTGGAATATTTCGCCAATGGTCGTGCAAGGTGCGCAGCGAGGGCCATTAAGGGCTTTAAAACGCTTGTTGATGCCTGAAATTTCCCGTTTCAATACGCGTATGCCAAACTAACCCACATATAGACAAGGTGAAAACTCTCTAATGGCCGATTGGCAGTCCCTCGATCCCGAGGCCGCTCGTGAAGCGGAAAAATATGAAAACCCTATTCCTAGCCGCGAACTGATCCTGGCGCATCTCGCCGATCGGGGTTCGCCTGCTAGCCGCGAGCAGTTGGTTGAAGAATTCGGTCTGACCACCGAAGACCAGCTTGAAGCCCTGCGCCGCCGATTGCGTGCCATGGAGCGCGACGCTCAACTGATCTACACCCGCCGTGGCACTTACGCACCTGTGGATAAGCTCGACTTGATCCTTGGCCGCATTGCCGGTCACCGTGATGGCTTCGGCTTCTTGATCCCGGATGACGGTAGTGACGACCTGTTCATGAGCCCGGCGCAAATGCGCTTGGTGTTCGATGGTGACCGTGCCTTGGCGCGCGTTTCCGGCCTGGACCGTCGCGGTCGCCGTGAAGGCGTGATCGTCGAAGTGGTGTCCCGTGCCCACGAGTCCATCGTTGGTCGTTACTTCGAAGAAGGCGGTATTGGCTTTGTTGTGCCGGATAACCCAAAGGTCCAGCAGGAAGTGCTGATTACCCCGGGCCGCAATGGCGCTGCGAAGGTCGGTCAGTTCGTTGAGGTGAAAATCACCCACTGGCCTACTGCGCGCTTTCAGCCTCAGGGCGACATCGTTGAAGTTGTCGGCAACTACATGGCGCCGGGGATGGAAATCGACGTCGCGCTGCGCACCTACGATATTCCTCACGTCTGGCCTGAAGCTGTGCTGAAAGAAGCCGCCAAGCTCAAGCCTGAAGTTGAAGAAAAAGACAAAGAAAAACGCATCGATCTGCGCCATATGCCGTTTGTCACTATCGACGGCGAAGATGCTCGCGACTTCGACGATGCGGTCTACTGCGAAGCCAAGCCCGGCAAGTTGCGTCTGTTCTCTGGCGGCTGGAAGTTGTTCGTCGCGATTGCCGACGTGTCCAGCTATGTGAAGATCGGTTCTGCACTGGATAACGAAGCCCAGGTGCGCGGCAACTCCGTGTACTTCCCGGAGCGCGTGATCCCGATGCTGCCTGAGCAATTGTCCAACGGGCTGTGCTCCCTGAACCCGAAAGTCGACCGTTTGGCCATGGTGTGCGAGATGACTATCTCGAAAACCGGCGAAATGACCGACTACCAGTTCTACGAAGCGGTGATCCACTCCCAGGCGCGCCTGACCTACAACAAGGTCAGTACCATTCTGGAACAGCCGAAAACAAGCGAAGCCAAGGCTTTGCGTGGTGAGTACGGGCATGTCGTGCCGCACCTCAAGCAGCTTTACTCGCTGTACAAGGTGCTGTTGGGTGCTCGTCATGTGCGTGGCGCGATCGATTTTGAAACCCAGGAAACCCGTATTGTCTTCGGTTCCGAGCGCAAGATCGCCGCAATCACCCCGACGACCCGTAACGATGCGCACAAGCTGATCGAGGAGTGCATGCTGGCGGCCAACGTGGCCACCGCTGAATTCCTGAAGAAGCATGAGATTCCTGCGTTGTACCGCGTGCACGATGGTCCTCCGCCGGAGCGTCTGGAAAAACTGCGCGCGTTCCTCGGAGAGCTCGGCCTGTCCCTGCACAAAGGCAAGGACGGTCCGACGCCGAAGGACTACCAGGCATTGCTGGCCAGCATCAAGGACCGTCCGGATTACCATGTGATTCAGACCGTGATGCTGCGTTCGTTGAGCCAGGCGGTGTACAGCGCCGACAATCAGGGCCACTTCGGCTTGAACTACGAGGCGTACACCCACTTCACCTCGCCAATTCGCCGTTACCCTGACCTGCTCACGCACCGCGCGATCCGCAGCGTGATCCATTCCAAGCAGAACACTCCGCACGTTAAGCGCGCTGGCGCCATGACCATACCGAAGGCACGGATCTATCCGTACGACGAGGCGGCCTTGGAGCAGTTGGGCGAGCAGTGCTCCATGAGCGAACGCCGCGCCGACGAAGCCACGCGCGACGTAGTGAACTGGCTCAAGTGCGAGTTCATGAAAGACCGCGTGGGCGAAACCTTCCCAGGTGTAATCACCGCCGTGACAGGCTTTGGCCTGTTCGTCGAGCTGACCGACATCTACGTCGAAGGCCTGGTGCACGTCACGGCCTTGCCGGGTGATTACTACCACTTCGATCCCGTGCATCACCGCCTGGCGGGCGAGCGCACAGGTCGCAGCTTCCGTCTGGGTGACACGGTGGAAGTGCAGGTCATGCGCGTCGACCTTGACGAGCGCAAGATCGACTTCGGTATGCCAGACAAGCCAGCCGAACCGGCGGGTCGTAAAAAGCGCGGCGTCGAAACCGCAGCGCCGACCGCCAAAGGCAAAGGAACTCCTGCGAAAGCAGCGGCCGCCGAGCCTGCGCCAGCCAAGGCTGGTCGCCGGTCCTCCGTCAAGGACAAGGCCCCCGAAGCCTACCGCCCAAGTGACGCAGCGGCGAAAAACGCCGAGCTGCGCAAGAGTCGCGAGTTGAAGCAGCAGTTGCTCAACGAAGCCAAAAGCGGTGGTAAAGCGGCGTCTGGGGGAAAGTCCCAAGGGGCGGAAAAGCCGTCGAGCAAACCCAGTAAACATCGTAAAGGCCCGCCAAAAGCGGGTTCGGCCCCCGCGAAAAGCGGCGGGTCGCGCAAACCTAAGGCCAAGTCATGAGTCTGGAAAAAATCTACGGCGTCCACGCCGTAGAAGCACTGCTGCGTCATCACCCTAAACGCGTCAAACAAGTGTGGTTGGCGGAAGGTCGCAGCGAGCCTCGCGTGCAGGCGCTGGTTGAGTTGGCCACCCAAAACAAGGTTGCCATCGGCCAGGCCGAGCGTCGTGAAATGGACGTGTGGGTCGAAGGCGTTCACCAGGGTGTGGTCGCGGACGTGAGTCCTAGCCAGGTCTGGGGCGAAGCCATGCTCGACGAGCTGCTCGACCGCACCGAAGGCGCGCCGCTGTTGCTGGTGCTGGACGGCGTCACCGACCCGCACAACCTTGGCGCCTGCCTGCGTTCGGCGGATGCTGCCGGCGCGTTGGCAGTAATTGTGCCTAAAGACAAGTCGGCTACCCTGACGCCGGTTGTGCGCAAGGTCGCCTGCGGCGCGGCGGAAGTGATTCCGTTGGTGGCCGTGACCAACCTGGCGCGCACTCTGGAGAAACTCCAGCAGCGCGGCCTGTGGGTCGTGGGTACGGCGGGGGAGGCCGAGGTCAGTATTTATGACCAGGACCTCACTGGGCCGACCATCCTGATCATGGGGGCTGAAGGTAAGGGTATGCGTCGTTTGACCCGTGAGCATTGTGATTATCTGGTGCATTTGCCGATGGCAGGCAGCGTCAGCAGTCTCAATGTGTCGGTTGCGACCGGCGTGTGCCTGTTTGAAGCTCAGCGTCAGCGTGGTGCCCAGGTCAAGGCCAAGGTGAAGAAGTAATTCTGATCCTGATATAGCGTCAAAATGTGGGAGGGGGCTTGTCCCTCGATAGCAGTGGTTCAGTTACAGCTGTTGTGACTGGCCCGCTGCAATCGGGAGCAAGCGCCCTCCCACATTTGTTTTTGTGAGGTGTGGGAGATTGTTCAAATAATCACCAATCACCTTGCGCCCGTTCTTCCCCTTCTCTACAATTGCGCCCCTTGCCCACTCGGCAGGCACGCATGTGCCTCCCTGCGGCAAGATCCATAAGTGTCATTCACTCCTTGTCTGACCGTTTTTGAGCGGCAGGCTACAACCCGTAAGGAGCATTCATGCGTCATTACGAAATCATCTTTTTGGTCCACCCGGATCAAAGCGAGCAAGTCGGCGGCATGGTTGAGCGTTACACCAAGCTGATCGAAGAAGACGGCGGCAAAATCCACCGTCTGGAAGATTGGGGTCGTCGTCAACTGGCCTACGCAATCAACAATGTTCACAAGGCTCACTACGTGATGCTGAACGTTGAGTGCACTGGCAAGGCCCTGGCCGAGCTGGAAGACAACTTCCGCTACAACGATGCAGTGATCCGTAACCTGGTCATCCGTCGCGAAGAAGCCGTTACCGGCCAATCCGAGATGCTCAAGGCTGAAGAAAACCGCAGTGAGCGCCGTGAGCGTCGCGACCGTCCTGAGCACGAAGGCGCTGATAGCGCTGATAGTGATGACAGCGACAGCAGCGATAACGCTGACGAGTAATCCACGGACCTTATTAAGGAGCCTATCAAATGGCACGTTTCTTCCGTCGTCGTAAGTTTTGCCGCTTCACCGCTGAAGAAGTGAAGGAGATCGATTACAAAGATCTCAACACTCTGAAAGCCTACGTATCCGAGACCGGCAAAATCGTTCCAAGCCGTATCACCGGTACCAAAGCACGTTATCAGCGTCAGCTGGCCACCGCTATCAAGCGCGCCCGCTTCCTGGCCCTGCTGGCCTACACCGACAGCCACGGCCGCTGAGACCGGGCAGTCGACAAGTAGTAAGGGATTGAATGCATGCGCGCCTTAGCTGAGTTCATCATGCGCGGTCGTGTGCAGGCCACTCTGGTAGTGGCTGGATGTGCAGTGTTGCCGATGTTGTTTTGGTTGAGTGCTGCTGCAGGTTGCCTTGTGCTTCTGCGGCGCGGTTCGGACGCTTTGAGCGTCCTGGGTCTAGGGTTGTTGTCAGTGTTGGTGAGCTGGCATTTCCTGCAAGACCCGACAGCGCTTCTTGTGCTGTTTGGGAGTTGTAGTCTGGCGTTGGTTTTGCGCGCTGGTCATTCCTGGAATCGTGTGCTGCTGGTCAGCACGGCCGTGGGGTTGTTGTGTGCGGTGAGCCTGGGGACCGTATTCGGTTCTTTCATCGAGTCATTGGCGCAGACGTTTCAACACGTTTTGCCGCTGGTGATGGGTGAGTCTTACGAGAAGTTCTCGGCGGATCAGAAAGCAGTTCTCGCTTCGTTGACAGTCCCGCTGTTGATCATTTCAACGTCGGTTTCGGTGCAGATCTTTAGTGTGTTGTGCCTGATTCTTGGGCGCTACTGGCAAGCGTTGTTGTATAACCCCGGAGGTTTCGGAAGCGAGTTTCGCGCAATCCGAATCCCCAAGCGCGTTGCGCTGTCACTGCTGGCCGTCATGTGTGTCGCTCCGTTTATCGGTTGGCACACCTTGATCTTGTTGCCGTTGTGCGGTGTACCGCTGTTCTTCGCTGGCCTGTCCTTGATTCATGGGTTGGTTGCGCAGAAAAAATTGGCCAGTTTTTGGCTGGTGGGGTTTTACGTCACTGTCTTGCCGCTTATGCACTTGATTGGTCCGTTACTCGTGGTCTTGGCCATTGTCGACAGCCTGATTGATTTTCGCGGACGTTCTGCGCCGAAAGACGCCGATAACGCGAACGGTGAAGGTTAAAAGTTAGAGGATTTTCACATGCAACTGATCCTTCTGGAAAAAGTCGCCAACCTGGGCAACCTGGGCGACAAAGTGAACGTTAAGGCCGGTTACGGTCGTAACTACCTGCTGCCATACGGCAAAGCCACCGCTGCAACCGCTGCCAACCTGGCTGCGTTTGAAGAGCGTCGTGCTGAGCTGGAAAAAGCAGCAGCAGACAAAAAAGCTTCGGCCGAAACTCGCGCTGCCCAACTGGCTGAGCTGGAAGTGACTATCACTGCCACCGCCGGTGACGAAGGCAAGCTGTTCGGTTCGATCGGCACCCACGACATCGCTGATGCACTGACCGCCTCCGGCGTTGAAGTGCAGAAGAGCGAAGTTCGTCTGCCGAACGGCACCATCCGCAACGTAGGCGAATTCGACGTAGCCGTGCACCTGCACGCTGAAGTTGAAGCCACCGTACGCGTTGTCGTGGTAGCAGCTTAAGCAACACCTAACTGGCTGGCACCTCGTGTGCCGGACGGTTAACATCGGGCACGATCCTGTTTACAGGTCGTGCCTTTTGTTTTTCTACAAACCCCAAATTCCAAGTGGCCATGAACGATATTTCAGCTCCTGAGCAATACGATCTGCAAACCGCTGCCCTGAAGGTGCCGCCGCATTCCATCGAGGCCGAACAGGCCGTGCTCGGTGGTTTGATGCTGGACAACAACGCCTGGGAACGCGTGCTGGATCAAGTCTCGGATGGCGATTTCTACCGTCATGACCACCGCCTGATCTTCCGTGCCATCGCCAAGCTGGCCGACCAGAACTCGCCGATCGACGTAGTGACCCTGGCCGAGCAATTGGACAAGGAGGGCCAGACCTCCCAAGTGGGCGGCCTGGGTTACTTGGGTGAGCTGGCGAAGAACACACCATCGGTCGCCAACATCAAGGCCTATGCGCAGATTGTTCGTGCGCGGGCCACGTTGCGCCAGTTGATCGGTATCGCCACCGAGATCGCCGACAGTGCCTTCAACCCGGAAGGCCGTACCGCTGAAGAGATTCTTGACGAAGCCGAACGGCAGATCTTTCAGATCGCCGAGGCCCGGCCGAAAACCGGCGGCCCGGTCAGCGTCAACGACCTGCTGACCAAAGCCATCGACCGCATCGATACCCTGTTCAACACAGACAACGCCATCACCGGCCTGTCCACCGGCTATACCGATCTGGATGGTATGACCAGCGGCCTGCAGCCAGCTGACTTGATCATCGTCGCCGGCCGTCCGTCCATGGGTAAAACTACTTTCGCCATGAACCTGGTGGAAAACGCTGTGTTGCGCAGCGACAAGGCGGTACTGGTCTACTCCCTGGAGATGCCAGGTGAATCGCTGATCATGCGTATGTTGTCGTCCCTGGGCCGCATCGATCAGACCAAAGTGCGTGCCGGTCGCCTGGAAGATGATGATTGGCCGCGCCTGACCTCGGCGGTCAACCTGCTCAACGACCGCAAGCTGTTTATTGATGACACAGCGGGCATCAGTCCGTCGGAAATGCGCGCGCGTACCCGACGTCTCGTGCGCGAGCACGGCGATATCGCCCTGATCATGATCGACTACCTGCAATTGATGCAGATCCCAGGCTCCAGCGGCGACAGCCGTACCAACGAAATTTCCGAGATTTCTCGCTCGTTGAAAGCCCTGGCCAAAGAATTCAACTGCCCGGTGGTTGCCCTGTCGCAGCTCAACCGCTCCCTGGAGCAACGCCCGAACAAGCGCCCGATCAACTCCGACTTGCGGGAGTCTGGAGCGATCGAGCAGGATGCTGACGTGATCATGTTCGTTTACCGGGACGAGGTGTATCACCCGGAAACCGAGCATAAAGGCATCGCTGAAATCATCATCGGTAAGCAGCGTAACGGCCCGATTGGGACCACGCGTCTGGCCTTTATCGGCAAATACACCCGCTTCGAAAACCTGGCGCCGGGCAGTTACAACTTCGAAGACGAGTAACCGTACTAAGGGCGAGGAAACAGCTCCCGGATGGTAGATTCGTCGTACTGGTAGTTCCAGCGTAATTCGGCGCCGGCGGCTATGTCCTCGCTGGCGAACAGACCCGTGAGTATCAGTTGTTCGTGTGTGTTGTCGTCCACTTGCGCCTGGATACGAAATTGCGCGGCCTCAACGTTATAGCCCACGCTCGCCTGCCGGATCGGCAATTCGCCTTCGTACTCGAAAATCGTGTTTATCCTTGAGAGCGCGTTGTCTCCCGAGAGCACCAATTGCATATTCACGGCGTGCGGGGTAGTAGGCCTGAGGTTTTTGATCGGCATCAGGTAAGGATCCTGCCTTGCCCTGGCGACGTATAGCGGCAAGAGTTCTCCACCGTAGACGCCCAATGCTTGACCTTTTTTCAGGGCGCGGCGGGTGACGACTGTGGCCTCGCCAATCAGCGACGCTTCCTGTGCACACTTCTGATGAGCTGCGGTGAAGGAGGTGACCTCAAGCTTGTCTTCATACAGGCGGGCCACATTTTCGTAACCTTGCCACCGAATGTAGGGGTGCAATTCGCTGGCGGCGAAGACGGCTTCTGTGGTCAACGATTTGCCGTGGCTCTGTATCTGCCGGATTCGCATAGGCCGGCCCAGTGTGTCGCGCAACGGGTATCGGCCGTTGTTGGCGCGGTCGTAGATGCGCCGGTAGTTCTGGCTGTACTGGTAGCCGCGGTGGGTGCGCATTTGGCTAAGCTCGGTTGCAGAATAGTGCGCCCTCACCACGCCCTCTTCGGCTGACTCGTAGTCGCTGCTCAAACTAACCGATTCGGCCGACTCAAACTCCTCACCGGATTCCATGCCTTCCTCCAGCCGTACAGGTGAGTCCTTGCCGCCGAGCAATGCGCCTTTGGCCTGATCAATTTCCCAGCCGCCCTCGGTTTTCTGGCGTAGGTAGGGCTGATAGGCACGAAAGCGGCTGCGGGCATCGAGCAGGCGCCATCCCATGGTGTCGTATTTGACTTGGTAATATTTCTGGTTGTCCTGGATGTAATAGCGATAGTTGCCGTTGGCCAGCGGGGGAGCTTGATGAATGCCGTCTGCGCGTAGTGTCAGGCCCAACGGCGGCGAGGGGTCGCTGAATAAGGGGTCTAAGGGTAAGCCGACTGCGCTTGATGTCTGTGCGGAGGCGACTCGGGTGCGAATGGGTGGCGGGCCTTCGTTCATCACCGACAAGCCGGTTTTATAAAGCGCCTGCTCGAGCGAATCGGCTCCTGAGCGTTGCAGGATTACGCTGAGCTCTGACTCCGGCAGCATGCGCTCGATAGCCCCGAGCAAAGGCATGGGCGCACTTTTGTCATTGTGGAGGGCGTAAAGCTCGCCTTGGCGAATCAACACATCGCGGGCTGTGACCTCTGCGGTCCCGATCCGACCCAGCAACGGGCCGCCGTGGCTTACGTCATGTACTTCGATCTGGCGCGCCTTCGGCCAGCCAGGGATGCGCTCCAGAGTGTGCAGAACGAGTGGCACGCTCTCACGGCTGCGTAGGCATTCGAGAAAAATACTTTCACCCAAACGCGTTGCCTGTTGGGTCTGGGCGTATTGCTCGGCTTCCCAGCGCTGTGCGTTCGGTAAGGTTGTTAGCCCCTCCAGCTGCTGGCGTTCGGATTGCGAGAGTGTGCCTTGCATGTCTTCAAGGTGGCGTTTGGAGAGTGTCGGCGCGGCGGTGTGAAGGCTCTTTTCGGTCTGAGACATCAGTTTTTCACTCGGCGCGGTGAGTAAGGTAAACAGCCGCTGCTTTTGCCCTACGACTTGTTCTTCCAAGGTCCGCGCCAGGTTTTCGACTTTGGTGAAGTAGTCGATATACACCGGTGGCAGCAGCGCGTTGAATTCGTCTTGGGGCAGTTGCTCTTGCAGTGCGTGCAGCAACTCGCCACGCCGGAAACGCGCCGCGTCTATCCGGGTTTCGGCTGTACCGGTGCCATGGCTCAGCACCTCCTGCTGTTGTTCATCGACAATTTTCAGCACGCGGTTGGCGGGCCATTGCGCCAGTGACGTGAGGAGGTGGAATTGAATCTGCGGCGAATGCGGGCTGAGCGTCATGCCCTCGGCGCGACTCAGGTCGAAGTCATTGATTTCTTGTTCCAGATTGAAGTGGTTGAGGGTATCTAGCAGCAATGGCGGTGGGCGCACCATCTCTTGATGGATCTGACGCAGCGCCGCCTTATCCACGCCGCTGAGCAACAGGATCGGCTCCACCGCCGCTTGCTTGATCTGCGTCGCATCCGGGCCCAGACGCTTAATGAGCTTGATGTCCTCCCACTCGCCGGGCGTTTCGTGCAGATGGCGCCAGCCGCCCGCTTGGTTGCTAAGCAGCGGTGGTGAATAGGCGTGTGGGTCAGTCGGGTGCGCCAGTTCCCATTGCTTGCCCTCAGCGGTACGGCGTACGGCGTGGGCGTGATCATCCAGCTTCAGGAACTGCTGTTGTCCGTGCTGATACAAGCCTTGACTGTCGGCAACCAGATGTTCCGGCAGCCCGTCGGGATGACGGTACGGCGTGAGGTCCGAGTGCCACAGGCGCCAGCCTTTGTTGCGCACTCGGACTTTTATCAAGCCGGCGGTGAAACCTGCGGTCTTGATCGCGCCGGCGGTTGCAGCGGCGAGGGCGAGATTGTCCGCCACATCCAGCAGATCGTTGAGCGCCTCGTCACTGTCGCCGCGGCTCCAGGCGGAGAACCCCTCGTAAATCGTGTCGATCAACTGGGCGGCGCTGACCACCAGCAGCACTTCGCCCACAATCGGAATGAACGACGCTGCAAAGAACAGCAGGGATTTGCCCGCATCGATATAGCCCTGCAGACGCTTTTGCCGGCTCAGCACGTCGACGTTTGCGGTGAGTGCCGCGAGGGTTTGGGCATCACTCTTGATCTGCGCGATGGTGTGCTCGGCGATGGACAGGAACACATCTGCGCTGCATGCGGTGAGGTCCACAGGAAGGTTCAGATGGGCCGGCTCGGTGTAGATCCGTCCTCCCATTTCGATATTGTCTGAGCCGGAATGCTCCGGCGTTGCGTCCAGCAGGCTGCCCTGGTGCTGCAAGGGCACCAGCCGCTCGAAGACGGCGCGGTAGTTTTCATCCAGCAGCCGTTCGGCCAGCTTGCGCTTGAGTTCGGCTAGGCTCGCGTGCGGACGTAGCGCAGCGCTTGGATCGTCGGGCGTGTAGAGGATGAACGGGAGGCCGATCTTTGGCGCCTCAATCACCAGCACGCCCGGCAATACCACCTCGTTGATCGTCAGGTGATGGCACTGCATATCCGGGGGTGACCCCGACCGGTACAGACTGTTCAGTTGCAGATGCTGCTTGGCGGTGAGGCGGCGGTTCATATAAGCGATATGTATCGCGACCCCAAAGGCATGCTGCACCTGAGCGCGAAACACCCTTCGCACCTCTTGCGGCGTGCGCCCCGAGGCGGAGCTCGACGACGGCTCAAGCGCGCTGAAGATATGCGCAAGGTATTGGCCGCCCAGGTCCAGATTGCGGCAGAACTTGGCGAATGCCGGGCCAGTGATCGAACTGGATACCTCGCCGGTTGCCGTGAGGTTATAAATTGCCGTGCCGGTTTCCATGCCGCCTTCTTGCGCTTCAGAGGCTTCGAAGTTCTGCAGGGCCGCCTCTAGCAGCGTCTGCCGGGTGGTTCTGGCATGGGTTTTTATCAGCCCGAGCAGGTGATGGTTTTTCCATTCGCGCACTAGGATCGCGTTTTCGTCGGCAATCAGCGTGAAAAACTGCGCAGTCAGTGCCGCGCGCAAGCGGGGGCGGGCAAAGTCTTCAGGGCTTTGGATCTCGCCCAGCAGCGCTTTGAGGTCGTGCCGGGCCAGGTTGCTGTTGATCAGGCAGTCGCGAAAATCCTTGAGCTGCGAGGCGGGTGCCTGACGCAGCCAGGACGGCAACTGAGGCCCTATCATCGCGTGATGTGCCGTCAGGAGAGGGCGGCGTGGTGGTGGGGTGGGGCGTGTATTCATGGGCTGGGCCACCAGGGGCTGTGGTTGATTGAAACCAGCCTATCGAGGATGTTTTTGCCGATGAGTTAGTGGAATAGCCCCGTATGTGCTTGATTAACTAGGGTGAATACGGGAGCGGCAGATCGCCGGTTTAAAAGCCGACCATTACCGTCGGAATTGGTCAAAATTTGTGCTATATTCCGCGCCCGCGATTTTTCATCTCAACACCGGTCACCGTCATGCAAACAGCCAAGCCGTTATTTGACTATCCCAAGTACTGGGCCGAATGTTTCGGTCCTGCGCCATTCCTGCCCATGAGCAGGGAGGAGATGGATCAGCTTGGCTGGGATTCCTGCGACATCATCATCGTCACTGGTGATGCCTACGTGGATCACCCGTCGTTCGGTATGGCCATCATCGGCCGGCTGCTGGAGTCCCAAGGCTTCCGCGTCGGGATCATTGCCCAGCCGAACTGGCAGTCCAAAGACGACTTCATGAAGCTCGGCGAGCCGAACCTGTTCTTCGGCGTCGCGGCCGGCAACATGGACTCGATGATCAACCGCTACACCGCCGACAAGAAAATCCGTTCCGACGACGCCTACACTCCAGGCGGCATGGCTGGCAAACGCCCGGACCGTGCGAGCCTGGTGTACAGCCAGCGTTGCAAGGAAGCGTACAAGAACGTGCCGATCGTACTCGGTGGCATCGAAGCCTCCCTGCGCCGCATCGCCCACTACGACTACTGGCAGGACCGTGTGCGCAACTCGATCCTGATCGACGCCACCGCCGATATCCTGCTGTACGGCAACGCCGAGCGGGCCATCGTCGAAGTCGCCCAGCGCCTGTCGTGGGGTCACAAGATCGAAGACATCACCGATGTGCGCGGCACCGCGTTCATTCGCCGTGACACGCCCGAAGGCTGGTACGAGGTGGACTCCACCCGCATCGACCGTCCGGGCAAGGTCGACAAGATCATCAACCCGTACGTCAACACACAGGACACCCAGGCCTGCGCCATCGAGCAGGAAAAGGGTCCGGTTGATGACCCGGAAGAAGCCAAGGTCGTGCAGATCCTGGCCAGCCCGCGCATGACCCGCGACAAGACCGTGATCCGCCTGCCATCGGTGGAAAAAGTCCGTGGTGACGCGGTGCTCTATGCCCACGCTAACCGCGTGTTGCACCTGGAAACCAACCCAGGCAACGCCCGCGCCCTGGTGCAGAAGCACGGTGAAGTCGACGTATGGTTCAATCCGCCTCCCATCCCGATGACCACCGAAGAAATGGACTACGTGTTCGGCATGCCGTACGCACGCGTCCCGCACCCGGCGTATGGCAAGGAAAAAATCCCGGCCTACGACATGATCCGCTTCTCGGTGAACATCATGCGTGGCTGCTTCGGCGGCTGCACCTTCTGCTCAATCACCGAGCACGAAGGCCGCATCATCCAGAACCGTTCCGAAGAGTCGATCATCCGCGAGATCGAAGAGATCCGCGACAAGGTGCCTGGTTTTACCGGCGTGATCTCCGACCTTGGCGGCCCGACCGCGAACATGTACCGCATCGCCTGCAAGAGCCCGGAAATCGAATCCGCGTGCCGCAAGCCGTCGTGCGTGTTCCCTGGTATCTGCCCGAACCTGAACACCGACCATTCGTCGTTGATCCAGCTGTATCGCAGCGCCCGAGCCTTGCCGGGTGTGAAGAAGATTTTGATCGCTTCCGGCCTGCGCTACGACCTCGCGGTCGAGTCGCCGGAATATGTGAAAGAGTTGGTAACGCACCACGTCGGTGGCTACCTCAAGATCGCCCCGGAACACACCGAGGAAGGTCCGCTCAATCAGATGATGAAACCGGGCATCGGCAGCTATGACAAGTTCAAGCGCATGTTCGAGAAGTACACCAAGGAAGCGGGCAAGGAGCAGTACCTGATCCCGTACTTCATCGCCGCCCACCCAGGCACCACCGATGAAGACATGATGAACCTGGCCCTGTGGCTCAAGGGCAACGGCTTCCGTGCCGACCAGGTGCAGGCGTTCTACCCGTCGCCGATGGCCACAGCCACCGCGATGTACCATTCGGGCAAGAACCCGCTGCGCAAGGTCACCTACAAGAGCGACGCGGTGACCATCGTCAAGAGCGAGGAGCAGCGCCGTCTGCACAAAGCATTCCTTCGCTATCACGACCCGAAAGGCTGGCCGATGCTGCGTGAAGCGTTGACCCGCATGGGCCGTGCCGACCTGATCGGGCCGGGCAAGGACCAACTGATCCCGCTGCACCAGCCGAGCACCGACAGCTACCAGAGCGCCCGTCGCAAGAATTCGACGCCGGTCGGCAGCCATAAGGTCGCCAAGGAAACCACCACCAAGATCCTCACTCAGCATACTGGCCTGCCGCCTCGTGGCAGCGATGGCAGCAACCCGTGGGACAAGCGTGAGCAAGCCAAGGCCGCGGCCCAGGCACGTAACAAACAGGCGGCCAAAGAGCGCAGCGATGCGGCCAAGGGCAAGGGCGGCAAGCCCGCGCGTAAGCCGGTTGTGCCGCGTTGATCGCCGCTTGACTATGTAAAACGCCAGCCTCGTGCTGGCGTTTTGCTTTCTAGGCGGTGGGGAGTCTGTTTGTTAAGGTGGCGCCCATTAAATCGCTATCGGGGGCAAGCCCCCTCCCACTTTTTGAATGTATTCACACATCACATGTGGGAGGTGCTTGCCCCCGATAGCGTCAGTTCGGTCTCCACCCCTTCAAGGAAGAACACCCCATGGGCAACCCCCTGGCCGGCATCGGCATGGACTTCAACCGTTCGCAGTTCATGGCGCGCCAGCGCATCGAAAGCCAGATCAACCTACCGCGCCTGTTCGCTGCCATCGACGCCGACCCCGGCATCGTCGGCGCGGGCGTTGTGTACATCGACGCCGACTTCAACGTCATCACCCTGCGCGAATTCAAGCCGATCTGCAGCATCAAACCCAAGCGCATCATCTTGCGCGAGGCGCAGAAGTACATCTCGCCCGCACAGTTTGTGGAGCAGGTGAAGACCGATCCCCGGGAAGGGCGCCTCCAGAAGGAAGCGTTTGACATGGGCCTTTCCTGTAGCGCCGCGGTGATCGGTTGGATCGTGGTATTCAGCGGCAGCGTCGCGGTGCCGTTCACCGCCGGTGCCAGCGCGTTTGTGGTCGGCATTGGCATCACGGCGGCATTGGCCAGCAGCGCTCAATGCGGGTTTGGTGTGGCGCGCACTTATAACGAAGTGCTTGATCCCGATGCCAACGACCGCATGGATGACGCCGCATGGTACGGCGCCGTTTCCCCCCTTCTCGATGCGGCTTCGTTGGTGGGTATCGGAACAGGTGCCTTGACCACGATTCGGTTGCTCAAGGCCAACAAAGCAGCTGCGTTGGGCAAAAGTTGGTACGAGTTGCTCAAGGGCCTGAGCCGCCAGGAACGCAAGAAGCTGACCAAAGAACTGCTGAGCCTGAAAGACCCCAGCCTGACCCCCAAGTTGCTTAAATTGCAGCAGCGCGCCGGCACGTTGACCAAGAGCTACAGCTCCACCGAAATCCGGCATGCCACACTGACTCAGCTCAAGGATGCCATCGGGGGGCTGTTGGGGATCTGGGGCAGCCATCGAACCGGCCACGTGGGCACGGCCGAAACTATTGCTATCGGCCTGTACGAGGATCTGACGGAATGAACGGCTTTCCCGATATGGGCGGATTCCTGGCCCGATATTTCCCGGTGTTCATGGGCACTATTTTCATGGCGATCTTCTCCGGTTCGGCTGCGGTGTCCATGGCCGGCGTGACGTATCTGCGCGGTGTCGATCCTGCCCTCAAGTCCAGCTATTCGGGAGGCGCCATCCTGGTGCTGGTGGCGGTGCTGGTTTTTGGCAATGTCATGATTGCGCGCGGGTATCCCTGGGCGACGCGGCTCGTCGCGGGGTATTTGGTCGCCTGCCTATTGTTCGTACTGCCGATGATTCAATACGGCCTCAATGGCTGGGTCTATGGCTCGGCCGTGCTGTTTCCGTTGCTGGGGTTATTGCTGCTTAACAGCAAGCGCCATCGTGAAATGCGCCAAAAGCTCTTCGAAATACGCCACCTGCGCCAGGCGGTGATCGCGAAGGGTAAGCGCGGCTGACTGGGTAGATTCGCCACCTGTTTGCACACGCTCGCCACAAATATGTGCAACCCTCGCACCACGGCACCTACGATGGCGCCGTTTTGGTGCTGTACTGCACCGGGTCTTACGATAAAGCGCAATGGCTGCCGCTCTGGCATAAGTCTTGCGCGCGTTGTGTTCATGCCCTGGCTCGCAGGAGGCCGCCGTGTCGATTCATGTCGCGTTGCACCACGTTACGCATTACCGCTACGACCGTGCCGTCGAACTCGGGCCACAGATCGTGCGCTTACGTCCGGCGGCCCATAGCCGCACGCGGATTTTGTCCTACGCACTGAAAGTGCTGCCCGAGCAGCATTTCATCAATTGGCAGCAGGACCCCCAGGGCAATTACCTGGCGCGTCTGGTGTTCCCGGAAAAGACCGATGAACTGCGCATTGAGGTTGACCTGGTCGCCGAGATGGCGGTGTTCAACCCGTTCGACTTTTTCCTTGAGCCCTACGCCGAAAAAATCCCCTTCAGCTACGCCGCCGATGAGCAGCGCGAGCTGGCGCCGTACCTGGAAACCCTGCCGCTGACGCCGAAGTTTGCCGCCTACCTGGCCGGCATCGACCGCACGCCACTGCCCGCCGTGGACTTCCTGGTGGGGCTCAATCAGCGTTTGGCCACCGATATCGGTTACCTGATCCGCATGGAACCTGGCGTGCAAACCCCGGAGTTCACCCTGGAAAACGCCTCCGGCTCCTGCCGCGACTCGGCGTGGTTGTTGGTGCAGTTGCTGCGCAATCTGGGGCTGGCGGCGCGGTTTGTGTCCGGCTATCTGATCCAGCTGACCGCCGACGTCAAAGCCCTGGATGGCCCGTCCGGCACTGAGGTGGACTTCACCGACCTGCATGCCTGGTGCGAGGTGTATTTGCCCGGCGCCGGCTGGATTGGGCTGGATGCAACCTCCGGATTGTTTGCCGGTGAAGGGCATATCCCGTTGGCCTGCAGTCCCGATCCATCGTCTGCCGCGCCGATCAGCGGGCTGGTGGAACCGTGCGAGTGTGAATTCACCCACGAGATGTCGGTAGAGCGCATTTGGGAAGCCCCGCGGGTGACCAAGCCGTACACCGAAGAGCAATGGCTGGCGATCCAGGCCCTGGGCCGGCAGATCGACGGCGACCTGCTCAAGGACGACGTGCGCCTGACCATGGGCGGTGAGCCGACCTTTGTGTCCATCGACGACCCTGACGGCGCCGAGTGGAACACCGCGGCCCTTGGCCCCGACAAACGCCGCCTGTCCGCCGAACTGTTTCAGCGCATGCGCAAGCACTATGCACCCAAGGGCCTGGTGCACTTCGGCCAGGGCAAGTGGTACCCCGGCGAGCAACTGCCGCGCTGGTCGCTCAACTGTTACTGGCGCCGCGACGGCGTGCCGATCTGGCACAACAGTGCACTGATTGCCGATGAGCAAGAGGACTACGGTGCCGATGGCGTGCTGGCCGGGCGCTTCCTGGCCAGTGTTGCCGAACGCCTCAAGTTGCCGGCGCGTTTTGTATTCCCGGCCTTCGAAGACAATTTTTACTACCTGTGGCGCGAAGGTGCGTTGCCTCAGAACGTCACCGCCCAGGACCCGCGCTTGAGCGACGACCTAGAGCGCGAACGCCTGCGCAAAGTGTTCAGCCAGGGCCTGGATAAAGTCATCGGCCAGGTGCTGCCGCTGGCACGTACGGCCGCGAATGACCGCTGGCAAAGTGGGCGTTGGTACCTGCGCGATAACCACTGCCGCCTGGTACCGGGGGATTCACCGCTTGGCTATCGCCTGCCGTTGGCCTCGCAGCCGTGGGTGACGGCGGCGGAGTATCCGTTCGTGCACCCCACCGACCCTAATCAGGATCAGCCGGAACTGCCAACCAGTGCCCAACTGCAAAGCCACGGCGAAGCAGCGCCGAGCGATGAGCGAGTGCCCGAGGTCGACGAGTCCGCTGACTGGCTGACCCGCACCGCACTGTGCGCCGAAGCACGGGAAGGGCGCCTGTACCTGTTCATGCCGCCGCTGGAGCGCGTCGAGGATTACCTGGAACTGGTTGCCGCCATCGAAGCCACTGCCGAAGAGCTGCACTGCCCGGTGCTGTTGGAAGGCTACGAACCGCCGTTCGATATGCGCCTGAGCAACTTCCGGGTGACGCCGGATCCGGGTGTGATTGAGGTAAACGTGCAGCCGTCCGCCACGTGGGATGAGTTGGTCGAGCGCACCGAGTTTCTCTATGAAGAGGCGCGACAGACCCGCCTGACCACCGAAAAATTCATGATCGACGGGCGCCACACTGGCACCGGTGGTGGTAACCACTTTGTGCTCGGGGGCGCGACGCCCAAGGATTCACCGTTTCTGCGTCGCCCTGATTTGCTGCGCAGCCTGATCAGCTACTGGCATAACCACCCGTCACTGTCCTACCTGTTTTCTGGCTTGTTTATCGGCCCGACGTCCCAGGCGCCGCGAGTGGATGAGGCGCGTAACGACGCGCTGTATGAGCTGGAAATCGCTTTCGCGCAAATGCCCGAGCCCGGCGAGGAGTGCCCGCCCTGGCTGGTGGACCGCCTGCTGCGCAACCTGCTGATCGACGTGACGGGCAACACTCACCGCGCCGAATTCTGCGTCGACAAGCTTTACTCGCCCGACGGCGCCACCGGCCGCCTGGGCCTGTTGGAGCTGCGTGCCTTTGAAATGCCGCCCCACGCGCGCATGAGTTTGACTCAGCAACTGCTGCTGCGGGCGCTGGTGGCGCGGTTCTGGCGTGAGCCTTACGCACCGCCGAAACTGGCGCGCTGGGGCACCGAGTTGCATGACCGCTTTTTGCTGCCGCACTTTATCGAGCAGGACTTTGCCGACGTGATCGTCGAACTCAACGCCGCCGGCTACCCACTGCGTGCCGAATGGTTCGCCGCGCATTTGGGGTTCCGTTTCCCCAAGGTCGGCGACTATGCCGTCAGCGGTATCGAACTGGAACTGCGCCAGGCTCTGGAACCTTGGCATGTACTGGGCGAAGAGGGCGCAGCGGGCGGCACGGTGCGCTATGTGGATTCGTCCCTGGAGCGCCTGCAAGTGAAGTTGAGCGGGTTGCCACCGCACCGCTACCTGTTGACCTGCAATGGCATCCCAGTGCCGCTGCAACCGACCGGGCGAGTCGGCGAGTTTGTCGCTGGCGTGCGTTACCGCGCCTGGCAACCGGCCAACTGTTTGCAACCGACCATCCCGGTCCATGCGCCGCTGGTGTTCGACCTACTGGACACTTGGATGCAACGCTCGTTGGGCGGTTGCCAGTACCACGTCGCGCATCCGGGCGGGCGCAATTACGACAGCTTACCGGTGAACGCCAATGAGGCTGAGAGCCGGCGCATGGCGCGGTTTTTCCGTCTCGGCCACACGCCTGGGAAGCTCACCGTACCGAGTGTTGTGATCAATGACGAATTCCCTATGACCCTGGATCTGCGGCGTTTCCCCAATAAAAATGACTGAGCCCTATCCAACTGTGACTCCAGATAATGTAGTGAGCGAGCATGCCTCGCGCGGGGCAAGCCCGTTCACCACAAAGCCTGGAAACCACAGAGGGATTTGCAGTGTTTGTTAGGGTAATCTGAGCCCCTTTGCCTCTGCCGAGCGTTCCATGTCCGACTTGCTCGACCGTTACCCGCTGACCGCGGGCACTTATCACGAACTGCTGGATGACAGCGGCGCGGTGCGTGCTCATTGGCGGCGCTTGCTTGATCACCTGCAACGCAGCACCCCCGCGCAGTTGGCCCAGCGCCAGGCGCTGCTGACGCGGCAGATCCAGGAAAACGGCGTGACCTACAACGTCTATGCCGACCCCAAGGGCGCCGATCGTCCGTGGGAACTGGACCTGCTGCCCCATGTGTTGGCGGCGGATGAATGGCACCACCTGTCGGCCGGTATCGCCCAGCGGGCGCGCCTGCTCAATGCCGTGCTCGCTGATCTGTATGGCCCGCAACGCTTGATCAAAGAAGGCTTGCTGCCGGCGGAGCTGGTGTTCGGGCATAACAATTTCCTGTGGCCATGCCAGGGTATCCAGCCCCCCGACGGTGCTTTCCTGCATCTGTACGCGGTGGACCTGGCGCGCACTCCGGATGGTCGTTGGTGGGTGACGGCCGACCGCACCCAGGCCCCATCGGGCGCCGGTTATGCGTTGGAAAATCGCACCATCGTGTCTCGCGCCTTCCCGGACTTGTACCGTGACTTGCAGGTGCAGCACCTCACCGGTTTCTTCCGCACGCTCCAGGAAACCTTGGTCCGCCAGGCGCCCGGCGATGACCAGACACCGCTGATCGTGCTGCTCACCCCAGGCCGCTTCAACGAAAGCTACTTCGAACATCTCTACCTGGCGCGCCAGCTCGGCTATCCGCTGGTGGAAGGTGGCGACCTCACCGTGCGCGACAGCACCGTGTTCCTCAAAACCCTCAGCGGTCTGCGCCGGGTGCACGCGATCATGCGGCGCCTGGACGACGACTTCTGCGACCCGCTTGAACTGCGCACCGACTCGGCCCTCGGCGTGCCGGGCCTGTTGGATGCGGTGCGCCAGGGCAATGTGCTGGTGGCCAATGCCTTGGGCAGCGGCGTGCTGGAGTCGCCCGGGTTGCTGGGTTTCCTGCCGAAAATCAACGAGTTTTTGTTCGGCGAAGAACTGATCCTGCCGTCCATCGCCACCTGGTGGTGCGGTGAAGCACCGGTGCTCGCCGAAGCCTTGGAAAAACTGCCGGAGCTGCTGATCAAACCCGCGTTCCCCTCGCAGAGTTTCGCCCCGGTGTTTGGCCGCGATCTGAACGACGAGCAACGCGAGGCCCTGGCCGAACGCATGCGTGCGCGGCCGTACGCCTACGTCGCCCAGGAGCTGGCGCAACTGTCCCAGGCACCGGTGTGGCACACCGTGGATGACCACCTGCAGCACCGTGCCATTGGTATGCGTGTTTACGCCGTGGCCAGTAACGAGGGCTATCGCGTATTGCCCGGGGGCCTGACCCGTGTGGCTGCTGAGGCCGATGCCGAAGTGGTGTCGATGCAACGCGGCGGTGCGAGCAAAGACACCTGGGTGCTCGGCGAACGCGCCCCCGGTGGTGAGCAGTGGCGTGCCCAGCGCACGATTGGTGCCCATGACCTGGTGCGCCGCGATCCTTATCTGCCGTCGCGGGTGGTGGAAAACCTGTTCTGGTTTGGCCGTTACTGCGAGCGCTGCGATGACAGCGCGCGCTGGTTGCGAATCGTGCTGGCGCGTTATGTCGACGGCGACGATCCCTTGGCGTTGCTGGCGGCGGTGGAGCTGGGCGAAAACCTGCGCCTGCTGCCGGAAGAGGGCGAACTGCCGGAGCGTCTGCTTGCAGCGTTGCTCGGCGATGACTGGCCATCGAGCCTGCGCGCCAACCTGCAACGCTTGCAGTGGGCAGCGTCCCAGGTGCGTGGCAAGTTGTCCCGCGAGAACTGGCAGGCCTTGGTGGAGCTGCAACGTGAAGCCATGGAGCTGGAAAGTGAAGCGCCGGACTTTGGCGAGTTGCTGGATTTTCTCAACCGCCTGGTGATGTCCTTGGCGGCGCTGTCCGGGTTTGCCCTGGACGACATGACCCGCGACGAAGGCTGGCGTTTCCTGATGATGGGCCGGCGCATAGAACGCCTGCAATTCTTAAGCAGCAGCCTGGCGGCATTCCTGCGTGGCGTCGCGGTGTTCGATCAGGCGGGGCTGGAGTGGTTGCTGGAGTTGGGCAACAGCAGCATCACATACCGCTCGCGCTACTTGGCGGTGCCACAGTTGATTCCGGTGCTCGACCTGTTGCTGCTCGACGAGCAGAACCCCCATGCCGTGCTGTTCCAGCTCAAATTGGTCAGTCGCACTTTGCGTCGTCTTAATGATGATTTTGGTGTGCCACGGGAAACGGGCCTGGCGCCCTTGGTGGAGCGCCTGGCGCGTTTCGACTTGAGTTGCCTGGAGAACCCGTTGTTTGGCGAGTCCAGCGTACGTGCTGCGTTGGACGGCCTGGCCGACCTGCTGCAAGCGGTGGCCGATGAAAGCGGGCAAGTGTCGGATCGCCTCGCGTTGCGCCATTTTGCCCATGTGGATGATGTCAGCCAGCAAACGGTGTCGGTGTAATGAGCGCGCGCTATCAGATTTTCCACGATACCCACTACCACTACGACAGCCCGGTGTCCCTGGCCCAGCAGTTGGCGCACTTATGGCCACGACCCTGTGCCTGGCAGCGCTGCACGTCGCAACAACTGGATATCAGCCCGGAGCCGACCTCGCGCCGCGATGAGCTGGATGTATACGGCAACCCGATCACCCGCCTGGCGTTCGAGCGGCCTCACGATGAATTGCTGGTCAACGCTGGGCTGACCGTGGAGGTGCTGGCGCGGCCTGTACTGGATTTTCGGCAGTCGCCGGCCTGGGATCAGACCCGTGACAGCCTGACCTACAGCAGCCAGCCGATGACCCCTGAGCGAATCGAAGCCTGTCGGTATCGCTTTGAATCACCCTACGTGCACCTGAAAAAAACCTTCGTCGAGTTCTCCGAAAGTTGTTTTCCCCCTGGCGAGCCCTTGTTGTTGGGCGTGCAGGCGCTGATGGAAAAGATTTTCAGTGAATTCACCTTCGATGCCGAAGCGACCCAAGTCGCCACACCGCTGGTGGAAGTGCTGGAACGCCGCCGTGGCGTGTGCCAGGACTTCGCCCACCTGATGCTCGCCTGCCTGCGCTCGCGGGGCTTGGCTGCGCGGTATATCAGCGGCTACCTGCTCACCCAGCCACCGCCCGGCCAGCCACGGCTGATCGGTGCTGATGCGTCCCACGCGTGGGTATCGGTGTTTTGCCCGGTGTCAGGCTGGGTAGATTTTGATCCGACGAACAATGTGCAGCCGGCACTGGAGCACATCACCTTGGCCTGGGGCAGGGACTTTTCCGATGTGTCGCCGTTGCGTGGGGTAATTCTGGGGGGAGGTAACCATGACCCGGAGGTGCGGGTGACGGTGATGCCGCTGGAATAACGGTGGAGTGTGGTGAGACAGGGGGGGCCTGCTCACCACAACAGAATTTATTCAGCCGGGTCTTTCGGGGTTTCGGTCTCGTCTGCTGCCACTTCACCTTCCGCGTCCGGGTTCAGTGCGCCCGCTTCTTCATCGACAGCGGCTTTCTTGCGTTGCAGTTTTTCCTCTTTCTTCTGTTCCTTGGCCAAGTCTCTCTGACGTTTGGCGAAGGAGTAATTAGGTTTGGCCATGGGCGATCCTCTAGGGTCGAAGGTGAGGGTGGCGGCGCGCAGCTGCCTTGTGACGACATGGTAGCAGCTTCAAGGGGCGCTTTGCCTTCACTTACCGCAGGCGTACGCGGCCAGCAGGCCATTGAACAGGTGATTGAGGCGCATGGTTCGGACTCCAGTGGGTGATGGGCCGATCATAGGCAGGTACTGCTACTTTGGCTGGTAGATTGTGTTGATAAGTCTGATAGCCTAAAGTTGTATACAATCTGTTGATTCAGATCATAAGAATTCAAGCCTGCTTGAGGCACCCTTACCGCAATCCGCGTTTTATAAACCCTGCCTTGGAGATTCACATGTTTGCCAAACTCGTTGCTGTTTCCCTGCTGACTTTGGCCAGTGGCCAGTTGTTTGCCGCAGAGTGCAATGTCACCGTCGACTCCACCGATCAGATGTCCTTCAACACCAAGGAAATCGTGATCGACAAGAGCTGCAAGACGTTCACCGTGAACCTGGAACACTCGGGCAGCTTGCCGAAAAACGTCATGGGCCATAACTGGGTGCTGACCACTGCCGCCAACATGCAACCGGTTGCCACTGACGGCATGGCCGCTGGCATCGACAAGAACTACCTGAAAGAGGGTGACGACCGCATCATCGCCCACACCAAGCTGATCGGTGCCGGCGAGAAAGATTCCGTGACTTTCGATGTTTCCAAGCTGGCTGCTGGTACGGACTACGCGTTCTTCTGCTCGTTCCCAGGCCACATCTCGATGATGAAAGGCACTGTGGTCGTCAAATAAGACCGCGTTATCGTTTATCGGGAGCAAGCCCCCTCCCACACTTGACCGAGTTCTAACATGAGAATGCGATCAAATGTGGGAGGGGGGCTTGCTCCCGATAGCGGCCTGCCAATCAACACAAAAATATCTGGCTCACCTCACGGCGCAAACGGCATCACCCGCTTGTGCTCAGTCTTGCGATAGGTCTCGCAGATAATCCTGAACGCCTCTTCGCGCACCGGCTCACCGTGCAGGAACGCATCGATCTCGGCATACGTCACGCCATGTGACGCTTCATCCGGCTTACCTGGCGACAGGTCTTCAAGGTCGGCCGTCGGCACCTTCTCCACCAACGACTCCGGCGCGCCAAAGTGCCGTGCAATCGCGCGTACCTGGTTTTTTACCAGCCCGCTCAACGGCGCCAGATCGCATGCACCGTCACCGAACTTGGTGAAAAACCCCATCACCGCTTCCGCCGCATGGTCGGTGCCGATCACCAAACCACCGGCCGCGCCGGCGATGGTGTATTGCGCCACCATCCGCATGCGCGCCTTCGTGTTGCCAAGCACGAAGTCACGGGACACCGCCGCCTTGCCTTCAAACGCCGCCACTTCACTGGCCAGGGCTTTCACCGCCGGGCCGATGTTCACGGTGTGGCGCTCGTCGGGCTCGATAAAGTCCACCGATGCCTGGGCGTCGATTTCGTCGAACTGGGTTTCGTAGGGCAGGCGCACGGCAATAAAGCGGTACGCCTCGTCACCGGTGCTGGCGCGCAGTTCCTGCATCGCGCGCTGGGCCAACAGGCCGGCGGTCAGGGAATCGACGCCACCACTGATGCCCAGCACCAACGTTTTGAGTCCGGAATTGCGCAGGCAGTCCTGGATAAAGGTCACGCGTCGGGCAACCTCGGCCTCAAGGGCGGCTTGGTCGTTGAACGGCGCTTGCACCTTGAGCTGTTCAGCAATCTCGCGCTGTACGGCTTGCATGATTCACTCCTTGCTGGAAATGGCAGGTACTTTAAAAACGTGACGCAAATAGGCAACAAAATTCGGGTCGGTGCAGTGGGTCTTGCCCGCTTCATCGGAGATTTTGGCGACGGGCTGGCCGTTGCAGGCGGTCATTTTAAGCACGATGCTCATCGGTTCCACCCCTGGAATATCGCAGGTCAGGTTGGTGCCGATGCCGAAGCTCACATTAATGCGACCGCGCAGCGCACGGAAAATCTCCAAGGCCTTGGGCAGCGACAGGCTGTCGGAGAACACCAGGGTTTTGCTCATCGGCTCGATACCCAGCTTGTGGTAGTGAGCGATGGCTTTTTCCGCCCACTGCACCGGGTCCCCAGAATCGTGGCGCAGGCCGTCGAACAGCTTGGCGAAGTACAAGTCGAAGTCGCCGAGGAACGCGTCGGTGGTGATGCAATCGGTCAGGGCGATGCCCAGCAGGCCACGGTATTCGCGGACCCAGCAATCGAGGGCGGCGATCTGGCTGTCGATCAGGCGTGGGCCGAGTTGCTGGTGGGCCATGATCCATTCGTGGGCCATGGTACCCAGGGGCTTCATGTCCAGCTCGCGGGCCAGGTGCACGTTGCTGGTGCCGACAAAGCGCCCGGGGAAGTCATGCTTGAGCACATTGACCACTTCTTCCTGCACCCGGTACGAAAAGCGTCGGCGCGTGCCGAAATCGGCCACTTGCAGCTCCGACAGTTCCTCGCTGCTGGCATTCGCCGTCAGCCAATCGAACTTGCGGTACAACTGCTCGCGGGCCTGTTCGAGGATCACGGTCTGGTAGCGGTAGCGGTTACGCACTTCGCTGACGATGGCCAGCATCGGCACTTCAAACAGGATCACATGCAGCCACGGCCCGCGCAGGCGGATAAACAACTCGCCGTTCTCGATGCCGGTCTGCACATAACGCAGGTTGAAGCGGAATAGCCCGAGGAAGCGCAGGAAGTCCGGCTTCATAAAGCTGATGCGTTCCAGGAAGCCCAGTTGGTCCGGGCTCAGGCTCAGCTCGGCGAGGCGTTCGATCTGGTAGCGAATCTCCGCCAGGTACGGGCGCAGGTCCTCGCTGTTACGGCAACGGAATTCCCATTCAACTTCCACGTTGGGGTAGTTGTGCAGCACCGCCTGCATCATGGTCAGCTTGTAGAAGTCGGTGTCGAGCAGGTTCTGCACGATGCGATCGGCAAACACACTCTCGCTCATAACGGGAATCTCCAGACGGGTCGGCGATGGGCGCCGGCCTTTACGCACAATTAAGGAAGGGGGCTAGTGGCGCATAGACCTGTGGGGTTTTGCCAGTGATTTTTTCAGTGAGGCCACTGGCGTCATCGGGGGCAAGCCTCCTCCCACACTTGGAATGTGTTTCAAATGTGGGAGGGGGCTTGCCCCGATGGCGGTATTCCAGGCACTAAAGAACCTGCTCCATCATCCACTTCACAAACTCGCGCACCTTGGGCACTTCCGCCGAATGCTCGGGATAGGCCAGGTAATACGCATCCTGGCTCGGCATCGCGTGCTGCCAGGGGATCACCAACTTGCCGTCGGCCAGTTCTTCTTCCACCAGAAACCGCGGCAGCAGCGCTACACCGCAGCCTACCTGCGCCGCTCGAATGCACATATAAAAGGTGTCGAAACGCGGCCCGTGGTAGCTGTGCTCGGTGTGATAACCCTGATCGGCGAACCAGTCATGCCAGCCCTGGGGGCGTGAGGCGTTTTGCAGCAGCACCAGTTCGCTCAGTTGCGTGGGGTCGTTGAAGGGCTTCGCGGGCAGACTTTCCGGTGCACACACCGGCACCAGTTCTTCGCTGAACAGCTTCAGGCTCTCGGTGCCGGGGCGCGAGCCCTGGCCGAAGTAGAAGGCCATGTCGGCCTTGCCTTGCAGCAGTTCGTCCGGCTCCTGCTCGTTGCACAGGTCCAGGTGGATCTGCGGATGGCGCAACCGCCAACCCTTGAGGCGCGGCACCAGCCAGCGCGCGCCGAAGGTGTAAGGCGTGGACACGCGCAGCACTTCGGTCTCGCCGCCGTAGGAGCGCAGGTAGTGGGTGGACATCTCCACTTGCGTGAGGATCTTGCGCACTTCCACCAGGTACAGGTCGCCCGCCGGGGTCATCTGCAAGCGGCGACGCACGCGGCGAAACAGCAGGTGTTGCAGCAGCTCTTCCAACTGCGCCACCTGTTTGCTGACCGCGCTTTGCGTGAGGTTCAACTCCTCGGCGGCGCGGGTGAAGCTCAGGTGGCGGGTGGCTGCTTCGAAACACTGCAGGGCGGTGATCGAGGGCAAATGTCTTTTGTTCAGCACGGCGTGCCTCTTTTTATGCTTTGCATGAATAAACGGAATGATATCTCGCCTAATCGTCGTTTGTTGGCAAGTCTTGAGCCAGCTACAAATAAGGTCTGGATCGCCGTGCGCGCCGCGGCGCGAATTTTCTGTTTGCAGTTTGAAGGAGTGACCCATGGTTGCCGCATTGCTTGATCGTCTCGGGGTGAACCCGTCGCTGTACCAGACGGGCAAACAGCCCGTGCATTCGCCGATTGATGGCAGCCAAATCGGCAGTGTGCATTGGGAAGGTGCCGCCGAGGTGGAGCAACAGGTCAGTCGCGCCGAGCATGCATTCGACGCCTGGCGCAAAGTTCCAGCGCCGCGTCGCGGTGAGCTGGTGCGCCAATTCGGCGACGTGCTGCGCGAATACAAGGCCGACCTGGGCGAGCTGGTGTCCTGGGAAGCGGGCAAGATCACCCAGGAAGGCTTGGGTGAAGTGCAGGAAATGATCGACATCTGCGATTTCGCGGTCGGTCTGTCGCGTCAGTTGTACGGCTTGACCATCGCTTCCGAGCGCCCAGGCCACCACATGCGTGAAACCTGGCACCCGCTGGGCGTGGTCGGCGTCATCAGCGCCTTCAACTTCCCGGTCGCCGTGTGGGCATGGAACACCGCCCTGGCCCTGGTGTGCGGCAACGCCGTGATCTGGAAACCCTCGGAAAAGACCCCGCTCACGGCTCTGGCTTGCCAGGCGCTGTTCGAGCGCGTGCTGAAGAAATTCGACGGCGCCCCTGAGTATCTGAGCCAAGTCATCATCGGTGGTCGCGATGCAGGCGCCGCGCTGGTGGATGACCCGCGTGTGGCGTTGATCAGCGCCACCGGCAGTACGCGCATGGGCCGCGAAGTGGCGCCGAAAGTCGCCGCACGTTTCGCTCGCAGCATCCTGGAACTGGGCGGCAACAACGCGATGATCCTCGGCCCAAGCGCCGACCTGGACATGGCCGTGCGCGCCATTCTGTTCAGCGCCGTCGGCACCGCCGGCCAGCGCTGCACCACCCTGCGCCGCCTGATTGCCCATGAATCGGTCAAGGAAGAAATCGTCACTCGCCTCAAGGCCGCCTATTCCAAAGTGCGCATCGGCCACCCGCTGGAAGGCAACCTGATCGGCCCGCTGATCGACAAGCACGGTTTCGACAATATGCAGGACGCGCTGGAGCAAGCGCTGAGCGAAGGCGGCAAAGTGTTCGGCGGCAAGCGCCAGTTGGAAGACACATTCCCCAACGCCTACTACGTGTCGCCGGCCATTGTGGAGATGCCTGAGCAAAGCGACGTGGTGTGCACCGAAACCTTCGCGCCGATTCTGTATGTCGTCGGCTACACCGACTTCGCCGAAGCCCTGCGCCTGAACAACGCGGTGCCCCAAGGTCTGTCCTCGTGCATCTTCACCACTGACGTGCGTGAAGCCGAGCAGTTCATGTCGGCAGTCGGCAGTGACTGCGGCATTGCCAACGTCAATATCGGCCCAAGCGGCGCAGAAATTGGCGGCGCGTTTGGCGGTGAAAAAGAGACCGGCGGCGGTCGTGAGTCGGGTTCGGATGCGTGGCGCGGGTATATGCGCCGCCAGACCAATACCGTGAACTACTCGCTGGAATTGCCGCTGGCCCAGGGCATCACCTTCGACTGATTTCCTCAAGTCGGAGTGAGGTCAGTGTGGGAGGGGGCTTGCTCCCGATGGCGGTGAATCAGGTTTGAAGTGTTGTCTGATACACCGCCATCGGGAGCAAGCCCCCTCCCACATGTGACCTCATTTGCAGTTCGGAATAGATGTTTGTTGGGTCTCACCGGAGTCTGGCAATGGCATTACGCGAAACGTGTTTGTGGGAACACCTCACCCCTGGCCGGCCGGATCGCGCCGCGCTCAAGGGCGAGGTCAAGGTGGATGTGTGCGTGATCGGCGCTGGCATCACCGGATTGTCGGCCGCCATTCACTTGCTGGAACAGGGTAAAAGCGTCGCGGTGCTGGAGGCTCATCGCACTGGCCACGGCGGTTCGGGGCGCAATGTCGGGCTGGTGAACGCCGGTTTATGGATCCCCCCGGACGACATCGAAGCCGGTTTCGGCGAAGCGGTGGGCAGCCAGCTCAACCGCATGTTGGGCGCGGCACCGTCTCTGGTGTTCAGCCTCATCGACAAATACAACATCGATTGCCAACTGCGCCGCGAGGGCACCTTGCACATGGCGCACAACGCCCGTGGCGAGGCGGATTTGCGCAGTCGTGAAGAACAATGGAAGCGCCGTGGCGCGCCAGTGGAGTTGCTCACCGGTCAGGCCTGCGAGCAAGCCACCGGCACTAAAAAAATTGCCGCCGCCTTGCTGGATCGGCGTGCGGGCACCTTGAATCCCATGGCCTACACCTCTGGGCTGGCCAATGCTGCGGTCGGGCTCGGCGGGCAGTTGTTTGACCATTCACCGGTCACCCAATTGGAGCGCCAAGGTGCACTTTGGTCGGTTCAGACCCAGCACGGGGCAGTGCAGGCTGCACAAGTGGTCGTTGCCTCCAATGCCTACACCGAAGGCGAATGGACCGAGCTGCGGCGTAACTTTTTCCCCGGTTATTACTACCAGGTCGCGTCGGCCCCGCTCACCGACGAAGCCGCCCAGCAGATTCTCCCTGGCGGCCAGGGATCGTGGGACACGCGTCAGGTATTGAGCAGTATCCGCCGCGATGCCGATGGTCGTTTATTGCTCGGCAGCCTGGGCAATGGCAACCAGAAACCGACGTGGTTCCTCAAGGCGTGGGCCGATCGGGTGCAGCAACACTACTTCCCGTACCTCAAATCGGTGCAGTGGGAATTCACCTGGACCGGCTGCATCGCGTTCACCCCCGATCACTTGATGCGCCTGTTCGAACCGGCCCCTGGACTGGTCGCTGTCACGGGCTATAACGGACGCGGCGTGACCACCGGCAGTGTGGTCGGCAAGGCGTTCGCCGACTACTTGTGTCACCAGGATCCCCAAGCGCTGCCGATTCCCTTCGCGCCCATGCAACCGTTGGCCGGAGTGGGTCTGCGCAGTTGCCTGTACGAGGCGGGATTCTCGCTGTATCACGCCGGGCAATGCTTGAGGATCGTGATCTGATCAGCGAAATACCGCTCAGAAGCCTGCATTTTCTTAGCAGGCTACTAATCTGTATTGGTGCAGGTCGTAGCAATCACGCACTGTAAATGTGCAGTTCCGTTACGCACGCTGTTACAGGTGTGGAGCGGGGTGTTTATCCATTCGGTTGCAGGTGCGACCCGTCGCGGTTGTACTTTTTTAAGTGGCTGGTTGCACCTGTCGAGGCTAGAGGGTTGCACGTCCTGGCAAGCGGCGTCGAAACGCCTGTAATAACAATGACACCGTGTCTTTTTGAAGAATAAAAACGTAATGGCACGGGGCTTGCTCTGAGCTTTCAGTGAAAAGTTTGAACGCAAGTTGTAGTGCCAAAAATCAAAAATATCGGAGCACCACTCATGTCCCAGACGTTTTACAAGAAAGGTTTTCTGGCCCTCGCCGTTGCAGCGGCGCTGGGTGTTTCTACGTTTGTTCAAGCTGATGTGAAGATTGGTGTAGCGGGGCCGATGACGGGCGCCAACGCCGCTTTCGGTGAGCAGTACATGAAGGGTGCCCAAGCGGCAGCCGATACCATCAACAAGGCTGGCGGCATCAACGGCGAAAAAATCGTGCTGGTCGCCGGTGACGATGCGTGTGAGCCAAAACAAGCCGTAGCCGTGGCCAACCGCCTGGCTGACCAGGATAAGGTGATCGGCGTGGTCGGGCACTTCTGCTCGTCCAACACCATCCCGGCGTCCGAGGTGTATGACGAAGCGGGCATCATCGCCATCACCCCTGGCTCCACCAACCCACAAGTGACCGAACGCGGCCTGGGCGCCATGTTCCGCATGTGCGGCCGTGACGACCAGCAAGGTATCGTCGCCGGCGACTACATCGTCGACGTGCTCAAGGGCAAGAAAGTCGCAGTGATCAACGACAAGGACACCTACGGCAAAGGCCTGGCTGACGCCACCGCTGCCCAGTTGACCAAGCGCGGCGTCAAGCCGGTGCTCGAAGAAGGCCTGACCCGTGGCGAGAAAGACTTCAGCGCCCTGGTCACCAAGATCCGTTCCACCGGCGCGGACGTCGTTTACTTCGGCGGCCTGCATCCGGAAGCCGGCCCTCTGGTTCGCCAGATTCGTGAAGCTGGCCTCAAGGACGTCAAGTTCATGTCCGATGACGGTATCGTGACCGACGAACTGGTGGCCACCGCTGGCGGCAAGCAGTACGTCGATGGCGTGTACATGACCTTCGGCGCCGACCCGCGCCTGCTGCCAGACAGCAAGGCCGTGGTGGAAGAGTTCCGCAAGAACGGCACCGAGCCTGAAGGCTACACCCTGTACGCCTACGCCTCGGTCCAGGCCCTGGCTGCCGGCTTCAACGGTGCCAAGTCCAACAAGGGCGAAGACGCGGCCAAATGGCTCAAAGCCAATCCCGTCCAGACCGTTATGGGCAAGAAGGAGTGGGACGGTAAAGGCGACCTGAAAATCTCCGACTACGTGGTTTACCAGTGGGATAAAGACGGCAAATACCATCAGTTGGAAAAGCAGAAGTAATCCATGTGGGAGGGGGCTTGCTCCCGATCGCGGAGTGTCAGTCAACAGGTGTTCAGCTGACCCACCGCATCGGGGGCAAACCCCCTCCCACATTGGGACCCGTGTTGTTATCGAGATCTGTTTTTTCCTCCAGAAGCGCCGCACACCCGCCGGTGTGCAGGTGCTCACCGCGTGAGATTGCGTTATGGATGGTATTTTCCTGCAGCAACTGGTCAACGGCCTGACCCTCGGGTCGGTCTATGGCCTGATCGCCATCGGCTACACAATGGTCTATGGCATCATTGGCATGATCAACTTCGCCCACGGCGAGGTTTATATGATTTCCGCTTACCTCGCGGCGATCAGTCTGGCACTGCTGGCTTACTTCGGCATCGAATCCTTCCCGCTGCTCATTCTCGGCACTCTGATCTTCACCGTGGTCGTCACCGGCGTTTACGGCTGGGTCATTGAGCGTGTCGCTTACAAACCGCTGCGCAACTCCACCCGACTGGCTCCGCTGATCAGCGCCATCGGTATCTCCCTGATCCTGCAGAACTACGCGCAGATCGCCCAGGGCGCCAAGCAACAAGGTATCCCAACCCTGCTGGCCGGGGCCTGGCGTGTCGATATCGGCACAGGCTTCGTGCAGCTTACGTACACCAAAGTGTTCATCCTGGTCGCGGCATTCGCCGGCATGGCATTGCTGACCTACATCATCAAGTACACCAAGCTCGGCCGCATGTGCCGCGCGACCCAGCAAGACCGCAAGATGGCCTCGATCCTGGGCATCAACACCGACCGCGTGATCTCCTACGTGTTTGTCATCGGTGCTGCCATGGCCGCACTGGCCGGTGTGCTCATCACCCTCAATTACGGCACCTTCGACTTCTATGCCGGCTTCATCATCGGCATCAAGGCATTTACCGCAGCGGTACTCGGCGGCATCGGCTCCCTGCCTGGGGCGATGTTGGGCGGGATCATCCTCGGTATCTCCGAGTCGTTGTTCTCAGGGTTGATCAACTCTGACTACAAAGACGTGTTCAGTTTCTCCCTGCTGGTGGTGATTCTGATTTTCCGTCCCCAGGGCCTGCTTGGTCGCCCACTTGTGGCGAAGGTGTAAACATGTCTGCTGCCAAACCTATCGATATCAAGAAAAGTGTCGTCGATACGATCCTTGCCGGACTGATTTCGCTGATCGTGTTCGGTCCGATCGTCGGCGTGGTCCTCGACGGCTACAGCTTCAACCTGGAACCTGCGCGCGTGGCCATCTTGGTCGCCATCGTGATGGCCGGGCGCTTTGCCCTCAGCCTGTTCCTGCAAACCCCCAAGGGCGTGAAGATTCTGCAGGGCTTCGAGAGCAGTGGCTCCGGCGTGCATGTACTGCCACCGGACTACAAGTCGCGGCTGCGCTGGATCATTCCGGCACTGATCGTGATCGCCATCGTGTTCCCGATCTTCGCCAACAAGTACCTGCTGACCGTGGTGATCCTCGGGCTGATCTACGTGTTGCTCGGCCTCGGCCTGAACATCGTGGTTGGCCTGGCCGGCTTGCTCGACCTAGGTTACGTGGCGTTCTACGCCATCGGTGCCTACGGCCTGGCATTGGGTTATCAGTACCTCGGCCTGGGCTTCTGGAGCGTGCTGCCCCTGGCCGCCATCGCGGCGGCACTGGCGGGGTGCATACTCGGGTTTCCGGTATTGCGAATGCACGGGGACTACCTGGCCATCGTGACTCTGGGCTTCGGTGAAATCATCCGCCTGGTGCTCAACAACTGGCTGTCGTTCACCGGTGGCCCGAACGGTATGCCGGTGCCTTCGCCGACCTTCCTCGGCCTGGAGTTCGGGCGCAAGGCGAAGGAGGGTGGGATTCCGTTCCACGAATTCTTCGGCCTCGATTACAACCCCAACATCAAGTTCATGTTCATCTACATCGTGCTGTTCCTGGTGGTGCTGGCCGTGCTGTACATCAAGCACCGCCTGACCCGCATGCCGGTTGGCCGCGCCTGGGAAGCCTTGCGTGAAGATGAGATCGCTTGCCGTTCCATGGGCCTGAACCACGTGCTGGTCAAGCTTTCGGCATTCACCATCGGCGCATCTACTGCGGGTTTGGCCGGGGTGTTCTTTGCCAGCTACCAGGGCTTCGTCAACCCGTCGTCGTTCACCTTCTTCGAGTCGGCGCTGATCCTGGCCATCGTGGTCTTGGGCGGCATGGGCTCGACGGTCGGCGTGGTCATCGCGGCCTTCGTGTTGACCGTGGCGCCTGAATTGCTACGCAGCTTCAGCGAATACCGCGTGCTGCTGTTTGGTGTGTTGATGGTGGTGATGATGATCTGGCGACCACGCGGTTTGATCCGCATCAGCCGTACCGGTGTGACCCCACGTAAAGGAGTGGCGCCATGAGCAAGGAAGTCGTCCTCTCCGTGGAACACCTGATGATGCACTTCGGTGGCATCAAGGCCTTGAGCGATGTGAGCCTCAAGGTCGAACGCAACTCGATCTTTGCCCTGATCGGCCCTAACGGCGCCGGCAAAACCACGGTATTCAACTGCCTTACCGGTTTTTACAAAGCCAGTGGCGGCAAGATCGAACTGAACATTCGTGGCAAGCAGACCAACGTGATCCAACTGCTGGGCGAGCGCTTCAAGGCCGTCGACTTCGTATCGCCGAAAAGCTTCCTCAGCCGCGTGTACTACAAGATGTTCGGCGGCACCCACCTGGTTAACCGCGCCGGCCTGGCGCGGACCTTCCAGAACATTCGCCTGTTCAAGGAAATGTCGGTGCTGGAAAACCTGCTGGTGGCCCAGCACATGTGGGTCAACCGCAACATGCTCGCAGGCATCCTTAACACCAAGGGCTACCGCAAGGCCGAAAGCGATGCGCTCGACCACGCGTTCTACTGGCTGGAAGTTGTCGACCTGGTGGACTGCGCCAACCGCCTGGCCGGTGAGCTTTCCTATGGTCAACAGCGCCGCCTGGAAATCGCCCGCGCCATGTGCACCCGGCCGCAGATCATCTGCCTGGACGAACCGGCAGCGGGCCTGAACCCTCAGGAAACCGAAGCCCTCAGCGCGATGATTCGCCTGCTGCGCGACGAACACGACCTTACGGTGGTGCTGATCGAACACGACATGGGCATGGTGATGAGTATTTCCGACCACATCGTGGTGCTGGACCACGGCAACGTGATCGCCGAGGGCGGGCCGGAAGCGATCCGCAACGACCCTAAAGTGATTGCCGCCTACCTGGGCGCAGACGAAGAGGAGCTGGTATGAGTGCACCTATCCTCGAAATGAAGGACCTGGACGTGTTCTACGGTCCGATCCAGGCCCTGAAGAAAGTCTCGCTGCACATCAACGAAGGCGAAACCGTCAGCCTGATCGGCTCCAACGGCGCGGGTAAGTCCACGCTGCTGATGTCGATCTTCGGCCAGCCACGGGCTGAGTCGGGGCAGATCATCTACAACGGTGTCGACATTACCCACAAGTCGTCCCACTACATCGCCTCCAACGGCATCGCGCAGTCGCCTGAAGGGCGGCGGGTGTTCCCCGACATGACTGTCGAGGAAAACCTGCTGATGGGCACTATCCCCATTGGCGACAAATACGCTCAGGAAGACATGCAGCGCATGTTCGAGCTGTTCCCCCGGCTCAAGGAACGGCGCAACCAGCGCGCCATGACCATGTCCGGTGGTGAGCAGCAAATGCTTGCCATCGCACGCGCGCTGATGAGCCGGCCCAAGCTGTTGCTGTTGGATGAGCCGAGCCTGGGGTTGGCGCCGATTGTGGTGAAGCAGATCTTTTCTACCCTGCGCGAGCTGGCAGCCACCGGGATGACCATCTTCCTGGTGGAGCAGAACGCTAACCACGCACTGCGCTTGTCGGACCGGGCGTATGTGATGGTCAACGGTGAGATTCGCCTCACAGGCACCGGCAAGGAGCTGTTGGTGAACGAGGAAGTGCGCAACGCCTACCTCGGCGGGCACTGATCTAAAGCCTGACGCAAACCCCCTGTGGGAGCGGGCTTGCTCGCGAATGCGGTGTATCAGTCAGTAGACTGGAACTGACCCACCGCTTTCGCGAGCAAGCCCGCTCCCACATTTGTTTTACGGTGTTCATAAGGCCGATCCCAAATTGTGGAAAACAAATCCAGCCCCCCTCCAAAGCGCGACATATAGCCGCCGCAAATACCTGTTTTGTCACGCTTTTGACTTGTCCCCATCCACTGTGGAACCGGCTGTGGGTAACGTGGGAGTACCTGCCTGAACGCCTTTAAAACCGTGGCTTACAGCGTGGTGGTTGTTTTTTGATCAGCGGCTTTTTGGCGACCGGCCAAGGGGTTTGTCAACCTGTTTAAAGACACAGGTATATGACCGAAATATGACTCTTCAGCCTGTGGATAAGTCTGTGATTAAACTCTGGAAAGACCTCCGCAGAGGCCGGAATGACTGGCCTGGAGCCATCGTCCGGATTTCCACTCTGTCGATGGGCCTACATACGACCTCGCCAAGGTCAAGCAAAAAACTTTCTAAAATCGGCTGCAGGCCTTGTACACAGAGGCTTTCGGTATTTTGTACTTGCCCCCAAAGACTGTGGGCGCAGCTGTGGATAACCTGCGCGCATATGGCTGCAGGCCACGGTTCATAAGGCTTTGCTTGATTTGATCAAAAAGTGATCAGCTTTATATGAAAGGGTGTGCTTAGCGGTTGCCGCGACGGCGGTGTAAGGGCATTCTGCTGGCTGTTTTTTTCCCGATGCCCGCAAGGAGAACACCATGTCCGACACGCTGTTTATTACTGGCGCAACTTCAGGTTTTGGCGAAGCCTGCGCCCGTCGTTTTGCTGAAGCCGGTTGGAAACTGGTGCTCACTGGCCGCCGCGCCGAACGTTTGAATGCCTTGGTTGAAGAGCTTTCCAAGCAGACCGAAGTGCACGGCCTGGTCGTGGACGTGCGTGACCGCAAGGGCATGGAAGACGCCATCGCCAGTCTGCCGCCGTCGTTCGCCAAACTGCGTGGCCTGATCAACAACGCGGGCTTGGCCGTGGGCACTGATCCTGCGCCCAAGTGCAGCCTCGACGATTGGGAGACCATGGTCGATACCAACATCAAGGGCCTGCTGACCACCACCAACCTGCTGCTGCCGCGCTTGATCGCCCACGGCCGTGGCGCCGGCATCATCAACCTCGGCTCCATCGCCGGTAACTACCCGTACCCTGGCAGCCACGTGTACGGCGGCTCCAAGGCGTTTGTGAAGCAGTTCTCCCTGAACTTGCGTTGCGATCTGCAAGGCACCGGCGTGCGCGTGACGAACATCGAGCCAGGCCTGTGTGAGAGTGAATTCTCGCTGGTGCGCTTCGGCGGTGATCAGGCGCGTTATGACGCGACCTATGCCGGCGCTGAGCCGATCCAGCCGCAGGACATTGCCGACACCATCTTCTGGGTGATGAACACGCCGGCGCACGTCAACATCAACCGCCTGGAGCTGATGCCGGTGAGCCAGACCTGGGCCGGGTTTGCGATTGAGCGGGGCGGTAAGTAAGGCTTTAAACCGCGTCGCTGCCATCGGGAGCAAGCCCCTCTCACACTTGACTGTGTTCACAAGTCGGAACGTGGGAACCCAATCCCATGTGGGAGTGGGTTCGCTCCCGATGGCGTCAAATCGGCCAAAACAGGCCATAAGGTACACTCCACTCCTGAAAACCCCACCGCATCGTGCGGTTCAAAGGTTTTGACGGGAGGAAATGTGAGTAACCGAGGTGAGCAGGCACTGCTCAAACAATCGACGATTCTGATGTTCGCGGTAGCGATCGCCGGGATTGTCACGGGTGTGATATCCGGCGCCCAATCTATTCTGTTCGACGGCTTTTTCTCGCTGATCGCCACCGCTATCAAGGTGTTGATGTTGATCACGGCCAAGTTGATCGCCAAGAAAAGCAACGCGCGCTTCCAGTTCGGCTACTGGCACCTGGAGCCGTTGGTGCTGCTGATCGAAGGCAGCTTTCTGCTGTTGATCGCCATCTACGCATTCCTCAACGGTGTGTTCGGCATGATCAATGGCGGGCGCGAGATCGAGTTGGGCCTGGTGATCATCTACGCGGCGGTGTTCACCGTCGTTGAGTTCGCCTACTTCTTCTATGTGCGCTACCGCAACCGCGCGCTCAAATCGTCGTTGATCCAGTTCGATAACATCAGTTGGCTGGTGGACGCGATGCTGTCGGTGGGCTTGCTGATCAGCTTTCTGGCCGCGCTGTTGCTCAAGTCCCAGGGCTATGGCGAGTGGGCGGTGTATGTCGACCCCTTGATCCTGATCCTGCTGGCCCTGAGCATGCTGGCGCCGGCCTTCAAGATCCTGCGCCCAGCGTTACGCGAGGTGCTGGGGATTGCCCCCGACCATTTGGACGACAAGGTTCGCGAAGTCATGGATGCGGTCCGCGCCAGGCATGGTTTCGACGACTACGTGTCCTACGTGCAAAAGCACGGGCGGGCGCGGTTTATCGAGATTCACGTGGTGCTGCCGGCGGATTACCCGGTGGATAACGTCGCCACCCTGGATGGGTTGCGCGAAGAGATATCCACAGGGCTCGGCACGCCGGATGCGGCGCGCTGGTTAACGATCAGTTTTACGGGCGACCGTAAATGGATTGCGTGAGGCCCTGATAGCAGGTCGCCAGATGATAAGGCGTGGTCGACGGCATATCCCGTCGGCTCACCGCGCCGTTGGCATCCAGGCATTCATGCCAGCCTTTCTCATGCAGGAAATGCTTTTGCAGCGCCAGCAATTGGCGTTGCAGCACCGCTTCGCTGTCGGGCCGCAAGGTCAGTGCCCGCAGGTATTCGGCCTGGGCCCAGATACGCTGGGTAGCGTCACGCACGCTGCCATCGAGGGCAAGCATGCCGCTGACCGCGCCGCTTAACGGATCCACACCCTTTTGCTCGGCGTAGGTAAACGCCCGGGTCAGTGAGGCATGCAACGGCGTGCCGCGTAAGGCGGGCGACGACTCCAGTAAAAAGAACCACTCGAATTGATGCCCTGGCTCAAACCAGTTATCCACAGCACCCAGCGGTTTTTCCATCATTACCCCATGCTGGCGGTCGATGAAGCGCTGCTGCATGGCCGTCGCCAAGCCCAGCAGGGCCGCTTGTACGTCGGCGTCTTCACGCACGGCGAGGGTGGCGAGGAAGCCCTCGGCCAGGTGCATCAAGGGATTTTGTAGGGGGCCGGATTTGAGGGAAGACCAGTTACGCTCAAGTACCGCTTCATACAGGCCATCGCCCGTGGCGAAACGCTCGGCGACCACTTCAAGGGCGGCATTGAGCACCGATTCCACCAGCGGCTCGCGCACTTTGGCCCAGTAATGGGCGCAGGCGAAGATGATGAAGGCGTGGGTGTAGAGGTCTTTGCGCTTGTCCAGCGGTTGCCCGGCGGGGTCGACGCTGTAGAACCAGCCGCCGTGTTCGGCGTCGTGGAAGTGCCTTTGCAGGGAACGGAACAACGCGGCGGCGCGTTCTTCGGCAAAGGCAGCTCCGGGCTCGCCGATCAGGCTGGCGAACAGGTACAGCTGTCGAGCGCAGGCCATGGCGCGGTAGCGTTGCGGCGGCAAAGGCCGATGATCGGCATCCAGCGCCTCATAGGGCAACGCCAACTCGGCATTCCAGCCTGGGCCCTGCCAGAGCGGCACGATCAGGGTATGGAAGTGGGTGAGCACAGAATTCAACGTGGGCTGGGAAGCGATGGGCATTGGCTGGCGTCGTCACGGCAGGGGTGTAGGCGCGCATGGTAGCAGGCTTGCGTTCTGTGGTGTCTGTGCCAGCGCTATCGGGGGCAAGCCCCCTCCCACCTTTGAAGGTGTTCACGCATCAAAATGTGGAGGGGGCCGATGAGGCCCTCAATAGCCCCGCAAATCAGCTCGCGAGCAACCAAACCCCGGTCGCCGCTGAAGCAGCACCGGCAACCCGCACCAACGGGGCCGCCGCCGCAGGCAGAAACCGCACCACGGCATAGCCGGCAGCGTGCAACGCAGCAGTTGCCCCGACAAAACCGGCCGCATACGTCCAAGGGCTGGACATGTCCGGCAGCTCCAGGCCATGCGCCACCCCGTGGAACAGCGCAAACAACGCCGTAGCGCCCACAGCCATGAACAGTGGTGGACGCACCGCCAGCGCCACTGCCAGGCCCAGCGCCAGCACCGACGCGGCAATCCCGCTTTCCAGCGCGGGTAATGCCAGCCCTTCAAAACCCAGCACGCCGCCGATCAACATGGTGCCGACGAAGGTGCACGGCAGGGCCCAACGGGCGGCGCCTTTTTGCTGGGCTGCCCACAGGCCGACTGCAACCATGGCCAGCAGGTGATCAAGGCCGCCCAGTGGGTGGCTGATACCGGCCATCAGGCCATTGTCGCCGTGGCCGGGGTGAGCGAAAGCCAAAGCTGGGGCGAGCAGCAGAGCGGCGGCGGCGAAGAGTTTGTTGAGGCTCATAAACAGGTTCCTTATGGGTTGATCAGGCGGCAGTGGTCAGCAGGCCCTGGCGCTCGATAAAAGCGACGATCTCGTCCAGGCCGACGCCGGTTTTCTGGTTACTGAACACAAAGGGTTTGCCGTTGCGCATGCGCTGGGTGTCGCTGTTCATCAGCTCCAGCGAGGCGCCGACCAAGGGCGCCAGGTCGATCTTGTTGATCACCAGCAGGTCTGACTTGCAGATACCTGGGCCGCCTTTGCGCGGCAGTTTGTCGCCAGCGGAGACATCGATCACGTAGATGGTCAGGTCTGACAACTCCGGGCTGAACGTAGCCGACAGGTTATCGCCGCCGGACTCCACCAGGATCAGGTCCAGGCCGGGGAAGCGACGGTTGAGTTGGTCCACCGCTTCCAGGTTGATCGAGGCGTCTTCTCGGATGGCCGTATGCGGGCAGCCGCCGGTTTCCACGCCGATGATGCGTTCGGGCGCCAGGGCCTCGTTACGTACCAGGAAGTCGGCGTCCTCGCGGGTGTAGATGTCGTTGGTGACCACTGCCAGGTTGTAGCGGTCGCGCAGCGCGAGGCACAGGGCAAGGGTCAGGGCGGTTTTGCCGGAGCCGACCGGGCCGCCGATGCCGACGCGCAGGGGTTGTGTGTTCATTTGCTTCTCCAAAATAAAGAGCTCCTAGGAACGGAACAGGCGGCTGTACTGGCGCTCGTGGGCCATGCACGCCAGTGACAGGCCGAACGCTGCGCTGCCGAAATGGTGGGGGTCGACGCCGCCAGCGTCCTGCTGGGCTTGTTGCAGCAGCGGCAGCAGTTCACTGGTCAGGCGCTGGGCGGCTTGTTGGCCCAAGGGCAGGGTTTTCATCAGCACCGCCAATTGGTTTTCCAACCAGCTCCACAGCCAGGCGGCGAGGGCATCGTCGGGGTTGATGGTCCAGGCGCGTGCGGCCAGGGCCCAGCCCAGAGCCAGATGAGGTTCGCTGCGTTGCTCAAGAAAGGTGCGGGCCTGGCTGTCCAGTTCCGGCAGACCGTTGAGCAGTTGTTGCAGGGAGTAGCCCATCTGGCGGCTCTCTTGATACAGCTCGCGGGTCTCGCGGCTGGCTTGGTGCTCTTCGCACAGTTGCGAGAGTGTCGGCCAATCCTCTGCGGCAGCGGCGCGGCAATGGGCGAGCAGCAACGGTGCTTCGAAACGTGCCAGGTTCAGCAGCAACTGGTCGCTGATCCAACGGCGGGCGCTGGCCGCATCCTTCACGCGGCCGTTCTCCACGGCCATTTCCAGCCCTTGGGAATAGCTGTAGCCGCCAATCGGCAATTGCGGACTGGCCAGACGCAGCAACGCCCAGGCTGGGTTCATAAACGCACGCCGAACTGGTGCAGCTTGGGCGGATAGTTGAAATCTTCATCGCCATGGCGCGAGTGATGATGGCCGCCGCCATAGGCGCCGTGCTCCGGCTGGAATGGCGCTTCGAGGGTCTGCGTGGTGGCGCCCAGCTGTTCAAGCATGGCCTTGAGCACGTAGTCGTCGAGCAGGCGTAGCCAGCCATCCCCAACTTGCAACGCCACATGGCGGTTGCCGAGGTGATAGGCCGCGCGTGTCAGTTCAAAGGCATTGGCGCACGTGACGTGCAGCAGTTGTTCAGGCCGTGCGCATACACGTACGACACGTCCGTCTTCAGCCTGTAGGCATTCGCCATCGTGCAACGGCGGCTGGCCGCGCTCCAGGAACAGGCCAACGTCTTCGCCGTCAGTACTGAAACAGCGCAGGCGGCTCTTGCTGCGCGCTTCGAAAGTGAGCAGCAACTCAGCGGCCCAGAGGGCTTGGGGGGCGATTCGGCGGTGGATCACCAGCATCAGGAAGCTTCCAGCTATGAGCGATGAAACAGCTAGAGCAAGTGGCTTGCCAATCACGGGTTGATGTAGGAAATCTCTGTCGGTACGCGGGGGAGTGCTACCGAATAGGGCGTTAGTGCTTGGTGGGAGTGTTTCAAATTGGTGCGTTGACACGTTTATAGCGCCAAAGAGGGGCGTTTTGGCGTCGAGGGCGATGCGGAGTGTATGAAGTTCCTTTCGTTCTTTTCGTTTCTGGGTGTTTTCGGATTAGTCCTACGGGAATTGAGGATTTGGAGTTCGTCGGCTTACGCGCAGGATCTTTAGGATTCGCCGCGTGCTAAACATTCACGACGGGTTCCATCATGTTTCGATCAATTTTGTGTTTATTCGTGTTCAGTCTTTATCTGGTTACGCCCTCATCTTCGGCCAATGTCCAAAAGCGTGCGGTGGCTCCGATCGCGGCCAGCACTCCCCTGCAAGCCCTACAGGCCTTGCCGTCCAAACCGTCCATCAACGATGTGATCGACCGCGCCCATGAGTTGCTGGGCACACCCTATAAGTGGGGAGGGAGCACGGTAGAGCAGGGGTTCGATTGCAGTAGCTTTCTGGTTTATCTGTTCAAGACCCAGGCCAATATCCGTATTCCCCGCACCACGGCGGCAATGCACCGTTCAGATGCGATGACGATCAAGCGTCATGCGCTGAAACCTGGGGATGCCGTGTTTTTCAAAGGTAATGGGCGCGGTCAGGTCAGCCATGTCGGCCTCTATATAGGCGAGGGCAAATTCATTCACTCACCCCGAACCGGTAAGACGGTGCGTATCGATTCACTGAGCAATCGCTATTGGAGCAAAAACTACACCACCGCCAAGCGTTTCCATTCGGCCGGGTGACCGGTTTACTCGGTACTGCCCAAGCCCTGCCAGTGCTTGAGGCCGATGAAGATAAAGCGCAGTTGCTGGGTGATTTTCGCCTGGGGCGTGAGGTGAGCCGGCAAAGCATGAGCCGGCGGGTCGATGATATCGGGCAGGGTGGCAAACACGCTTTTGACGATAAGGTCCGCCATCACATGCAGGCCATCGGGGTCCAGGTGCTGCAACTTGGGCATCTGCGTCAGGTCGGCCGCAAGGTCGCGGGTGATGTCTTCGCGCAGGGCGCTGATGGCTTGGCGCACGGCCAGGCAGCCACCGTATTGCTCGCGGGCCAGGAACAAGAATTGCGAACGGTTGGCTGAGACCACATCGAGAAAGATCCGCACCGAGGCGTCGATAATGCCGCCCATCACGAATTCGTTGTGGCGCACCAGGCGGATGGTAGCGCGAAAGGTCTGGCCGACCTCACTCACCAAGACAAGTCCAAGCTGGTCCATATCGGCAAAATGGCGATAGAAACCAGTGGGAACGATGCCGGCCGTCTTGGCTACTTCACGCAGGCTCAGGCTGCCAAACCCACGGCCACACTCCATCAGATGGCGGGCAGCGTCCATCAAGGCAAGGCGGGTCTGTTGCTTCTGTTCGGCGCGGGGCAGCATGGGCGGGGGGCTTTGTCGGCAAGTACAGCGACGCACTCTAGCAAAACAGCTCTGTTGGCGTCGAACTTGGCGGGGGCGCGTTGCGTGACACGTTCTACAAAAAGTCAAAAAGCCCGGTCGGGTGATCGGGCTTTTTTCTGGGCTACCACAGGGTTAGCTCTGTGCTTGGTTTTGTTCTTTCAGGCGATCAGAACCGTCTTCGGCAACACCTTCAGTGTAAGCGCGCTTGCTGATTTGATCGGCACCGTCTTCAACCAGACCTTTCTCTTGCAGGCGATCGCGACCGTTCTCGGTCAGGCCTTCGGCGTGAGCGCGTTTGCTGATCTGATCCGAACCGTTTTCTGCAACAGCGCCTTTGGCGTAGTCACGGCTATCTTCTTCTTGCGAACCGCTGCGGGCCAGGGTTTGGCTGGCGTGCACGGCGTCGGCTTTGACTTGTGGGGTCACTTGTTCGGCGGCTGGCAGGGCAAAGGCGCTGGAAGCCATGATGGACAACAGGACGGTAGCGAGTACTTGGCGTTTCATGATGGTTGCTCCTTGGGAGGGCGATAAAGTGGGTACAGGGCTAATGCTACTCTCGATATGTCGATATAAAAGTTCATAAACACAATGGTAATAATCAACAGAATTGATTGTTCCTCGCAGAGGCTCTAGACCGGACCTCTCAAGCACGCGGTTTTGCACCGTGGTGGGTATTTTCGACACGAACCTGGGTAACAATGGTGCGCCGTTGATGATTGGATTTGTCTGATCGATCAGGAAAATGGCTTTTTGCGACTAAATTGACCACTGGGTTAAACCCCCGGACGGTTTGCCAGTCGTACTCTTATGAGCTGTAGTTCAGCTATTCGTGTTGAGGAGTCCTGTGCAATGACGCGCACTCGTAAAATCGTCGCTTGGAGCTGCGCCAGCTTCGTTCTGTTAATCGCCGTTGCAGTCCTGGTCCTGGTGTTTTTTGACTGGAATCGCATCAAACCGCCCCTCAATGCCAAAGTCTCCGAAGAACTGCATCGCCCGTTTGCCATCAACGGCAACCTCGCCGTGGTGTGGCAGCGAGAGCCCGATGAAGGCGGCTGGCGTGCCTGGGTACCGTGGCCTCATGTGATTGCCGAAGACTTGACCCTGGGTAACCCGGACTGGTCGAAAAAACCGCAGATGGTTTCGTTGAAGAAAGTCGAGCTGCGTATTTCGCCCCTGGCTCTGCTGGCACAGCGTGTGGTTATCCCGCGTATCGATCTCACCGAACCGAGTGCAGAGTTACAGCGCTTGGCCGATGGTCGCGCCAACTGGACCTTCACGTTCGACCCTAAAGACCCCAATGCCGAACCCTCCAACTGGGTGGTGGACATCGGTGCCATCGGCTTTGACAAAGGCCACGTGACGCTGGATGACCAGACCCTCAAGACCCAGCTCGACGTGATCATTGACCCCTTGGGCAAACCGATTCCCTTCGGTGAAATCGTCGGCGATGCCGATGCCAAGAAGGCTCTGGAGAAAGGCTCGGCGCCCCAGGACTATGCGTTCGCCCTCAAGGTCAAAGGCCAGTACCACGGCCAGAAGCTCGACGGCACCGGCAAGATCGGCGGCCTGCTGGCCCTGCAGGATGCGGCCAAGCCGTTCCCGCTACAGGCCCAAGTCAAGATCGCTGACACCAACATCGCCCTGGCTGGCACCCTGACCGACCCGCTCAACCTCGGCGCTCTTGACCTGCGCCTTAAGCTGTCCGGCAGCAGCCTGGGCAACCTGTATCCACTGACCGGCGTCACGCTGCCGGACTCGCCGGCCTACGCCACCGACGGTCACTTGATCGCCAAGCTGCACGATGCCAGCGGCGCGTCCTTCCGCTACGACAACTTCAACGGCAAGATCGGCAACAGCGACATTCACGGCAACCTCGCCTACGTCGCCAGCCAGCCACGGCCCAAGCTCAGCGGCGCGCTGGTGTCCAACCAGTTGCTGATGACTGACCTTGCACCCTTGATCGGCGCCGACTCCAACGCCAAGCAAAAGGCCCGTGGCGGCGAAAGCAAACAGCCGGCGACCAAAGTGCTGCCGGTGGAAGAGTTCCGCACCGAACGCTGGCGCGACATGGATGCCGATGTGGAATTCACCGGTAAGCGTATCGTGCACAGTGCCGAATTACCCTTTACCGATCTTTATACCCATCTGGTGCTCAACGACGGCGAGCTGAGCCTGGAGCCACTGCGTTTCGGCGTCGCTGGTGGCAAGCTCGATGCGCAGATTCGCCTGAATGGCCGCATCACACCGATGGAAGGTCGCGCCAAATTGACCGCGCGCAATTTCAAGCTCAAGCAACTGTTCCCGAGCTTCGAGCCGATGAAAACCAGCTTCGGTGAACTCAACGGTGACGCCGATATTGCCGGGCGAGGTAACTCCGTGGCGGCGCTGCTGGGCAGTTCCAATGGTGACCTGAAGATGCTGATCAACGACGGCGCCATCAGCCGTGGCCTGATGGAAATCGCCGGGCTCAACGTGGGCAACTACGTGGTGGGCCGCTTGTTCGGCGATAAGGAAGTGAAGATCAACTGTGCCGCCGCGGATTTCGGCATCAAGACCGGCTTGGCGACTACGCGGCTGTTTGTGTTCGATACCGAGAACGCCATCATCTACATCGATGGCACCGCGAACATGGCGACTGAGCAGTTGGACCTGACGGTCACCCCGGAATCCAAAGGCTTCCGTCTCTTCTCCCTGCGCTCGCCGCTGTATGTGAACGGGCCGTTTATCAAGCCGAATGCCGGGGTCAAGGCCATTCCATTAGCCCTGCGCGGCGCGGGCATGGTGGCGCTGGGCGTGATCGCGGGTCCTGCTGCCGGCTTGCTTGCGTTGGTCGCCCCAAGTGGTGGCGAGCCCAATGAGTGCGCGCCGCTGCTGCAGCAGATGAAAGAAGGCAAGGCGCCGAAGACCGTTAAAGGCTAACCAAATGTGGGAGGGGGCTTGCCCCCGATAACGGTATGTCAGTCAGTACCTCTGAGACTGAATCACCGCTATCGGGAGCAAGCCCCCTCCCACATGGGGTTTCCGCTATTTAAAGACTTTCGAGGATGTCGGCCATATCGTCCGCATGCTCTTCTTCCTGAGCGAGGATCTCCTCAAACAGGCGGCGAGTGGTCGGGTCTTTGTCGCCGATGTACTGGATGATCTCGCGGTAGCTGTCCACCGCGATGCGCTCGGCGACCAGGTCTTCGTAGACCATTTCCTTCAAGCTGTTACCGGCCACGTACTGCGCGTGGGAGTTCTTCGACAATAGATCGGGGTTGAACTCCGGCTCGCCGCCCAGCTGCACGATTCGCTCGGCCAGTTTGTCGGCATGTTCGGCTTCCTGGGTGGCGTGCTCCAGAAATTCCTCTGCAGCGACGGCTGCTTTAACGCCGCTGGCCATGAAGTAGTGGCGTTTGTAGCGCAGCACGCACACCAGTTCGGTGGCCAGCGACGCGTTGAGCAGGCGGATAATTTCTTCGCGGTCGGCGTCGTAGCCTTCGGTCACGGCACCGTTTTCGACGTTCTGGCGGGCGCGGCTGCGCAGGGTCGCAACGTCGGTCAAGTTTGCTTCAGTCATCTCAATCTCCTGGGGCTAATCCGGGTTACGCCACGCTCTGTCGGCGTGATCGCTCCAAGTTGTGAGTGCCGGGCAGCGCAAAAAGTTTTATCGGATTTACCTCGCGCGTCACGAGCCCGACTTGCAACTGGGCTAGGCTGCATTGCATCAAACGCGCTGCGAGGATATTCGCTTCATGTCACAGTCGTTGGCCACACGCTATCCCCTGGTATTGGTGCCCGGCATGCTCGGATTTGTGCGCATCGGGTTTTTCCCCTACTGGTATGGCATCGTCCCGGCTTTGCGGGCTGGTGGGGCTCAGGTATTCCCGATACAGGTGGCACCGCTGGACTCCAGCGAGGTGCGTGGCGAGCAACTGCTGGTGCAGATCGAGCGCATACGCCGCGAGACTGGGGCGGAAAAGGTCAACTTGATCGGCCATAGCCAAGGCTCACTGACTGCGCGCTATGCAGCAGCCCTGCGCCCGGATTGGGTGGCGTCGGTGACTTCGGTGGCGGGGCCGAACCACGGTTCTGAGCTGGCGGACCATATCCACACGCATTACCCCATCGACGGCGCCAAGGGCCGGATCATGAGCGCGCTGTTTCACCTGGTCGCCTGGGTGATGGGTGTGCTGGAAACCGGTTATCGCGGGCCGCGCTTCAAGGCGGATCTGCAGGCGTCTCACCATTCCCTCACCAGTGAAGGTGTGGCTTTGTTCAATCGCCGGTATCCCCAAGGCTTACCCGAGACATGGGGCGGGCAGGGTGCGGAGGTGGTCAACGGCGTGCGCTATTACTCGTGGTCCGGCACGTTGCAGCCGGGCATCACGGATCGGGGCCGTAATTTGTTTGATGGTACCCACCGCAGTTGCCGCTTGTTCGCCCGCAGCTTTGTGCGGGAAAAGGGCCAGTGTGATGGCATGGTCGGGCGCTACAGCTCACACCTGGGCACGGTGATTGGTGATGATTTTGCCCTGGACCATTTTGATATCGTCAATCAGTCCATGGGGCTGGTGGGCAAGGGCGCCGAGCCGATCCGATTGTTTGTGGAGCATGCCCGGCGCTTGAAAGCGGCAGGTGTTTAAGCCCGTCGGCGCACCGGTGTGGTCCAGCGCTCCGACAAGATCACCCCACCCAAGGTCAGCAAACCGCCCACCAGGTGATACAACGCCAGCTCCTCCTTCAATACCACCGCCGCAATCAACGCGGTAATCAACGGCAGCAGGTTGAAAAACAGCGTGGTACGGCTTGGCCCCAAGGTCTTCACCGAGTGCATCCACGCCAACGGCGCGAGTATCGACGCCAGTAAACACGCGTACAGCACCAGTGGGATATTTGCCCAGCCCAGGCCGGTTTTGGCCGAGAACAGGAACAGCGGAAACAACACCACCACCGCCACCAGTATCTGCAAATACAGCAACACCAACGGCGGTAGGCGCAGCTGCCATTTTTTCAGCAAGGTGCTGTAGACCGCGTAGGCCAGGGTGGCGACCAGCATCATGGCGTCGCCCAGGTTGACCCCATGTTGCAACAGCGCGCCCAGGCTGCCGGACGACACCACCACGACCACACCGGCAAACGACAGCACAGCCCCGGTGAGTGCGCCGAAGGTCAGGCGTTGGCCGAGGCTGATGATCGCTGCTGTCAGGGCCATCAACGGCATCAGCGACAGGATGATGCCCATGTTGGTGGCAGTGGTCAGGGAGGCGGCGTAATACGCCAGGCTTTGGTACACGGCCATGCCCAGCACGCCGAGGATGACGATCTTGCCCAGATTCGGGCGGATCTGCGCCCAGTGAGCGATCACCGGCTTGAGCATGAACGGCGTGAACAGTAGCGCCGCCAGCAGCCAGCGGTAAAAACCGATCTCCGACGGGAAAATCGAGCCCACGGCCAGTTTGTTGACCACGGTGTTGCCGGCCCAGATAAAAATGGCCAGCAGGGGATACGCGTACTGCATCGAAAGAAACCAAGTGTGTTGATGAAGCGGGATTATCCCCTGTCTGGATCGAAGCCTATACTGCGATCCAGACAACTCACCTTTGCATCCAGACAATATGGCCCGACACACCGTACGCCTCGCCGATTTCCGTAGCTTGCCCAGCCCGGTCTACTTCCGTTATTCCGACTTTGCCCCTGACACCGAGTGCACGCCGCACCAGCACTTCTGGGGCTCGCTGGATTACTCCGCCAGCGGTGTGATGCGCATGGAAGTGGCCGGTAACCGCTTTATGTCGCCGCCGCAGTACGCGGTCTGGATCCCGCCCAATACTGAGCACAGCTCCTACAACGCCCAGGCGATTGTCTATCACTCGGTCGGCCTGGCCCCCGAGCTCTGCGAGCAACTGCCACAACAGCCTTGCACACTGGCGATCAGCGACATTCTCAAGGCGATCCTGCGCGACTTCGCCCGGCGTGACGTGAATATTCCGCATTCCGAAGCCGATATCCGCCTGGCCCAAGTATTGGTGGATCAACTGCGGCAGGCACCGATCCACGACGGTTTCCTGCCCTACGCCCGCCGCCCAGGGCTGCTTGGCGTTCTGGAAGGTATGCAGGCCGACCCCGGCGATAACCGCCCGCTGGCGCAATGGGCTGAACAGGTGCATGTGAGCGAACGCACGCTGGCGCGCCAGTTTGTGCGCGAGTTGGGCATGAGCTTCGGTGAATGGCGCCAGCGTCTGCGCTACCTGGCGGCCATCGAAGCCCTCGACAGCGAACGCAGCGTGCAGCAGGTGGCGTTCGACCTCGGCTACAGCACCGCCTCGGCGTTTATCGCGATGTTTCAGCGCCATGCCGGCTGCACGCCGGAGCAGTACCGCCGGACGAATATTCGCTGTGGATGAAGATGTAACAGGCTTTGACTACACTGCGGATAGGCCATGCCCATCGGCGTGGTAACAGGGAGAAAACTCCATGAAGATGCTGCGTATTCCGTTATTGATGATGGGCTTGCTGCTGTGTTCCCAAGGCTTTGCCGCCACTGCCCAGCAAAACAAAATGACCACCTGCAATGCTGAGGCCACCACCAAGACGCTCAAGGGCGACGAGCGCAAGGCGTTCATGAAAACCTGTCTGTCGGCCCCGGCTGCCAATGACGCCAAGACCCTGACGCCGCAGCAGCAGAAGATGAAGGATTGCAATGCGTCGGCGAAAACCAAAGCGCTGACCGGCGATGCGCGCAAGACGTTCATGAGCACCTGCCTCAAAGGTTGATCACGATTTCGTAGGTGCTGAAGATTAAAAGTGGGAGGGGAGGTGCCCCTCTCACACTTGATCGCATTCACAACCTATCCACTCGCTTGATTCTCTGAAGGCTGGCAGACTGCCCATCCTTTAACGCCGTTCGTTTTGAGGCTGTATGCCAACGTTTTCTCAGCGTCATGTGTTGTTGCTGGCCAGCTACATCATCATTTTCGGCGGACTGCTGCTGGTGCTGCCGCTGAAATTGCTGCCCAGCCTGCTGGCCGGTTTGTTGGTCTATGAACTGGTCAACATGCTCACCCCCCAACTGCAACGGCTGATCGAAGGCCGCCGCGCGCGCTGGCTGGCAGTGGCGTTGCTCGGGACCCTGATTGTCAGCGTGCTTGCGCTGATCTTCGCCGGCGCCATTAGCTTCCTGCTCCACGAAGCGGAAAATCCCGGGGCTTCCCTCGACAAATTCATGGGCGTGGTCGACCGTGCGCGGGGCCAACTTCCGCCATTCCTCGACGCCTACCTGCCGGCCAGCGCCGCCGAATTCCGTGTGGCCATCGGTGAGTGGCTGAGCAAACACCTGAGCGAGCTGCAACTGGTGGGCAAAGACGCCGCGCACATGTTCGTCACCCTGCTGATCGGCATGGTGCTCGGCGCGATCATCGCCCTGCAGCGCGTGCCTGACCTGACCAAGCGCAAGCCCCTGGCGGCGGCGCTGTTCGACCGCCTGCACCTGCTGGTCCAGGCCTTTCGCAACATCGTCTTCGCTCAGATCAAGATCGCCGCGCTCAACACCGCCTTCACCGCCATATTCCTCGCCGTGGTGCTGCCGCTGTGTGGCATTCACCTGCCGCTGACCAAAACCCTGATCGTGCTGACCTTCCTGCTCGGCCTGCTGCCGGTGATCGGCAACCTGATGTCCAACACCCTTATCACCATCGTCGCGCTGTCGCTGTCGATCTGGGTGGCAGTGGCGGCGTTGGGCTATTTAATCGTGATCCACAAGGTCGAGTACTTCCTCAATGCGCGCATTGTTGGCGGGCAGATCAGTGCCAAATCGTGGGAACTGCTGCTCGCGATGTTGGTGTTTGAAGCCGCATTCGGTCTGCCGGGCGTGGTGGCGGGGCCGATCTACTATGCGTATCTGAAGAGTGAGCTGAAACTCGGAGGGATGGTTTGATTTACTAAGGTGAACGACCCTACCTACGCTGCGCGAACGGCAGAGTTGAGCACGGTAGTGCAGTCGTCACCACTGCCAAAGCCTGATCAATGATGCGGCACGCTGTAATTATCTAACCCTCAATAGGCAGGACCCGCTGATAGCGTTTGATCTAACTAACGCGAACAGAAGGACTGCATTTGATGGGTGATTCCAGTACTGATAACGATGGTAGCGGAACGACTGCCAGTGATGGCTCCGGTGTTAGCAACGACTACATAAATATCGTGGCGTCTGCTGTTCCTTCATGTTTGTTAAACGCGCCCGCGCAGACTTTAAAAACACTCGGGGGGATGACTCCTCAGCTGCCCGAGTGGTGGACGTCTTCCTCGCCCGCTGAGCGTGCGACGGCTGCGAGCTATGCCGCGCTGAGCATCGAGGCGCACAGCGCTTACGTTCGCATCATGGCTGATGTGCAGGCGATTAATGATTTCGCTGCACCACTGTTAACGCAGGAAATCAAAAAAATCTTTGGCCTGGATCTGGATGTCAATCAGGTCTGGTTGGAGCTTTATACCCATGCCAGTTTTTTCAGTAACCCAAAAATCGAGTGTTTTACCCTGTTGCAAGCTGCGCTGCATAATTTTGAGGCCTCTGAAGGAAGAGCGGGGGCTTTCTATATCAGCGAGTTTTTTAACTACGGGAAGAAAGTAGGTATTCGCCAAAAAATCCAGGGGCTGACGATCGAGAAATTTGTAGCCTTATGTCGGGATCTGGACCTGGGTGCAAAGTACCAACAGCACATAAAGGACGCACTAGGCTGGAGCGATCCTGAGAAGCTGGAGGCCGAAAAAGATGCCTTTATCCGCTATCAGAAAGCATCGCTTAAAACCGCGAGTTACATCGCGCTGTTAAAAACAGATATTCAGGCGAAACACTATCAAGCTCTGCTTGCCCTTATCGACCAACAGCAAGAGGTTGCAGTAGACGGCCACCCGCTGTGGTTGCGCGGTTTGAACTTCATGGGAATGAACCTGAACGGTTGTGTGGTGTTTGAGATCGTTGAGAAAAGCCAGAGTTTGCCAGTGAAGGTGATCTGGCCATTCTTGGACAGCGAGTCAGAGTCCGGCTTCATTGTTTACATCCCTGATGATCCTGATCATCCCGTAAAGCATTACTCTTCCCTGGCGCAGCTCAAGGCGCAGATGAAGACGCAATTTCTGCGAAAAGCCCCAGCAGCAAAGTCTTCCACTGCAGCGCCCTCTGACTATCAGCTGTTTTTCAGTCGGTTTGTAGCCTTTGAAGATCGCCCAGCCTTTTTCAATTACTTCACCGAACGAGTACCTGGACAATCCCCACGTCACGCGCCGGTGCTGCGGCAAAAAGAGCAGTTGGACTTTCTCTTGCAGTTCCGGCCCATGGGGACATCTCTGGATATCTGGGAAGAAGGCCTGGACGTGTGGGCTTGCCTCTACCGGCAGTGGCGACAAAGGGGGCTGGCCGATGCGAGACGTCAGGCAGTCCCCACTGAAGATGCGGATGCGAAGAGTCGCAGGGAGTGGATTGCCCAGTTGCTGGAAGACCTCATGGCCGTGATCGGCGTTGCTGCCTTTGCTGTGCCTGCGCTTGGCGTAGTACTGCTGGGGGCGACGGCGGTCAACCTGATGAATGAGGTGCTGGAAGGTATCGAGGACTTGTCCGTGGGGGACAAGGCGGTGGGCTGGGCACACATTGTCGGTGTGGTTAACGCCCTGGTCGAGGTTACTGTCACCGGTCTGGCGCTCAGTTACGTCGTGCCCGAAGAAATGAATATGTTCCGCCGTGTCACGTCTCCAGATGGGCGCATTCGTTTACAGAAGGTCGCTATCCCCGCCTCCAGCGAGGAGGGGCATATCACGTATACGTCGTCTGAGCCGACCCCTGACCTGCCTGCGCAGGTTGAGCCTGCGCTTGAAGCGCCCATCCCAGTAGACGAGCCTGCCGAGGTGACCCCTCTTGGGTACCGGGAGTACGCAGTAGATCAGTCCACGATCTCGACGCTTACACCCAGCGCCCAGGGCATCTATCGGACGGCTGATGGCCAACAGTTTTATATCCGGGACGTAAGAGGTGATGGTCGAGAGCAGGTGTACCAGATCCGCGATAACTTCAGGATAGAGGCCGACATTTTTGATGTGAACGTCGTCGATGCTCAAACCAACCGGCAGACAGGTTACTGGTTGCGGCGAGTAGGTCCCGATCAATGGGAGTCCATCGGGTTGAAGGGCGGCGTCGAGCCTCACCGTTTGATAACGGGGGATGACGTCCGTGATTGGAGCGAGTTATCTGAAGCCGACCGTTCTGCCAACTTAATGCGCAAGTTTGCCAGGCAGCGCGGACTGTTCTATCCCACCTTGAGACGTTACGTATTAGCGGACGGATCTACCACGCCTGAGGGGGTGGCATTTCTCGACAATGAGCACGCAGTGCGTACCAGTGTTACCGCCGAGCATTTGTCTGCATGGGAGCGACTGTCACCCAGGGAGCGGCATGAGTTGACTCGTGAGGGTTTTGCGAATCAGTACTTGATTGAGCCAGATGCTCTCATGCTGCATATCGCTCAGGATGGCTCGATCAACGACATAGGGAGAGTACTGCTCAAACATGCCGGCGGTGGTGCCTATACAAGCATTACTCGTGAGCATCTCAGTGAATGGAAAACGCTGTATGAAACCCCCGGCAGCCAATTGATGGCCCGTGATTTTGCCACGCGGCATAACCTCAACCCGATCATGTGGGGCGATTACGTAAAGCAAGATGGCAGTTTTACCAAGCAAGGTATGACCGAGCTTATTTTCGAACGGGCTAACTATGATCCGCTGACCGAGGCTCATCTGGACAAGTGGTACCGCTTGCAAAGCAAGGAGGGTCAAACGGTATCGTCCAGTGAGTTTGTTCAACGCAACAATATCGACCCATTGGAGTGGGCGCGCCACGTGAGGGCAAACGGAAAGTTCACGTTGATCGGAAAAAACCGCCTGATCTTTGGTGAACCGGGGCAGTTGCCCGCCAATCCCCTCAATCCCGAAAGCCTTGAGACGCGGATATTCACGGCACGCAAAAGCTCCAGAGTCCCCGTCAAACGTCCTGCGCAGGACCCGCTCTCACCGCAGATCAAGGTGCCCAGGCGCGAGCCGACGGTGGCTAATGAGAGCAAAGATGCAACGCTTCTCCTTGAGCATGAAATCAATAACGACCTGCCCATCCTGCAAGATCCGAGCGATGTCACGCGCAGTTTGACCGCAGAACTGGAGGGTGAGGTTGACCAGATTGAAGTGACTTACTGGAACAGTTTGCTCGACGAGTTCGGGACGCAGGAACGCCTGAGATGGTCTGAAAAAATAACCCAGGATGTTCGAAATTGGATTCGAGATGAGGGGCGTCACGCCGCGCGTTTCTTAGGCAAGCTACTGGCCAGGAAGATGACGGATGGCCCTGATCGAGGGCTGTCGGTCGTTGCGCTACGCAGGATTCGCAGGTTTGAGGTGCTGGGGCCTTATTCAGGAAAGTTGCATCAAGGCGATCCGACGCTGATGAAGGAGATTGCAGCCAAGGGGCGCCGGCCGGTGGAGACTTACTCGTTCCAGAGCTTTTCCAATGACGGAACACTAAGCGCTCATGGCAGTGGCAATATCCTTAGCCTGATCAACAGCCCGGCTGCCCCAGGGCAAGTACCAGTAGGCGAGCAAAATGTGGCGAGTATCTACGTCGGTCGTTACATGACGTTTTTTGTGGCCTGGCGGGATATTGAGGAGGGCGAGGAGTTGCTGCTGGACTATGGACCTTTCTATAAGTGGGACTGACCCGGGATAAGCGGTCAGGGATGCGTGCTTGCTCACGATGACGAGAGGCCGTCGACTGGCCGATCGCTGTTGCGAGCAAGCACGTAGGGCACGGGTGTTGATCTGTTGATCAGTTCCCGTACCGCTTGCTCGCCTCAATCGCCAGACCGCTGCCGATGCTGCCAAAGATATTGCCTTCCACATGCCGCGCATTCGGCAGCATCGCCGAGATGCTGTGGCGCAGCGCCGGAATGCCGCTGGAACCGCCGGTAAAGAACACAGTGTCCACTTGCGCCACGGTCACGGAAGCGTCGTTGAGCAGTTGCGTCACGCTGCCGCGCACACGCTCCAGCAGGGCGTCGATGGACGATTCGAACAGCGCCCGGCTCAAGTCGACGCTCAGGCCCGCTTCGATACGGTCCAGCGCCACATGGCGGCTGTCTGCGTGGGTCAGCTGGATCTTGGTTTCTTCCACTTCCATCGCCAGCCAGTGCCCGGCGCGCTGTTCGATCAACTTGAACAGGCGGTCGATGCCGCCGGTGTCTTCGATGTCATAGCGCATGCTGCCCAAGGCCAGTTGGGATTTTTGCGAGTACACCGAGTTGATGGTGTGCCAGGTCGCCAGGTTCATGTGGTGACTGGTGGGCATGTAGGCGCCACTTTTCATACGGCTGCCGTAGCCGAACAGCGGCATCATGCCTTGCAGGCTCAGTTGCTTATCGAAGTCGGTACCGCCGATATGCACGCCGCCGGTGGCGAGGATGTCGTCGTGGCGGTTGTCGTTGTGACGGCGGGCGGGCGACAGGCGCCCCAGGGAGAAGTCGGACGTCCCCCCGCCGATGTCGACGATCAGCACCAACTCTTCTTTCTCGATGGTGGACTCGTAGTCGAACGCGGCGGCAATTGGTTCGTACTGGAACGAGATGTCCTTGAAGCCGATCTTGCGCGCCACATCCACCAGAGTGTTTTCCGCTTCCTGGTCGGCCATCGGATCGTCATCGACGAAGAACACCGGGCGGCCCAGTACCACTTCTTCGAACTCGCGGCCGGCGTTGGCTTCGGCGCGGCTCTTGAGCTGGCCGATAAACAGTGCCAGCAGGTCGGTGAACGGCATTGCCGTGCCCAGCACGCTGGTGTCGTGCTTGATCAGCTTGGAACCCAGCAGGCTCTTGAGCGACCGCATCAGGCGGCCTTCGTAGTTTTCCAGGTACTCGTGCAGCGCCAGGCGACCGTATACCGGGCGGCGCTCCTCGAAGTTGAAGAACACCACCGACGGCAGGGTGATCTTGTCGTCCTCCAGCGCGATAAGCGTCTCCTCGCCGGGGCGGATCCAGCCGACGGTGGAGTTGGACGTGCCAAAGTCGATACCACAAGCACGGGCTGGGGATGGGTTTTTCATGTCTATCGGGTTCCGGTCGAAAAACGGCCGCGCAGTGTATGCCAGTCGAAGGCGGATGCGTAGGCCGACCATCCGTTAAATCGTGCTTGAAAGTGTGGGATTTGCCCCCACATCTGGTGCATACGGCAAGTGCCGATAAAACTCTGACGTACCCCCAGGCCACAAGACTCAACAGGTGCAAAGCAGCGCACGTTGTGCCCAGGGCTGTGCGATCTCGATGAAGGATGGTGAACCGCCGATGGATTTCAAAGACTATTACAAGATATTGGGTGTCGAGCCGAGCGCCGATGACAAGGAAATCAAGGCCGCCTATCGCAAACTCGCGCGTAAATATCACCCCGATGTGAGCAAGGAAAAAGACGCCGAAGCCAAGTTCAAGGACGCGTCCGAAGCCTATGAAGCGCTCAAGAGCGCCGATAAGCGCGCCGAATACGATGAACTGCGCAAATACGGCCAGCACGGCCAGCCGTTCCAGGGGCCACCGGGCTGGCAGAGCCGTGGCGGCTTTGGCGGCGGCGGGCAGGGCGAGGACTTTTCGGACTTCTTCAGTTCGATCTTTGGTAATCGTGGCGATGCTTTCGGCGGCGGCCAGCGCCGTCCGGCCGGGCGCAAAGGCCAGGATGTCGAGATGCAACTGACGGTGTCGCTTGAAGAAACGCTGTCCACCGAGTCCAAGCAGATCAGCTTCCAGGTGCCGCAATACGACGCCTCGGGCCGGCATGTGAGCAACACCACCAAGAGCCTGAACGTGAAGATCCCGGCCGGTGTGACCGACGGCGAGCGCATCCGCCTCAAGGCGCAGGGCGCGCCGGGCATCGGCGGTGGGGCCAACGGCGATCTGTACCTGATCATCAAGTTTGCGCCCCACAGCAAGTTTGAAGTTGATGGCGAAAACCTGATCATCAACCTGCCGCTGGCGCCGTGGGAACTGGCGCTGGGCACTGAAGTGGCCGTACCGACGCTGACCGGCAAGATCAACCTCAAGGTGCCGGCGGGCAGCCAGAACGGCCAGCGCATGCGCGCCAAGGGCCACGGCTTGCTGAACAAGGCGGGCCAGCGCGGTTACCTGTTCGTGCAGCTCAAGGCTGTGATGCCCAAAGCTGCCGACGACGAGGTCAAGGCCTTGTGGCAGGCGCTGGCGGAGAAAGCCGCGTTCAACCCGCGCGAACAGTTCTGAACTGACGCAAAAGCGCCAAACGGCACAACTATATGTGCCTTTTGGCGCAAGGGCGTTCGATAGGCTGAGGGCTTAATTCCTGGCCACGGATGAGCCCAAATGCCAAACATACCTTCGCCCGCTTCTTCCTCGCCCGGCTATAGCGGAGTGCATTACGACTTCCTGAAAAGCCGCGTCCCTTCCTGGTTTCTGCAGGCGCCCAAGCAGCGCCAGCAAGAGTTGGCCGACCACTCGCTGCAACTGCCGGATTGGTACCTGAAAGCCGACTCGGCAGGTCGAGCCAGCCTCGCGGTCGCTCACACCCGCTTCCGCGCCGCTCAGCGCGACCTCGAAGACAACCTTGCCCGCATTGACGACGTGCTCGATTTCGCCGAACCGCTGCTTAAAGCGCAGATTCAGCAACGTTTCAACCTGGACCTGGATGTCAGGCAGGTGTACTTCGCCCGCAAGTACACCCCCGGAAAAGAGCAAGCTGCCTTTGGTGGATTTTTTACCGTCGATCAAACCAGCAGTCCGGATGCCAATTACCGTTATCGCGGCGTAACGCTGCTTGAAGCCGCCCTGGCCAACTTCGAGCCTTCTGAAGAACAACCCTTGAGTTGCCGCGATTGCTCGATCATCACTCGATTCAGCGCGTTCGAAGGGGAGGTGATCCCGGGGTTCGACGTTCTGGAGGGTCAGGCCGTGGCCATCCTGCCTCACGAGTTTGCCCAGCTGTGTCGCTCGCTGAACCTGGGTAAGTTGTATCAGGAGCATCTCAAGGCGGTGCTTGAGCCGCAGGATCAAACCCAGCGCACCGCATTGGAGAACCAATTGCATGCGCATCAACGCCAGCAATTTACCCTGAGTCTCGATATTGCCAGCCGGCAACGGTTGGCTGACGCCAACGGGAGAGCGGGTGTGAGTGCCAGCGCACGGCGGATGCTCGATCAGGTGCTCAGCGGCTCGCGCAACGCTTACCTCGATGGCAGCCCGGTCACGTTTGCGGCGTTGAAAATCTTCGGCATTGTGCTCGTCGGGCCATTGTTGATCGGGCCAGAGCGCCTGAGCAGTGTCGATGCCGAGCGGGTGGTGGTGTATATCCCCAACGATCCGCAGCAGCCGATGCGCGAATATGCCTCCGGCGACGCGTTCATGGCCGATTTGAGAGCGCGTCTGCACAGCATCGCCTACCGCCGTTTCTTCAGCCAGTTCATCCCCGTGCAGCATCAAGGTGAGTTCTTTCAGCAACTCAACAAGCTCTATCAACCAAAGGAAAGCGACGACACGCAGACGGATTTCGTACTGCAAGCCGAGCCCGCCAGATTGCCGATCGAAGCGTTCGAGATCACCGGCGACGTGTGGATCGAACAGCGTCAGGCCCATATGCGCAAGCTGCTCAGCGATGCCAGGGCGGTGGCCGTGCCCACCGGCGACGAGGACGCGCAGGCGCGGGCCAGGCGCATGGCAGGTTTCCTGGACGCGGTGCTCAATGTATTCAACCTGGCGGCGTTTGTGGTGCCGGGGCTTGGACCGATCATGCTGGCGGTGGGCGCTGGGCAGATGATGACTGACGTGTTCCATGGCATCGAGGCGTATGAACAGGGTGAAGTCAAAGAGATGTGGCGCTGCTTTTCCTCGGTAGCGCTCAATGCTGCATTTTTTGCCGCGGGCGCTGCGGTATTGCCGCATGTTCAATGGTCGGGCCAGGTCGAAAGCCTGAGAAACGTACGCCTGCCCACAGGCGGGAAGACCCTTTGGCGTCCACGACTCGACGGTTATGAACTACCGGATTACGAGCCGCAGGGGCAAGCAGACGAGCACGGTGTGTACCGCCAGAATGGACAACCGGTGCTCGCTATTGAGGGCAAGCATTACCGTATTGTCGAGGACGCCACCACCGGGCATTACCGTATCCAGCACCCGACGCGAGCAGAGGCCTACCAGCCGTTGCTGCGCCACAACAACCAGGGCAGGTGGCTGCATGAGGCCGACCGGCCCCAGGAGTGGACAGGGGCGACGCTGATGCGGCGTATCGGCCCTGCGATGGAGGGCTTCAGCGACGAGGAGCTTGAGCAGATCCGTCAGGTCAGCGATGTCCACGAGGACCAGTTGCGTAGAGTGCACGCGCAAAGTGAGCCGGTACCGGCGGTGTTGCTGGACACCGCGCAGCAATTTCGCGCCTACGGGCAGGCGAAGGAACTCAACCGGCAGATCACGGCTGGACGTCTCTCTGCCGAGTTGACCGGTTATGCCGCCAGCCTGGTCACAGAGCTTGCCCATTGGCCGGCCAGCACGGGTATTGACGTGTTGGGAGAGGACGGGCTCGACACTTCGGCGGTGCGCTATGGCAACCGGCTGGCGACGGGGCGGGACCTGATCCGGATCAGCCGTGCCGAGCTGATGCAGGGCCAGCTGTCCAGGCGCATTGTCGAGCACCTCAGCCACGAACAGTTAACGCCACTGTTGGGTGAGCGTACAGGGCTCGACACCCCGTCGCGTGCGGCGGAATTGACTCGCCGCCTGGCGGAGTATGCGGCCACCCAGCACACCCGGCTGTTCAAAAGCCTGTACAGCGAGCGCCTTGCGCCTAAAAGCCCCGCCGTGCAGGTTTTGCAGCGCGACTTCAAGCGCTTGCCGAGCCTGATCGCCCAGGAACTGCTGGACTCGGCTTCCCCCAAAGAGCTGGAATTCATCACTGCCAAGGGTCGACTCCCCTTACGGCTGGCCGAAGAGGCGCGCAAGCTGCAGGCGCAGATGCGTCTGTTGCACGCTTATGAAGGGTTGTATCTGGAGCGGTTGGACAACCCGGATACCGAAACCCTGGTGCTGCACTCCCTGGAAAACCTGCCCGGCTGGCACGACAACATCCGGCTTGAAGTGCGCGAGGGTTCGTTCGATGGCAGCTTGCGCGCGGTGTTTGGCCCCGAGGACGCAGGCCAGCGCAAAGTGCTGGCGCGTGTGGCTGATGGGCTTTATCAACCCTTCGATGAAGAGGGCAATGAACTACACGGTACCGACAGCTTGTATAGAGCGTTGCAGCACGCCTTGCCCGATGCCCATCGCAACGCGATTAGCCTGCCCCATGTCGGCCAAGGTGATCAGTTGCATGCGTTGGTCATTCAGCGGGCGCTGCCACGGGATGCCTTAAGCAACGCCTTGCGCATGGCGCCGCGGAACAAGCCGTTCTTCAGGTTCCCGCAGCGCGCACCGAGCGGCCAGCCGGGCTATCCGTTGAGCGGACGCGGGGTGGGCGGAGTTGAGGGCACTTTCCGTCGTCGGCTGCGAACGCTTTACCCCAGTTTGACGGAGGAGCAGGTTGAGGCCTTTCTGCAGGACCGCAGCCTCACCGACGACGCCTGGCTGCGTGCGTTGGAGCGTGATTTCGCAGACCTTGAAGAGACGTTTTACAACTGGCTTTTGAAGGGGCCGAGAACGCCGTCGATTTTGCGCGCACGGTATCGGATTGTGGATGCCATCATGAACGCCTGGAGAATGACCGGCGAGCCGGACATCGATCCCCTCGGTAACGTGCGAGGGCAGCGGATCAATCTGCGAGGCGGCGCTCGCGACCAGCAGCGGATGCTCGGGGCGCAGCTGGCAACCCTGCCAGAGCTGCCAGGCAACTTCGATCATGTCACCAACCTGCAGGTGACCCGGTGCGACCTGACCAACCAGGGCGCGCGTTTTCTGTCGGCGTTCCGCAGGGTGCGGCTGTTGGACCTGAGCGAAAATCGCTTGACTGTCCTGCCGCCCGCCCTTGCGAACATGCCGTTCATGGAGGGGCTGGACCTGGCCGATAACGCCTTGGTTCTGACGGCAGAGACCGCGCAGCACATCAACAATATGACCCGACTGATTTCGCTGACACTGGCCGGTAACCCCATCGGTGAGTGGTTGAACCTCAAGCGCCTGCGTTTTCTGCAATGGCTGGAACTGGCGGGCTGCGGTTTGAAGGCACTGCCTGCGGGCCTTTTCGCCCACCCCAGGCCGCGAGGTTTTGTTCTGGACCTGACCGGCAATCCAATCACTGAAATGCCTGATGTGGCGCCGGGCTCGGACAGGGCAGAGATCATCGCCAGAATCGTGGTGACCCGTGAGTTGCTGGCGCCTGAGGCACTCGATCGGCTCAAGCTCTATATAGAGTCCATCGGGATGGATGCGGGGCGACGTTTTCCCCCCAGGGGCGTGCAGGACAGCGCCCATTGGATGGCCGGCCTGACGCAACAGGAGTGGGTGGTGAAAGCCCGCTACTGGGACGCGGTCGAGGAGCTCGAAGGCAGCGAGCCGTTTTTCAATGAACTGCGCAAACTGAACGAATCTTCCGATGCGGGAACGCCTGAATACAGGAACGATTTGACAGCCAAGGTGTGGCGCATGATCGAGGCCATGCATGAAGACAGTGTGCTGTGTGACACCTTGTTCAAAATGGCCGCTGCACCCACCACGTGTGTCGACGCCGGGGCCCAGTTGTTCAATGCCATGGGCGGGGAGGTGCTGGTGTCCCAAGCCAACGCAATTCCCAATGTCGAGCTGAAAAAAATCGAACTGCTGGACCTGGCCAGGGGGCGTGCAAGGCTCCATGAGTTGGGCCGGATCGCTCAAGCGAGAGTCAACGAACTGCTCGCGCAGGGTCGCAATTTTCCTCAATATGACGCGCAGGGTGACTTGGTGCGGCAGTACGACGCCCAGGGAAATGCGCTGCGCAGCATCGACGAAGTCGAGATATACCTGGCCTATGCCACACGGCTGGCCGGGCGTATGGATTTACCCTGGCAGTCCAAGAGCATGATGTTCAACGAGCCGGATGTCACAAGCGCGATGGTGGACGAGGCTTACCTGCGTGTGCGGGCGTTGGAGGAAGGCGACCAGCTACGCAACCAGATCGTGGAGGAACCCTTTTGGGCCAACTTCGTCGAGTCGTTGAACCCGGAACCCTTCAAGGTGCTGCAGGTCAGGGGCGATGACTTGATCAGTTTGCAGGTCGCCCAACAGGAATGGGCGAATGACGGCGACCTTTCGCCGCAGCAAAAGCAAGCGCTGCGCGAGACGATCGATACCACGGTGCTGGCGCTGGGCAAATCGTCGGTGAACTCCGTGCCGGGGCACGTGATGAGTGACGAGGAGTATTTCTCCGACATCAGCGCCGTGCAAAAGGAGCGCTTGCAACTGCTCTACACCATGACCGATCAAATCATGGGCCGCAGCCCGCAACCCGCTCAGGGCAGCGAAGCTTGAGCCCATGAGCGGGTGACGATTCAGAACAGGAAGTAACGCTGTGCCATCGGCAGCACGTCCGCCGGTTCGCACCACAGCAGCACACCATCGGCCTTGACCTGATAGGTCTGCGGATCCACTTCGATTTCCGGTAGGTAATCGTTGTGGATCAGGTCGGTTTTTTGCACGTCGCGACAGCCCTTAACCACCGCGATCTGCTTCTTCAAACCCAGGGCGTCGGGCAATCCGGCGTCCAGCGCGGCCTGGCTGATAAAGGTCAGGCTGGTGGCGTGCAACGAGCTGCCAAAGCTGGCGAACATCGGGCGGTAGTGCACGGGTTGCGGGGTGGGGATTGACGCGTTGGCGTCGCCCATCAGGCTGGAGGCAATTGCGCCGCCCTTGAGAATCAGGGTCGGCTTGATGCCAAAGAACGCCGGCCGCCACAGCACCAGGTCAGCCCATTTGCCCACCTCGATGGAACCGACGATATGGCTGATGCCATGGGTGATCGCCGGGTTGATGGTGTACTTGGCGATATACCGTTTGGCGCGGAAATTGTCGTTGCCGGCGCCATCGCCCGGCAGCGGGCCGCGCTGTTTTTTCATCTTGTCGGCGGTTTGCCAGGTGCGCGTGATCACTTCGCCCACGCGGCCCATGGCCTGGCTGTCGGAGCTGATCATCGAGAACGCGCCGAGGTCGTGCAGGATGTCTTCGGCGGCGATGGTCTCGCGGCGGATGCGGCTTTCTGCGAAGGCCACGTCTTCGGCAATGCTCGGGTCCAGGTGATGGCAGACCATCAACATGTCCAGGTGCTCATCGATGGTATTGCGCGTGAACGGCCGCGTCGGGTTGGTCGAACTTGGCAGTACGTTGGGGAAGCCGCAGGCCTTGATGATGTCCGGCGCATGGCCGCCACCGGCACCTTCGGTGTGGTAGGTGTGAATGGTGCGGCCCTTGAGCGCGGCGAGTGTGGTTTCGACGAAGCCGGACTCGTTGAGGGTGTCGCTGTGGATCGCCACCTGCACGTCGTACTGGTCGGCGACGCTCAGGCAGTTGTCGATGCTGGCGGGCGTGGTGCCCCAATCTTCATGCAGCTTCAAACCGATGGCGCCGGCCTTGACCTGCTCGATCAACGGCTCCGGCAGGCTGGCGTTGCCCTTGCCGGTAAAACCGATGTTCATCGGGAATGAATCACTGGCCTGAAGCATGCGTGCCAGGTGCCACGGGCCCGACGTGCAGGTGGTGGCGTTGGTGCCGGTGGCCGGGCCGGTGCCGCCGCCGATCATGGTGGTGACGCCGCTGGTCAGTGCTTCCTCGATCTGCTGCGGGCAGATGAAGTGCACATGGGAATCGATGCCGCCGGCGGTGAGGATCATGCCTTCACCGGCGATCACTTCGGTGCTGGCGCCGATGGCCATGGTCACGCCGGGCTGGATGTCCGGGTTGCCGGCCTTGCCGATGGCGTGGATACGACCGTTCTTCAGGCCGACATCGGCTTTGACGATGCCCCAGTGATCGATGATCAGCGCGTTGGTGATCAGGGTGTCCACCACTTCATGGGCGAGCAACTGACTCTGGCCCTGGCCGTCGCGGATCACTTTGCCGCCGCCGAATTTGACTTCTTCGCCGTAGACGGTGAAGTCCTGTTCGACTTCGACGAACAGCTCGGTGTCGGCCAGGCGGACCTTGTCACCGACGGTGGGGCCGTACATGTCGGCGTAGGCTTGGCGGCTGATTTTCATGTGTGTGCCCTGAGAAGAATGTGTTGAATGTGACACCGCTATCGGGGGCAAGCCCCCTCCCACCTTTGATGTGTGAACACATTCAAATGTGGGAGGGGCGGTGCGACGATTCGACTTGCCCCCGATGAGGCCCTAAAGATCGCCCATGACCCGCCCGGCAAACCCGAATACCCGCCGTCCGCCGCTCAAATCGACCAACTCGATCTCACGGCTCTGCCCCGGCTCAAACCGTACCGCCGTGCCCGCCGGAATATTCAGGCGCATGCCGCGGCTTGCCGCACGGTCAAACGTCAGCGCGTCATTGGTTTCGAAAAAGTGATAGTGCGAGCCCACCTGGATCGGCCGGTCGCCGCTGTTGGCCACGCTGAGCGTGATGGTGCGACGGCCGACGTTGAGTTCGATCTCGCCGGGCTGGATCTGATATTCGCCAGGAATCATGCAGGTTGCCCCAGGGTCTTGAAGTAGATGGCGGTCGGGCTGTAGCGCCCGTCCGGGCTTTGGCAGTAATCGGGCAGTTCGCCGATCTTGGTGTAGCGCAGCGCTTGGTAGAACGCTTCGGCCCCGGAGCCGGCTTCGGTGTCCAGGTACAGCAGGCCGCGCTTGTGCTGGCGCGCGGCAAGTTCCAGGGTGTGCATCAGTTGTTGGCCGAGGCCGTGGCGGCGCGCACTGCTGTGAACCAGCAGCTTTTGCACCTCGGCGCGGTTCAGGCCATTGGCTTTCTGGCACAGCGCCAATTGCACGCTGGCCTGCACCTGTTCGTCGCGCACCACCACCCACAGCAACAGGCTGGCGTCTTCGATGCTCGACTGAACGCCGCGCAGATACTCGCGGGCCTGGGCTTCATCGAAGTCGGCCATAAAACCCACCGATGCGCCGTGCTTGACCGCGTCCAGCAACAGCTCAATCAGGCCCTCGCGGTAATGGGCAAAACTCTCTGCATTGACTCGACGCAGTTGCGCAGCGCTCATCGATCACTCCTTGGGCGGTTCGGCGCCCGGGTTCAAGGCCAGTTGCATAAAGGTCAGGTCGAGCCAGCGACCAAATTTGATACCCACCTGCGGCATTTGCCCGGTGGTGATAAACCCCAGGCGCTCATGCAGGCGGATCGAAGCCTGGTTGCCGCTTTCGATGGCGGCGACCATCACGTACTTGCCGCCTATGCGCGCGCGTTCGATCAAGGCCGCCATCAACTGCGGGCCAAGGCCTTTGCCACGCTGGTCGTTACGCACATACACCGAGTGCTCGACGCTGTAGCGAAAGCCTTCGAAAGGGCGCCAGTCGCCAAACGAGGCGTAGCCGGTGACTTCATCGTGCTCGACCGATACCAGGATCGGATACGCCTGGGCCTGACGCGCGTTAAACCATGCCAAGCGGTTGGCCAGGTCTACCGGTTGTTCGTTCCAGATCGCCGTGGTGTTGCGTACCGCATCGTTGTAGATGTCGCGGATGGCTGGCAGGTCGCTTTCACTTGCATCACGAATCATGACCGGGCCTCAGGCGATGGGTTGGTGGACGGTGACCAGTTTGGTGCCGTCCGGGAAGGTCGCTTCCACCTGGATATCCGGGATCATTTCCGGGATGCCTTCCATCACCTGTTCACGGCTGAGCAGGGTGGTGCCGTAGTGCATCAAGTCGGCAACGGTGCGGCCATCGCGGGCGCCTTCCATCAAGGCGGCGGAGATATAGGCGATGGTTTCCGGGTAGTTGAGCTTCACCCCGCGCGCCAGGCGGCGTTCGGCCACTAAGCCTGCGGTGAAGATCAGCAGTTTGTCTTTTTCCCGTGGGGTCAGGTCCATGGTTCAAGGTCCTTCAAACATCATTCATAAAAACACCGCAGATCCTCTGTGGGAGGGGGCTTGTCCCCGATGGGGAATGCCAGGCAATACATCTGTCACTGACCCACCGCTATCGGGAGCAAGCCCCCTCCCACATGTTGATCTTCATGTGCTCCAGATTCGTGGTGCGACCGCCTCTCGCCCAAACAGAGCGGGACGTAACAATTTCCATAAATCAATCAACCATCCCCGCGCCAGCAGCGCTTCACTGGCCAGGCAGCGGGCGACCAGCAAGCCGGGTAATTGGGTCAGGTCGCCGCGTACTGCATTCGGCAGAGCGCGGCATTGCTCAAGCAATTCGGGGGTGATTTCGCCAGTCACCAACAGGGTGGCAAATACCGGCTGCCCGTCCAGGCCGATAGGCGAGTCGAGCAACCCATCGGCGCCGACAATGCGCTGGCGTTCATGCCAGAGCAACTGGCCGTCGCGGCGGATATCCAGGTGCGATTGAAAGTGCCCCAAGTCGAAGCGCTCGCCACTGGCCGGACGGCCCAGGGCGATCACGTCCCAGTAGAACAATCGGGCATCGCCTTGCAGGTCGATGCGCGTGGTGAGTTCGGCCTGGGCGGCGCTGAATACGATGGTTTCCTGCGGCAGCCATTCCAGGGTGGCGCCGGCTTCGACAGTTAGTTCGAGTTGCTGGAAGGCCGGGCCGCTGGCGCGGTACCACTTGGCCGCGCCAGGGCTGGTCAATTGGGCCCAGGCACCCTCGGCGACGTGGGCGCTGATGTCCAGGCGATCCCCACCGGCAATCCCGCCGGGCGGGTGCACGATGATGTGCTGGCACACCTCGGGGCCTTCGGCATACAGGTGCTTTTGCACCCGCAGCGGGCCGAGGTGGCGGCGCATCACCGGGCGCGTGGTGTCGCCGAAACGCGCATAGCCGAGTTCCAGCTCGGCGTGCCAGCTGGGGGTGAACAGGGCAGGGGTAACGGGCAGGTTCATGTCTTTATGCTTATCGTTAGGACGCTACAGATTAGATGGTTACGAGACCGCGTACACCCTCGCTTTCCATATTTTCTCCACGGCCCTGCTGCACGATTTCGCCCCGTGACATCACCAGGTACTGGTCGGCCAGTTCAGCGGCGAAGTCGTAGAACTGTTCCACCAACAGAATCGCCATATCGCCTTGCGCTGCGAGCTTTTTGATCACTGCGCCGATCTCCTTGATCACCGACGGTTGGATGCCTTCGGTGGGCTCATCGAGAATCAACAGGCGTGGGCGGCTGGCGAGGGCTCTCCCGATAGCAAGCTGTTGCTGCTGGCCGCCGGATAAGTCACCGCCGCGCCGATGCTTCATTTGCAGTAATACCGGGAACAGTTCGTAGATAAACGCCGGCACTTCCTTGGCCTCGGAACCCGGGAAGCGCGACAGGCCCATCAACAAGTTTTCTTCCACCGTCAGCCGCCCGAAAATCTCCCGGCCTTGAGGCACGTAGGCGATACCGGCGTGCACGCGCTGGTGCGGTTTGAAACCGGTGATGGCCTTGCCTTCCCAGTTCACCGCACCCTCTTTGGCGGGCAGCAGTCCCATCAAACACTTGAGCAGGGTGGTCTTGCCCACGCCATTACGGCCGAGCAGGCAGGTGACTTCGCCGATCTTCACGTCAAACGAGAGCCCGCGCAGGATGTGGCTACCGCCGTAATACTGGTGCAGCTTGTCGACTTGCAGCATGTTCAAACCCTCCTCAAATCGTTCCGGTGGCTGGCTTTTATGGTGAATCGACTTTTGTGGTGAGCTGGCTTTTATGGTGAGCTGGCTTTTATGGTGAACCGACTTTTGTGGTGAGCGGGCTTTTTGTGGTGAGCGGGCTTGCCCCGCGCTGGGCCGCGAAGCGGCCCCTTTCCCATTCACCGCGTTCTATCAGGTAAAACTCATTGCCTGGTTTTGGGGCCGCTTCGCGACCCAGCGCGGGGCAAGCCCGCTCACCACATAGTCCTGCTAACCACAAAGTCCTGCTCAGCAAATAGTCCTGCTAACCACAAAGTCCTGCTCAGCAAATAGTCCTGCTAACCACAAAGTCCTACTCAGCACATAGTCAGTCCTGCTCACCACAAAGTCCTGCGCAACACACATTTTCGCATCCGCCTGAAGCTGTTCAGCGACCGAGATACACCTCGATCACCCGCTCATTTTCCTGCACCTGTTCCAGCGACCCTTCGGCCAGCACGCTGCCCTGGTGCAACACCGTCACATGGTCGGCAATCGAGCCGACAAAGCCCATGTCGTGCTCCACCACCATCAGCGAATGCTTGCCCGCCAGGCGCTTGAACAGTTCGGCAGTAAATTCGGTTTCGGCGTCGGTCATGCCCGCCACCGGTTCGTCCAGCAGCAACAGTTGCGGGTCTTGCATCAGCAGCATGCCGATTTCCAGGAACTGCTTCTGGCCGTGGGACAACAATCCGGCGGGGCGATGCACCGAGGCAGTGAGGCGGATGGTATCGAGCACTTCATCAATCCGGTCTTTCTGCTCGCCACTCAAGCGTGCACGCAAGCTGGCCCACACCGACTTGTCGGTCTTCTGCGCCAGCTCCAGGTTTTCGAACACGCTCAAGGCTTCGAACACCGTTGGCTTCTGGAACTTGCGGCCGATACCGGCCTGGGCGATTTGCACTTCGCTCATGCTGGTCAGGTCCAGGGTTTCGCCGAACCAGGCATTGCCATGGCTGGGCCGGGTCTTGCCGGTGATCACGTCCATCATCGTGGTCTTGCCCGCGCCGTTGGGGCCGATGATGCAGCGCAGTTCACCGACGCCGATGTAGAGATTCAAGTCGTTGAGGGCCTTGAAACCATCGAAGCTGACGCTGATGTCTTCCAGGGTCAGGATGGTGCCATGGCGGGTGTTGAGGCCCTTGCCCGCGGCCTGGCCGATGCCGATGGCATCGCGGCCGCTGCCCGCGTCAAAAATAGGTTCGAGCATGACGTTCCTCATTTCTTCAGCAAGCCGATAACGCCCTTGGGCAGGTACAGGGTGACGATGATGAACAGCGCCCCGAGGAAGAACAGCCAGTATTCCGGAAAGGCCACGGTGAACCAGCTCTTCATGCCATTGACCACACCGGCGCCGAGCAGCGGGCCGATCAAGGTGCCGCGCCCGCCCAAGGCCACCCACACGGCGGCTTCGATGGAGTTGGTCGGCGACATTTCACTCGGGTTGATGATGCCCACTTGTGGCACGTACAAGGCGCCGGCCAAACCGCACAGCACCGCACTCAACACCCACACAAACAGCTTGAAACCACGCGGGTCGTAGCCACAGAACATCAGGCGGTTCTCCGCGTCGCGCAGGGCGGTCAGCACCCGGCCGAACTTGCTCTGGGCCAGGCGCCAGCCGATGTACAGGCTGGCGACCAACAGCAGCACCGTGGCCAGGAACAACGCTGCCCGTGTGCCCGGCTCGGTAATGCCAAAACCCAAGATGCTGCGAAAGTTGGTAAAGCCGTTATTGCCGCCGAACCCGGTTTCGTTGCGAAAGAACAACAGCATCCCGGCGAAGGTCAGGGCCTGGGTCATGATCGAGAAATACACGCCCTTGATCCGCGAACGGAAGGCGAAGAAACCGAACACCAAAGCGAGCACACCCGGCGCCAATACCACCAGGCACAGCGCCCAGAGGAAGTGATCGGTGCCAGCCCAATACCAGGGCAATTCGGTCCACGACAGGAAGGTCATGAACGCCGGCAGCTCATCGCCGGACGCCTGGCGCATCAGGTACATGCCCATTGCATAACCGCCGAGGGCGAAGAACAAACCGTGACCGAGGGACAGCATCCCGGCGTAACCCCACACCAGATCCAGGGCCAGGGCGACGATGGCGTAGCAGAGGATCTTGCCCACCAGCGTCAGGGTGTAGGCCGAGACATGCAGCGGGTTTTCCGGCGAGAGCAGCGAGCACAGCGGCAAGGCCAGCAGCAGGATCAGGATGATCACACCGGTGGCAATCGTCGCCTTGGGGCCGGCCTTTTGCGCGGCCGTAAGCATCAATGGCTGGTTCATCAGTCGATCACCCGTCCTTTCAGTGCGAAGAGTCCTTGCGGGCGTTTCTGGATAAACAGAATGATCAGCGCGAGGATCAGGATCTTGCCGAGCACGGCGCCGATCTGCGGTTCCAGAATCTTGTTGGCGATACCCAGGCCGAAGGCCGCCGTGACGCTACCGGCCAACTGGCCGACACCGCCCAATACCACCACCAGGAACGAGTCGATGATGTAGCTCTGGCCCAAGTCCGGGCCAACGTTGCCGATCTGGCTCAGCGCGACGCCGCCTAACCCGGCGATGCCCGAGCCCAGGCCAAAGGCGAGCATGTCCACGCGCCCGGTGGGCACGCCGCAGCAGGCGGCCATGTTGCGGTTCTGGGTGACGGCGCGCACGTTGAGGCCCAGGCGCGTCTTGTTCAGCAGCAGCCAAGTGAGCACGACGACAAACAGTGCGAAGGCGATGATCACGATGCGGTTGTAAGGCAGCACCAGGTTGGGCAGCACTTGGATACCGCCGGACAACCATTCAGGGTTGGCCACTTCGACGTTCTGCGCGCCGAACACCAGGCGCACGGCCTGGATCAGCATCAGGCTGATGCCCCAGGTGGCGAGCAGGGTTTCCAATGGCCGGCCGTACAGGTGACGAATCACCGTGCGCTCGAGGGCCATGCCGATCGCGGCGGTGACGAAAAACGCCACCGGCAGCGCGATCAGCGGGTAGAACTCGATGGCCGCAGGCACGTAGCGCAGCATCAGCAGTTGCACCACATAGGTGGAATAGGCGCCGAGCATCAGCATCTCGCCGTGGGCCATGTTGATCACGCCGAGCAGGCCGAAGGTGATCGCCAGCCCCAGGGCCGCGAGCAGCAGGATCGAGCCCAGGGACATGCCGCTGAAGGCCTGGCCGAGGATTTCGCCAAACATCAATTTGCGTTTGACCTGGGCCAGGCTGGTTTCGGCGGCGGTGTGCACGGCGGCATCGGTTTCGACGCCAGGTGCGAGCAAGGCTTCAAGGCGCGTGCGGGCCAGCGGGTCGCCGGTGCTGCCGAGCAAGCGCACGGCAGCCAGGCGCACGGCCGGGTCGGTGTCGACCAGTTGCAGGTTGGCCAGGGCCAGGCTCAGGGCGGTGTGCACGCCTTCGTCGGTTTCGGCGGCAACTTGCTGGTCGAGGAATTTGAGCTGCGCAGGTTGCGCGGTTTTTTGCAGCGTTTGCGCAGCCGCCAAGCGCACCTTGGGGTCGGCGGCGAGCAGTTGCTGGCTGGCTTGCACGTTATCGATCAAGCCGCGCAGGCGGTTGTTCAGGCGCACGGTTTTGGTTTCGCCATTGACCGTAAGCTGACCTTGTTGCAGGGCGTCCACCAACTCGATGCGCGCCGGGTCAGGCTTTGCGGCCCAGTCCTGGAGGAGCTTGGCTTGTTGCGTCGGGTTGGCGGCCTGGAAGTCTTCGGCGTCGCTGGCGTGTGCGGCCAGGGGTAGCAACAGCAGTAGCGTCAGGAGGTAGCGTGTGAGGGCAGTGGGCATAAACAAATGTCCTGATCATGCGTGGACAGTGTGGGAGGGGGCTTGCCCCCGATAGCAGAGTGTCAGGTGATACTTCTGTCACTGACTCACCGCCATCGGGGGTAAGCCCCCTCCCACATTTGACTTGTGGTGGGGCTTTAGTTGCTCTTCACAGCGTGATCCGGTTTTTTGTCATTGCCAGGAATGTACGGGCTCCACGGCTGGGCGCGAATCGGCTCCTGGGTCTGCCACACCACCGAGAACTGCCCGTCCGCCTGGATCTCACCGATCATCACCGGCTTGTGCAGGTGGTGGTTGGTCTTGTCCATGGTCAGGGTAAAGCCGGACGGCGCGGCGAAGGTCTGGCCGGCCAGGGCTTCACGCACTTTGTCGACGTCGGTGGACTTGGCTTTCTCTGCTGCCTGGGCCCACATATGGATGCCCACATAGGTGGCTTCCATCGGGTCGTTGGTCACGGCTTTGTCCGCGCCCGGCAGGTTGTGTTTCTTGGCGTAGGCTTTCCAGTCTGCGACGAATTTCTGGTTGACCGGGTTCTCCACCGACTGGAAGTAGTTCCACGCGGCGAGGTTGCCCACCAACGGCTTGGTGTCGATGCCGCGCAGTTCTTCTTCGCCCACGGAGAACGCCACGACCGGTACGTCGGTGGCTTTCAGGCCCTGGTTGGCCAGTTCCTTGTAGAACGGCACGTTGGAGTCGCCATTCACGGTGGAGATCACAGCGGTCTTGCCGCCGGCGGAGAATTTTTTGATGTTGGCAACGATGGTCTGGTAGTCGGCGTGGCCGAACGGGGTGTAGACCTCTTCGATGTCTTTATCCGCTACGCCTTTGGAATGCAGGAACGAGCGCAGGATCTTGTTGGTGGTGCGCGGGTACACGTAGTCGGTGCCCAGCAGGAAGAAGCGCTTGGCGCTGCCGCCTTCTTCGCTCATCAGGTATTCCACCGCCGGGATCGCTTGCTGGTTCGGCGCCGCACCGGTGTAGAACACGTTGGGCGACATCTCTTCACCTTCGTATTGCACCGGGTAGAACAGCAGGCCATTGAGTTCTTCGAACACTGGCAACACCGATTTACGCGACACCGACGTCCAGCAACCGAACACCACCGCGACCTTGTCCTGGGTCAGCAACTGGCGGCCTTTTTCGGCGAACAGCGGCCAGTTCGAGGCTGGGTCCACGACCACCGGTTCAAGCATCTTGCCGTTCACCCCACCCTTTGCGTTGATCTCGTCGATGGTCATCAGCGCCATGTCCTTGAGGGACGTTTCCGAGATGGCCATGGTCCCGGACAGCGAATGCAGGATGCCGACCTTAATGGTCTCGGCGGCCTGGATAGTCCAGGTCATGCCCATGGCGGCAATGGATGCCGACAGGGTGAAAGCCTTGATCAAGCTGCGACGCTTCATGGTGCGGTCTCCATAGGTCAATGTTGTTATGTGGGAGCAATTGCAAGGGCTGTGCCTATCAGTGCCGTCGCGATGCATTCATGCGTGCTTGACGTTTTGCCCAGGATTTCGCGCACCAGATCGGGGCTTTGAACCGGATGATGTGCGCGCTGGCGCACGCTAACGGTGCGGGCTAACTACTTACCGCTCGACGCCTTCCCAGAGGTACAAGAATGGCCGCCAACACTCAGTCAAAAGGAATGTGTATGGCTATTCGATTATCACGCCAGGAACGCGCTGCCGGTGCCGGGAGGGGAGCGTCGCGCTTGCCGCCGTTAAGCCCGGCGTTTGTGCATGAGGCCGACGCCGCGTACTGGGCCCATCGGAAAATCGGCGACCGCCGCGACCGCGAGTACGGCGGCGTCATCCTGAAAAACCCCGCCGGTAAATACTTCGCCACCGATCCGGTGCCAGGGGATGGCATGCAGTTCGATCTGCTCAACGTTCTGGGCATCAGCGCCGAAGGTTATTACCAGCAACCCAGGGGCTACACCTGCGTCGCCAGTTACCATTCGCACCCGGCCCAGCACGCGTTGATCCGCGAGCGCAATCCGTCGTTTGACGAGCGAATGGCCAAGGCGTTTCTCGGTTTTTTTTCAGGTTCGGACTTCAGCCACGATGTGGATGATCGCGAATTCTTTCCGGCGGCGTATCTATCGGGGCCGGACGGCTCACTGATTCGCTACGCGCCCAGCGGTTCGTCCCCGGAGCGCAGCTTCGCACTGTGGCTGCGGGCGGGAAAACCGGCCGGCAGTCGGGTGGGGGTGTATGGGCCCTTCAATGAGTTTGTGAAAAAGGTCTCCACGCTGGGCGAGCTGAGCCTGATTGTGCCTACTGCACTGTGGGGCGGCTCTTTCGGTAAGGTGCCGGCGAACTGGGTAGTGTTCGAACCCTTCAGTTCGTCCTCGTTGACCGAGTTGCCCTTGTTTACCGCAGTCTTCGATCAAGCTACCAAGGCCATTCGCTCGGCCCTGGCCGGCGGTGGTGCTGGCGGCGTGTTGCTCAAGGCTCGCGACAAGGAGGCCTATATCGCCACTGTCGGCAGGACCCTCGACCCTCACCAGCCTTTCTTGCGGCAACTGTTCCCCAGTCGCGAGGGCAAGTTCGCATTGCCCGCCGATTATGGGGTAGCGGGTTTCTACCTGGAGCCAACGCCACCGGCGACCGTGCTCCCCGTCCAGGAGCCAGAGCTCTACCAGGCATTCTTCGCGCCACGGGCGCTGGCGCTCGGCATCTACCAGGCGCACACGCTGGAGACGGTGGATCAGGCCTTGGGCGTGTCGATTTATTACCGTACCCAGGGGCGAGCGTTGCTCAAATACCGCTGCTCCCTGACCAGTGCCGAAGCGGCACTGTTCAAGGTTGAGGCGGATGGCTCTGTCGTGGATGACGGTTTGGACGCCGCGCTGTTGAGCGGCCAGATGAGCCCGCGCGACTTTGTACGGCGGGTGGCGAGCACCGGGCAACTGAGCGTGGAGCAGACCAGCGCATTGTGGAGTGTGGCCGGTGTTGTCGATGAGAACTGGGTGCCGGACAAGACCGTTACACAGCCCACATCTACCACCACGCCGGGCTCCGGCGGCACATCGGTGACGCTGCCCGCATTGAGCCCGGCCTTTATTCATGCCGATGACGCAGCGTTGTGGGCGCACCGGCGTATTGGTGCACGGCGTGATCGTGAGTACGGCGGTGTGATTCTGCGCAACCTGCAAGGGTATTTTTTTGCCACAGAGCCGGTCAGTGGTCAGGGGCTTGAGTTTGACATCCGCGACGTCCTCGGCACTCGCGAGGATGGCAGTTTCTTGCCGATTGCTGGTTACCGCCGCGCCGGGCTTTATCATTCCCATCCGGCGGATTACGAACAGGTTGCCAGTGCCAACCCGAAGATGTCCGAGCATCAGGTGAAGGCTTATCTGAATTTCTTTTCTCCATGGGATGCCGCGGGGGATATCACCTATCAGCACAACTTTGCATTGTCTTACCTGTCGGGTCCCGATGATTCCCTGGTGCGCTATCGTCCCAGTGGGTCGTTCGCCGAGGCGCAATACGCCAAGTGGATTTTGGGTAAGGTCAGTGAGGCAGCGTGGGGCACGGATGGCTCGATAGAAGGTCACGTTAAAAAAATGCTCGCGGTGGGTGAGTTGAGTTTTGTCACCAGCAACCCGTTGTGGGGCGGCTCTCGGGGGGTGGTTCCGCAGAACTGGCAGCCCTATCAGGCGTTCGCTGCGCCAGCGCCGGGTTTGTTGCCGCTGTTGTCCCACGTCTGCGCCACGGTCAGCGATGCCATTCAAGCGGGCGTGGCGCTCGGCACCGGCTCCAGGACGTCCTGGCGCCTTGGGCTGGTCCTCAAGCGCGATGGCAAGGATGAATTCGTCGCGACCCAGGCCCACCTCCTCGACGAGCCACGCTTTTATGTGAGCCACCTGTTATCGACGGATGCGGACGGCAATTACCTGCTGCCGGACGAGCATCACATTGTTGGTTTTTACTGCGACCCTCCTGCCGAACACGGCCGCGTGGCGGTGAACCAACCCTGGTTGTACCGCAGCTTTTTTCCGCCGTTGGGTTTGGGGAGCGCGGCACAGCAGGCTGGTCTTATCGCTAACCTGCAGGTGCCGGATCAGCCGCTTGGGCTCTATCAGCAAACCGCAGATGGGGCGCTGTTGCGCTACCGATTTAACTTCTCGCCCGCAGAAATCGAACTCCTCGGTAGCAGCCCTGAGGCCGATAACGCGCTGCTCACAGGCAGCCTCACACCCCAGGACTATGTCCGGCAGGTCGCGGCCGTCGGTGAGCTGACCGTGCTCGCCACCAACCGCATGTGGGACCGCGCGGGTGTGGTCACCGCAGCGTGGCGACCGTTTGCCGGTGTCCCGGAGGTGAAGGTGGGGCCGGCCTTCATTCAGCCCGATGACGCTGCGCGCTGGGCACACAACCAGATCGGCACACGGCGTGACAAAGAGTATGGCGGGCTCATTCTCAAACGCGGCAACCGCTACTTCGCCACGCATCCGGCCAGCGGTGAGCAGGTGCTGTTCGATTTCAGCACGATCCTGGCAGTGGACGATGAGGGCAACTTTATCGCGCCCCATCCTTACGAGTGCCATGCGCTCTACCATTCCCATCCCGCCGACGAAGGCTCGATAAGACAATTCAACCCCGGTTTCACCGCGGATCAGGTTGAGCTGTTCAACAGTTTTTATTCCAACGCCGACCAGGTGTTTGTCATCACCCATCGTAACTTTGCGCGCGTGCATTACCTGTCTGGGACGGTCAACTCGCTGCTCAAATATGTGAGCAGCGGCTCGGCCGAGGAGACAAGCCTCAAGGCTCAACTGACAGGCACTGAGCCGGTCGTGCCATTCTCCGCGTTCGAAGGCGCTGTGTGGCGGTTGGCGAAAGCCGGCGAGTTACACGTGCTGGTACCCTCGCCCGTGTGGGGCGGTGTACGCGGCAAGGTGCCTCAGGACTGGACCTTGCGCAGTCCAGTCAGCAGCGACGGGGTTGCGCAGGCACAACCGTTCTTCACCCCGATCGTCAGTACCGCGCAAGCGGCGGTGTTGGTGGCCTTGAGCTTTTCGGCGGGTTTGCCCCGGACCGGCTATCAGGGGGTTGTCCTCAAGCACCTGACGGCTTCGACCTATGTCGCCACCGAACCCACGGCCCTGGGCGCTGCGTTGACCGGGCTGTTCCCGGTACGCAATAACGGCCAGCCCCGGCTGCCCTCCAATCACCGCGTGGTGGGCTTCTATTATTCCCCGGCGCCTTTGGCCGAAACGCCGTTACCCGCCACGGAACCTTGGCTGTACAAGCGTTTCGTCAGCCCTCAACTGCTGGTCACGGCGATGAATCAGGCGGCCGCCACCCAGAGCCTGCAGATTGCCGAGATGGGCTTGAAGCTGTTTTTGCACACCGACGACGGGGCGCTGTTGCAATGGCAAGCGCCCGAAGCCAAGGCGGCCACTGAACTGTTCAATGTGGCCATTGACGGCACGGTGACGGATAACGGTAACCAGGCAGCGTTGATGGACGGTTCGTTGTCTCCCCGGGCGTTTGTGCGTCGCGTTATTCGTGCGGGCGAGCTGACGGTACGCCAGACAGGCCAGCTTTGGACCGAGCGAGGGGTGGTGTATGACAGTGAAGTCCTGCCATTGGGGGCGGCCAAGCGTGATAGCGTCGATGCAACCTTCCTGAGTGCCGACGATGCCGCGCGGCACGCCCACGAGCGCATCGGCATACGGCGTGATGCGGGGTATGGCGGCTACATCCTGCGGCGTCCCGACCAGCGCTTCACGTTCACCGAACCGGTACGTTTCCAGGGCAATGGCTTTGCCGCAGACTTGCTGCTGTCATCGTCCGACAATGGGTTAGTCGTACCGCCCGCCGAGCATGTCATTTGTGGGCGCTACAGTTCCCATCCACCGCTGTCCCAAGCTGACCTGGAACGTTGGCGCCGTCTGGGTTGGACACTGACCGATCTTGAGATCACCGTCACGATGTTCGCCGATCAGGAAATCCGTTCGGTGATCCAGTCCGGGCTTCCGGCGTACTTGAGCGGAACGCCCAACAACCTGATCTGTTACATCCCCAGCGGCTCACAAAAGGAAGCGTTGGTACTGGCCAATACCCGTCAAACGCCGGGGGTTGATAGCTACCGTCTTCGCCTGGAACGCGGTGCGCTCAAACCGCAAGATATCGTGATCCGCCTGGCGGACGCAGGCGAACTGCGGGTGCTCAGCCATACACGGTTGTGGGGGCCGCGCCTGCGAGTCTATGACGACTGGACGCCAAATTTCGAATACGCCCAGGTAGCCCCGCAAACGCCGTCGTTGAGCGCCATTTTCACCACCCTGGACGCTGCGGCGATCAATGCCCATAAGCGTGGCCATGGGCGCAGCCTGGAGGCTCAGGGGTATACGGCTTACTTGCTCAAGCACCCGCAAAAAAATGAATACGTGGTCAGCGAGCTGGCGCCGCAGGCGTCTGAGGGGCGGTTAAGTAACGCATCGCTTGGCGCGCCTTATCTTGAGGGAGGGGATTTCGCTCATGGTTTCGTGGTGGCCGGGATGCTCTATTCCCAGCAATGGTTGCCCAGCGGCGTGAGTTCTTCTGAAGCCTGGCTGACCCGCTTTTTCGCGACTCCGCATTTGCTGCAACGGGCCGAGAAAGATGCCCGTCATTTGCCGGGCGCGGATACCGGCGACGTGTTACCGGTTTATCTGTCGACGCTTGAGGGCGCGCTATTGCGCTATCAGCCGGCCAAGACCTCGCTGTTCAGTGGCGGCGAGAATGGCGGCGAAGTCAGCGTGCAGGGGATGAGCCTGCGCAGCGGCACTTTGGATATTCGCCGCTATGTGACGTTGATGGCGCAAACCGGTGATTTGACGGTGCTGTACTCCAGTCAATGCTGGGACCGCCGGGGCGCGGTGAGCAAGGAATCTTCGCGCTGGCGACCCTACGCCCACTTTATTCGCCGCCGCCTGGGGCCAGTGTTCAACGAGCAGGATGACGCGGCGCGGTATGCCCATTCTCGCCTTCAGGCTGTCAATGGACGGCGGCTGTTCGGCGGCCTGATTCTCCAGCGTCCTGACGGCCTGTTCGTTGCCACTGAACCGGTCAGCGTGCCGCGCGAAGACTTCGAGCACACCTGGATTTTCCCTGATGAGATGGTAGCGGTTGGCGGCTTTCCCGCGGCCCACACCCTGGTGGCGCGCTACCGCTCAAGCCCTGGGCGCGAACTGCCGTTTACCCTGGATGCCACGCAACGCGACATCTACCGCACTATGCTCTCGACCCGGGTGATCAGTGCTGTGCTGACCACTGCCCATGCCAGCTTGAGTCGTGAGTACCTGTTCGGCGCCGACGGCAGCATCATCAGTTACAGCCGCAGCAACTCGTTGTTGGAAGCGACGTTGAAAGACGATTTGGCGCCCCTGAATCTGGTGCGGGAGGACCGCCTGGAGAACACGCTTGAGCAACAGATCCGCGCAGGAGAGCTCACGCCAGAAGCGTTTGTCCTGCGCTTGAGCAAGGCGGGGCGCTTGCGCGTTGTGGAAGGCAGCGAGGTCTGGGGGCCGCCGCGTTTACTTCAGGGGTTTGTTCCCAAAGCGTTTCGCTTGCCTGGGGCTCAGATCGAAAACGCCCTGGCGGATCCTGCCTTCAGTCCGGTGTTTGCCCAGGAGCGGGCGGCTGTGCGTTATGCCCATGAACGCTGTCAGTACGGGCCCGCGTTGCAGTTCGGCTACGTGTTCAAGGACGCGCGCAAAGAGCAGTACATGGTGACGATGCCGTTGGTGCGTAGCAGTTATTGGAAGTTCGAGCAGGTGTTTCCAAGCGGCCTGCTGCCCCAGGGTTATGTCCTGGAAGGTATCTATCTATGTGCGGCCCTTGAAACACTGACACCGGGGCACGACCCCCATGGGCAAATGATTCATTCGCCCATGGTCATCGACAATGGCATTCGCTTCGCCCGCCATGGTGTGAAGGGCAAGCAGCTATCGCTGTACCTGTCCTGCCCGGAGGGGGCGTTGCTCAGGTATCAATACCTGCAAACGGACGAGGCGCTGGACGATCGCAGCCATTTCCCGAGGCTTCGCCAGCAACTGCACGAGGGCAAGATCACGCTGCTTGACTATGTGCATGAGCTGGCTGGACTCGGCAACCTTGATGTCCTGGTCGAGGGATCGGTCTGGGCGGGTACGCGACGAATCACGCCCGGCTGGCAGCCGGGAACGGGAGAAGGATTCTTCGATTACCCGATGGGTTGCGGTCCGTTGTTTTCCCACCCAGACGATGCCGCCCGCTACGTTCAACGTCGGCTGTCGGCAATCCAGGGCCATAACTATGTCGCCGCGGTCCTGGCCAACCCGAACGACTCATCGTTCATCACCACCTTGCCGCTGTGGCCGGGGCTGGATGCGACGCGCCTGTTCCGCCTGTTTTACACCGGGCCTTCGGGGCCTGTGCAGCCGATGTCGCCGCCAGCGAGCGGGCCGGTACCTTACCCGGATTTTCCGGACTTGTACCGGGTGGTGGGTGCGCAGTTGGCCTACCGGGACACGGCGCCCGTCGAGAGTGCGGCGTCCGAGGATGATTCGCTGAACAGCAACTTTATCGAACCGACATTCCTGGCTTATTGCATCCGCATTCTCAAGGCTCAGTCACGCTCTACGACGAACTTTTACCTGATGACTCGGGGGGGCGCGCTGTTGAAATACGTGTTGGGGCTTTCATCCCCGGAAAATGAGCTGATGACGTCTGCGGCCAGTCTCACGTCTGTTGAGTTTTTCAGGCGATTGGCTGGAGTCGGTCAACTGTCGGTACTCGATCGGGATGGCTACTGGCATAACGAGGGGCTGATTTCCGAGGTGCTAAAGGACCGTCGCAAAGAGGTGGGAACCGACGAACCCTTGGTCGACGAACCGCTTCAACTGCGTGACCGTGATGAGCTGTAACCCAGTGCTCAGCGCGTGTGCATCAGGCCGCTGGCAAGGTACTGGGTGATGGGTCGTTTGTTTTGCTTGGAGGGTTGCTCGCCGCGATGAGCGGCGAGCAACGATGACGCAGAACGTGTGATGAGCTAGCGCTTATCCGCTGCGGGACGAGAGTCGCGCAAGGCTAAAGAAGGCCTCTGTCTTGGGTCCTCGCCGGGTTCATGCAGAACCTGGGGCGGACTCACGCGGGCCAAAAAAACGCGACAGCACCAGACGATCCAAGGCCCATACGACGATCAGCGAAGCGCCCACCAGCGGGAAAATGATCGCCAGCCCAAGCATGATCACCATCGCGGTTTTCCACTTCGGCAGGTCGTGGCGCAACGGCGGCACCCCCAGGCCGCCCTGGGGCCTGCGTTTCCACCAGATCACCACGCCACTGACGGCGCTCAGCAAAATCATCAGACAGATCACCAGTACGATCAGTTGGTTGACCCAGCCGAACATCTTGCCTTCGTGCAGCATCACGCCGGTCTCGGTGGTCCGCGCTACCCAGTTGTAGTGCTCCCAGCGCACATCGGCGAGGACTTTGCCGGTGTATTGGTCCACATGCAGAGTGGCGTCGTTGCGCGGGTCGTTGGCGAACACCGCGACGGTGAACACGCCGGTGGGGGTGGTGGGGAAGGTGATGCTGTAGCCTGGCTCGACCTTGCGTGCGGAGGCCAAATCCACCACCTGTTGCAGGCGGATGGTCGGCGCGGCCGGGCCTGCGTGCATGGCGCCGTGGTTCATGTGTTCGGCGTGGTCGCCGGACATGGGCATCGGCGTATTTTCCATGGCCCAGGGCACGGTCTGTTGGGTCGCAGTGTTGAGCACTCGCGCCTGCTGGTCGGACTGCGGCACGTTGTTCCACATCGCCGCTGGGAAGGTATTCCACAGCCCCGCGTACTGCTTGCCCCAGAAGCCTGTCCACGTCATGCCGCTGAGGAGCATCACCAGCAAAAATGCCGCGCCCCAGAACCCGGCGACCGCGTGCAGGTCGCGCCAGAACACCCGGCCGCGACTGCCCAGGCGTGGCCACAGCACCCCCGCTGAAGACTTGCCACGCGGCCACCACAGATACACACCGGACACGACCAACATCACGCCCCACCCGGCGGCGAGTTCTATGAGGCGGTCGCCGGTAGTGCCGATCATCAGTTCACCGTGCAGCGCACGAGCGATGGCTTGCAGGTTGTAGGTTGCGTCCTGCTCACCGAGTACGGTGCCGCGATAAGGGTCGACGAACACCGTCACTTCGCGACCCTCGTTGTGCATCACAAACTGCGCGCTGCTGGTGGCGTCGGCCGGCGGCAGGTATTTGCTGATCGCGCCTTTGGGGTAAGCGCGTTGGGCGCGCATCAATTGTTCGTCGGCGCTCAAGGCGTGTTCGGCTGCGGGTACGGTCAGCAGGTTGCCGTACATCAGCGGGTCGAGTTGGGGTTTGAACAGGTAGATGATGCCGGTCACGGCCAGCAGCACCATGAAGGGGGCGACAAAGAGGCCAGCGTAGAAATGCCAGCGCCAGGCCAGGTTGTAGAAAGAGATTTTTTGAGTCTTCATCAGGTAGTGCTCCGCAAGGCTATGGATCTTAGGTGTGGGGCTGCCAGGCAACCCCGCTGTCGGTAAGGCCGACTCCTACTGCGGTGCTTTAGAAACTCATGTCGACTTTAGTCCAGAGGGTTCGCCCCGGCTCCTTGATGGCTTGCGGGTCGTTGGCCGGGTAGCCGAAGCCGGCATTGCCCGCGAGGTTCAAATGCTCGGCGTAGGCCTTGCCGAACAGGTTGTCGACGCCGGTGCTGACCTTGACGTTTTTTGTGATGCGATAGGCGCCGTTCAGCGAGAACACGCCAAAGCCGCTGCTCTTGTCGTAGTCCTTGCCGACCACGTTGCCCTTGTTCTGATCGATACGGTTCTGCGCGGCGACCACTCGCCACAGCGCGCCCGCACTCCAGTCGTCTTCGCTGTAGGTCAGGCCCACGCGTGCATCCAGGGGCGGCATTTGTGGCAGGGCCTTGCCGTCGCTGCTGTTCTTGCCCCAGGCGTAGGCGAGGGTCGCGTCGGCTTTCCAATGACGGGTCAGCTTGTACGCCGCGCCCACTTCACCGCCCATGATGCGAGCATCGACGTTGCGGGCCTGGGAGGTGGTGCCCATCATGCCCGGCCGGTAGTCGAACAGGATGAAGTCACGCACTTGCCCGATGTAGCCAGAAGCCCAGGCTTCAAGGTCGTCTGCTTTGTATTGCGCGCCGAAGTCGAGTTGGGTGGTCTTCTCCGGTTTCACGCCGTCGAAGGCATTCACCGAACCGACCGCGCCGGTGTTGGGAGAGAACAACTCCCAGTAATCCGGGAAGCGTTGCGAGTGGCCCAGGCCGGCGTAGAGGGTGGTGGGGCTGTCGGCCAGGTCGTGCTCGTAGCGCATAAAGCCCGAGGGCAGGGTATCGGCGCGGGTGTCGTCGGCGGTCGGGTTGGCGCGTGCACTCATCCCGGAGCCGGTGGTTTGCCGGAAGTCCTTGGCCGAGGCGCGGTCCAGACGTGCGCCGGTGATCAGTCGATCGCGGTCGGCGGCGTACCAGGTCAGTTCGCCGAACACGCCGTAGTTGTGGAAGTTGGCGTCCTTGACCTTGGGCAACTCTTTGTAGGTGTCGAGGCCCATGCTGCTGCGTTGGCGGTGTTCATTGGTCTGCGCATCCAGGCCGCCGATCAACTGCAGATCGGCCCAGCGCCAAGTGGCCTTGATCCGCGCACCGAGGGTTCGACGATCAACGTTGGAGGCCATCGGCCCGGCCATCATCCCGGTGCCCGACGGCGTGCGTAGGCTGTAGTTGTCCATCACATGGTCGGCGTAGTTGTAGTAGACCTGTGCCTCGACCTTATCCAGCACATCACCGATATTGGACTTCTCGAAACGCAGCCCGAGGCTTTCGCGCAGGAACTGTGAACCGTCCATGCCGCGTCCGGCGTAGCGCGCCTCGCCGTCGCCACGCCCTGCGGTGAGTTCCAGCAGGGTGTCCGCGTCGGGGGTGAAACCCACGGCCACGTCGCCGTTCCACTTGTCGTAGCGCGAAGCAACGGTGTCGTGGTTGCCGTCTTTGTAATCGTCGGCATGGGCCTGGTTGCCGATCACCCGCACATAGCCCAGCGGCCCACCGGCAGCGGCATCGATGACCTTGTCGAAACGCCCATTGGAGCCTGCCAGCACACTCGCGTTGAGCCGTGTGCCCAGTTCGCCGAAGTGCTCGGGCTCGCGGTCGAACAAGATGGTACCGGCCGAGGCGCCTGGCCCCCAGAGTACGGTTTGCGGGCCTTTGATCACCGTGAGGGTGTCGTAGGTTTCCGGGGAAATATACGACGTGGGTGCGTCCATGCGGCCTGGGCAGGCGCCGAGCATCATGCTGCCGTTGGTGAGGATATTCAGGCGCGAGCCGAACATGCCACGCAGCACCGGGTCGCCATTGGTGCCGCCATTACGCACCAGGGCGAAGCCGGGGATGGTCTTGAGGTAGTCGCCACCATCGCTGGCGGGCACCGGTTGGCGCGGGTCTTTCGGGTTCGTGACCACGGTCAGGGGGGAGCTGGGCGCAATCGCGGTGATCACAGTGGGGCTCAGTTCATGTTCATGCTCTTCGGCATGGGCCTGAGGCGTCAGCAGGGCGCCGCATAAAACGGCGAGCACAGGGGTACATCCCAAACGGGTGTCAGCAGAAAACCTGGACATGACAAATTCCATCAATCAATCGTAAACAACACGGCCAGCAGCCTGCGGCTGTCTGTCTAAAGTCGGCCGGGGTGAAGTAACGGTGCTTAGGGTTTACGAGGCGATGGGCGGCGCACGGCTGCGGGCGCCGGGGAAGATGCTCTGCCGGGCATGACCCAGGCGCGTAGCGGGGGTGAGCGCATTGGCCGGCGGCGGGGTGTTGAGGGTGACGTAGGAGACGCTGCCGGGCAGGGCGGGGCAACTGAACAGCAGGTCGCAGTAACCGCACTTGGCCCAGAGCGCGTGATGTTCGTCGGGGGCTTTAGGGTGATGGGATTCGCCATGCTCGTCCGGCATGTCCATGGACATGCTCATTGGCATCGACATCGACATACCGGCGTGATGATCCATCGGCATCGCTTGGGAAATCAGCGGACCGATAAAGATCATCAGCATGGCAAACAGGCTGATCCAACTGCCGCGCTTCACGCGGTGGTGTGGAGAGAGCCTGGCGCGAGGGGCGCCCATCGAGTGTTGGCCTATTGAGCGTGCTTATGCTCGTGGCCGGCCATCGGCGGTACTTTCTGTACGGACACTTCCACCTCGACCTTGCCGGCTTTTTCAAAGGTCAGGATCAGGGGGAATTGCTTGCCATCGGCCAACAGGCTGCGGTCTTTGAGACCCAGCAGCATCACGTGATAGGCCATGGGCGCGAAGGTCAGGTCACCTTTGGCTGGCACGGTGACGCTCGGTACTTGTTGCATCTTCATCAAGTCACCCTGCATCACATGCTCATGCAACTCGGCCTTCTCGGCCACCGGCGTGGCGACGCCGACCAGGCGATCCGGCTCAGCACCGGTGTTGTGAATCACGAAATACGCAGCGACGGTGGGTGCATTGGGTGGCAATTCCTGGGACCAGGGATCGCTGACCAGCAAGTCGCCGGCTTTGTAGTCCTCGGCATTGGCGGCACTGAACACCGGCAGCAACAACGCGGCCAGAAGCAGGGAAGATTTGAGCATGGCAGTTCTCCAGAACGGTTCTAAACGCAGTTCACTTGCGAAGACAATCAGACCGTTGGAGACGCGCGGGGGTTGAGGCTCGGCCATTGCTGGCGCGGGGTGGGTTGCTGGGGCGAAGACGACGGCAGATTCTGGAACGCATCGAACCGCGTGACATACAACTGGGGCACGTGCCCTGGCAAGGCCAACAACGGCGCCGAACCTGAGCAACACCAGCAATGCTGCATGGTGGAATGATCATCCTGCTGCGGCGCCGGAATCTCCAGCTTGCCCAGGGCGATGGTCTTGAGACTCGCACCATTGGAAGAACAGAAACTGCCCCAGAGCAATTGCTTGACCGGGTCATCCGCCTGCTGCATCGCACTGGCCATCGGCATGGCAAACGCATTGAACAGCACTGCAAGGCAGGCGATCCAGGCAATTGCAAAGCGTTGACGGGCCATGGCGGACAATCCGTGGGGTTAAACGATCAGGCGGGTATTTAGCCTGATCGGTGGGGATAAGTAAAAAGCGGTGGTGTGGTTTGGTGTCGCAGTGCTATCAGATCGCTGTGGCGTGAAGCTTGAGGCCCAAAGCCTTCATGACTTTCATGATAGTCGCGAACTCGGGATTGCCATTGCTGGAGAGGGCTTTGTATAGACTTTCTCTTCCGAGGCCGGCGTCGCGGGCTACTTGGGTCATGCCTTGGGCGCGGGCGATATCGTTGAGAGCGGTACGAATCAATAGACCATCACCAGCATCATCCTCAAAGCAGGTCTCTAAATATGCAGCCATCTCCAGAGGGGTTTTCAGATATTTTGCCGCATCGAAGCGGGTAAAGGACTCGCTCATAATTTATTCCTCGCTACCAAAATTTATTGCGATTTGCTTTGCACGTTTGATGTCTCTGCTCTGTGTTGATTTGTCACCGCCGATTAGCAACAGATAAACCACCTCGTCTCGGCGGGTGAAGTAAACGCGATACCCTGGGCCGTAATGGATCCGCATTTCAAACACGCTATCCCCCACTGACTCGCAGTCACCAAAATTTCCGGCTTCAGCCATTCGCACTCTCTTGATCACGCGAACTTTTACGAACGGGTCCCGAACTGCTTCCAACCATTTGACAAACTCAGTGGTTTCATTGAACTCAATTGTCACGGATCGTATTCCTCAGGATACAAAATGGCAAGCTGTGACACGTTGTCGAAACGGCGTGCCCCCTCGCGGGGAGTTAACCCAAAACCGCGAGGGTGGAGGTTAGGGCGGGGGCTTTTGGCTGAGCCAGCCAGCTGGTTCGGAAGTGTTTGTAGGGGGATTTGCCCTTAGGCGGTGAGGCCTGATTGCTGGCCGTTCAGCTGGTTGTTCGTATAAACAGAAATTTCCGACAAGCCTTTGAGGTTGTCCCTAGGACGCTTGATCTCTAGTCTCCGCGCACCGCTGCAAACGCAGCGGACGGGCGTCGCGGCCCGGGTTCCTATGGACGCTGAGCGTCATCGTCTGCTTTCAGTTGGCGCTTTTTTATCGTCTACTGTGCGGCGCAATGGTGGCTGTGCGCGGGATACCTTCGGGTATGCCGGGTTGCCTTAGGACCGGTCCGCGAACCTGCGTACAGCTGCCACCCTATCGCGTCGCGGCGAATCAGTGGCAGCTCCACTTTCCTAAGGAGCTTCACAATGATCAAGCCCACCCCAAATCCCCCCGTCCGGCTCTTCACCGTGGCCGATGGCATCAGCACCGAAGACCTGTTGGTCAACCTCAGCGAAACACTCGCCTCGGCTAACGCGCTGAGTTGTGACTTGGCGTTTGATCTGGAAGGTCGAAAACGAGAGGAGTTGCTGGGCGTTGCGCAGTTGATTGAGCTGGCGCAGTTGTTGGCTGATCGTGTACACAGCGGCGTTGGGCAGGTGTCCGCCGCAAGCAGCTAACAATGCAGTTCAAAATGTGGGAGGGGGCTTGCTCCCGATTGCGGTGTGTCAGTCACTGATTTATTGGCTGATCTACTGCAATCGGGAGCAAGCCCCCTCCCACATTTGAACTTCGGTATTCAAGGCGAGTGGATTGCCTGCAGTACCGCCGCCACCGTTGGGAACTCCCGGTCCACCGCCGCCAACACCGGCCGCTTCAACACCAACACCGGCACTCCACGCTCGCGCGCCACTTCCAACTTCGGCTCGGTGGCCGTGCTGCCACTGTTTTTGCTGATCAGCACATCAATCCCACGCCGTTCAAACAACACCCGCTCGTCGTCAATCAAAAACGGTCCACGGGCACCGATCACTTCACACCGCTCATTGCCCGGATACACATCCAGCGCGCGCAGCGTCCAGAACTGGTCGGCGGGGATTTCATCAAGATGCTGCAATGGCTCGCGGCCTAAGGTGAACAGCGGGCGCTTGAAGGGTTTCAACGCCGTAATCAACTCGGCCCAGTCACTCACCTCACGCCAGTCGTCACCGGCCTGCGGTTGCCACGCTGGGCGACGTACTGCCCAGCACGGCACACCGCACACCTTTGCCGCCTCGGCGGCATTGCGGCTGATCTGCGCCGCATACGGATGGGTCGCGTCGAGGATCAGGCTGATCTGTTCGTCGCGAACAAATTGCGCCAATCCTTCGGCGCCGCCATAACCGCCGACACGCACTTGGCAGGTGAGATCCGTTGGCACACGGCCCACGCCCGCCAGGCTGTAGATATGCTCCGCGCCCAACGTGCGAGCGATGGCGAGCGCTTCGGTCACACCACCCAACAGCAGAATCCGTTTCATCGCGGCTTGACCACTTCCAGCAGGGTGATCGGAAGCGCCTGCCGCCACGTATCGAATTCACCCAGCGGCTGGGCCTGAGCGACGTGGATGCGCGTCAGTTCGCCGCCATGTTGAGCGCGCCAGTTCATCAGGGTCATTTCACTTTGCAGGGTCACGGCGTTGGCGACGAGCCGACCGCCGGGGCGCAGGTGTTGCCAGCAGGTGTCGAGCACGCCGTCGCGGGTGACACCGCCGCCGATGAAGATGGCGTCCGGTGCCTCCAGACCATGCAAGGCGTCCGGCGCTTTGCCGCGAATCAGTTGTAGACCCGGCACGCCGAGGGCGTCGCGGTTGTGTTCTATCAGGCCCTGGCGGCCTGCGTCGGCTTCAATCGCCAATGCGCGGCAGCTTGGGTGAGCGCGCATCCATTCGATACCGATGGAGCCGCTGCCCGCGCCCACGTCCCACAGCAGTTCGCCGGGCATCGGGGCGAGGCGGGCGAGGGTCATGGCGCGCACATCGCGTTTGGTCAGTTGGCCGTCGTGGTGGAAGGCGGAATCGGGCAGGCCAGCGATGCGCGACAGGCGCGGTGTGTCGCTGCAGGCCAGGCAGTCGATGGCGATCAGGTTCAAATCAGCGACGCGCGCGTGTTGCCAATCATCAGCCAAGCCATCGATGCGCCGCTCGTCGACACCGCCCAGGTGTTCAAACACGCTCAACCGGCTGGGCCCAAACCCGGACTCAGCCAGCAACGAAGCAATCAACGCAGGACTGCTGCCGTCATTGCTCAACACCAGCAACCGCACCCCCGTGGCCAGATGCGCATTGATCGCCGCCAACGGCCGGGCCACCACGGATAACGTCACCACTTCCTGCAACGGCCAGCCCAGCCGCGCTGCCGCCAACGACACCGACGACGGCGCCGGTAAAATCAGCAGTTCTTCAGCCGCGACCTGCCGCGCCAGACTGGCCCCCACGCCATAGAACATCGGATCGCCGCTGGCCAGTACACACACAGGCGTACCGCGCTGCGTCAGCACCGGCTCAAGGGAAAACGGGCTCGGCCACACTTGGCGCTCGCCGCGAATACACACCGGCAACAGGTCCAACTGGCGCTGAGCACCTATAATCCGCGTGGCGCGCAGCAGGGCATGCCGGGCATTTCTGCCCAGGCCCTTGAAGCCGTCTTCACCGATGCCTACAACCGTCAGCCAGGGCGACATATCCATTCCTTGAGCGACATCCGACGGGCAGGCTTTTCATGCCGCCGGACAAAGCAGGCATAATACCGCGCCTTTACCTGTGAACCGGTAGCCCCGTGAACCCAACGCCCGCTCTGAATACCTTGCGCCCCTCGGCTTGTCCGGGGTTGCTGCGTATCGTCCAGGCCTTGGATGGCGGTATCTGCCGGATCAAATTGGCCGGTGGTTCGATCACCTCAGCCCAAGCCGACGCTGTGGCGGATGCCGCCCAGGCCTATGCCGGCGGGGTGATCGAGGCGACCAACCGCGCCAATCTGCAAATACGCGGGATCGGCGCCGAGCAGGATGCGCTGATTGCCATGCTGCTGGCCGCAGGCCTCGGCCCGAGCAACGCCGCCGGTGACGATGTGCGCAATCTGATGCTCAGCCCCAGCGCCGGCATCGACCCGCAGATGCTGTTCGACACCCGCCCGCTGGCCGAGCAGATCCTCGCCACCCTGCAAAACCACCCGCGTTTCCATGAGTTGTCGGCCAAGTTCGCCGTGCAGTTGGATGGCGGTGAGGATCTGGCGATGCTCGAACATCATCACGATCTGTGGCTGTCGGCGTTCCTACGCGATGGCGAGACGCTGCTCGCGTTCGGTCTGGCCGGCTGTCCGGGCCTGGATGCGCCATTGGCAGCTGTGCCATTGGATCAGGGCCACGCGCTGGTGGTGGCCGTGCTGGAAGCCTTTCTCGACCTGGCCACCCCAGAACAAACACGCATGCGCCATTTGCCTGTGGATAACTTACTGAGCCATCTGCGCCTGCCGCTGCTGCCGACCGATGGCTTCAAACGCCCGCCCAGTGGCGCTTTACTGCACCTTGGTACTTATCCACAGCCTCAAAAAAATCAGTTCTATGTCGCTGCTATCGCGCCCTTGGGTCGCCTGGATTCGACGATGCTCAAGGGCGCCGCACAACTCGCCCGCGACTATGGCGACGGCACCTTGCGCTTCACCCCCTGGCAAGGCGTGCTGTTGCCCAACGTCGAAAAACCTCACGCCGTGACCGAGCGCTTGGCGCAGTTGGGCTTTCTTTGCACCATCGACCAACCGCTGGCGCGCCTGACCGCCTGCACCGGTTCCAGCGGCTGCGCCAAGGCCCTGGCCGATACCAAGGCCGATGCCCTGCAACTGGCTGCGCAGCAACTCGACCATGACGTGCACCTGACCGGCTGCCCGCGCTCCTGCGCCGCCGCGCACACTGCGCCGGTCACCTTGCTGGCGGTGAGCCCCGGCCACTACGACCTCTATTTTCGCGATGCAGCCTACCCAGGTTTCGGCCGGCTGCACGCGCGCACTCTTTCCATTGAAGCGGCGAGCGCCCTGTTGCGCGCTCGTCCACGGAGCAACATCGATGATTGATTACATCCGCGACGGTCAGGAGATCTATCGCAACTCCTTCGCCATTATTCGCGCGGAAGCCAAGTTGGACCGTATCCCGGCTGATTTGGAAAAACTCGCGGTGCGGGTGATTCATGCCTGCGGCATGGTCGACGCCATCGACGGCCTGCAATTCTCCGAAGGCGCCGGCAAGGCCGGGCGCGATGCGCTGGCCGCTGGCGCGCCGATTCTGTGTGATGCGCGGATGGTCTCCGAAGGCGTGACCCGCGCGCGCCTGCCGGCCAACAACGAGGTGATCTGCACCCTACGCGATGACAGCGTGCCGCAACTGGCGCGCGAGCTGGGCAACACCCGCTCCGCCGCTGCCCTGGAACTGTGGCGCCCGCACCTGGAAGGCAGTGTGGTGGTGATCGGCAACGCGCCGACCGCGTTGTTCTACCTGCTGGAAATGCTCGACGCCGGCGCACCGAAACCGGCGTTGATCCTCGGTTTCCCCGTGGGTTTTGTCGGTGCTGCCGAATCCAAGGCGATGCTGGCCGCTGACAGTCGTGGTGTGCCGTTCGTGATCATGCAAGGCCGCCTGGGCGGCAGCGCCATGGCCGCTGCGGCGGTCAATGCACTCGCCACGGAGGTCGAATAATGCAGGCACGCGGACGTTTGATCGGCCTGGGCGTCGGCCCCGGCGACCCGGAGCTGATCACCCTCAAGGCCCTGCGCCTGCTGCGTGAATCGCCAGTGGTGGCGTACTTCGTCGCCAAGGGCAAGAAGGGCAACGCGTTCGGCATCATCGAGGACCACTTGGTGCCGCAACAGACCCTGATGCCGCTGGTGTACCCGGTGACCACCGAGGCACTGCCGGCGCCGCTGTCCTACGAGCAAGTGATCAGCGATTTCTACGACACCGCCAGCATCGACGTGGCCGCGCACCTGGACGCCGGCCGCGATGTGGCGGTGATCTGCGAAGGCGATCCGTTCTTCTACGGCTCCTACATGTACCTGCACGACCGTTTGGCCGAGCGCTACGAAGCGCAGGTCATTCCGGGGGTGTGCTCGATGCTCGGTGGCGCGTCCGTGCTGGGCGCGCCGTTGGTGTACCGCAACCAGAGCCTGTCGGTGCTCTCGGGTGTGCTGCCCCATGAAGACCTCAAGCGCCGCCTGGCGGATGCCGACGCGGCGGTGATCATGAAACTGGGCCGCAACTTCCCCAAGGTGCGCCAAGTGTTGGAAGAACTCGGCCTGGCCGAGCGCGCGTTGTATGTGGAGCGCGCCACCATGGCCAACCAGAAAATCGTGCCACTGGATCAGGTTGACCCGTCGTCCTCACCGTACTTCTCGCTGATCATCGTGCCCGGTGAACGGTGGCAAGGGTGATGAATCCGGCAATTGTCATCCTCGGCCAGGGCAGCCTGGCGACCGCGCGCAAGATCCAGCAGGTGTACCCCGGCGCAGTGATCCACGGCTTGGCCGGACGTGTTGAAGGTGCGGACCAGGCTTACAGCGAATTCGGCGCCACCTTGCGTCAGTTGTATCAGCAAGGCACGCCGCTGATTGCCCTGTGCGCCGCCGGTATCGTGATCCGCACCCTGGCGCCGCTGCTGCTGGAAAAAGGCGAAGAACCTGCCGTGCTGGCCGTGGCGGAAGATGGCAGCGCCGTGGTGCCGTTGCTCGGTGGCCTGGGCGGTGTGAACGTGATGGCGCGGGACATCGCGGCCGCACTCAACGTGGCGGCTGCGATCACCACCAGTGGCGAGCTGCGTTTCGGCACTTGTTTGCTCAACCCGCCTGCGGGTTATGAACTGGCGGATCTGGAGCTGGGCAAGCGCTTCGTGTCCGACCTGCTGGCCGGCGAACGCGTGCGTATCGAAGGCGCGGCGCCGTGGCTGGATCAAGCGAATTTGCCGCAAGACCAGCAAGCGCGTTTGGCGATTCACGTGGGCACTGCCGAGCGCGTGCCGGCGGCCAATGAATTGCTGATCTATCCGAAGACGGTATCTGTCACCTGCAAGCCGGGTGCGGATTTGGCTGCGCGAGTGCGAGGGGCTTTGCATGATGCCGGCATCGCCGTGCAATCCCTGGCGTGCCTGCTGGCCAGCGACACGCAGATGGCCGAGGCGTCGCTGCATGAAGCCGCATCGGCATTGGGAGTGCCGTTGCGTTTCACCAGCGTTATCCAGGATGCCGACATCGTGATTGACGTTGCCGAGCAGCCGTTAGACCTGTCGCGCGTTGGCCGCCCGCGTGGCCGCCTTGCCGTGATCGGCCTGGGCCCCGGCGCCGCCGAATTGATGGTGCCGGCGGTGAAAGCCGAACTGGCACGTTGCACCGATGTGCTGGGCTATGAAACCTACGTGCGCATGGCCGGGCCATTTCGCGACGACCAGGTTCAGCACTGCACCGACAATCGCGAAGAAATGCAGCGCGCGCGCCATGCCTTCGAGCTGGCCGCTCAAGGGCGTTCGGTGGTGGTGGTGTCGTCCGGTGACCCTGGCGTGTTCGCCATGGCGGCGGCGGTGATCGAGGCGTTGCACGAGTCCAGCGACCCTGCCTGGCATCAGGTCGACGTGGAAATCCTGCCCGGTGTCTCGGCCTCTCTGGCCACCGCAGCTCAGGCGGGTGCGCCGTTGGGTCATGATTTCTGCGTCATGTCGCTGTCGGACAACCTCAAGCCTTGGTCGATCATCGAGAAACGCCTGGATCTGGCTTCCCAGGCCGACCTGGCCCTGGCGTTCTATAACCCGATCTCGCGGTCACGCCCGTGGCAGTTGGGCCGCGCCCTGGAAATCGTCGCGCTGCACCGTACGCCGCAAACACCGGTGGTGCTGGGCCGCGATATCGGCCGGCCGGGCCAGACATTGCGTGTCACCACCCTTGGGCAACTCACGCCTGATCAAGTGGACATGCGCACCATGGTGCTGATCGGCTCGTCCACCACCTGCACATTCCCCCGTGCCGGTGGTGGTGAGTGGGTATATACGCCTCGCTGGTACGGCGAAAAACCCGTCTCCTGAAACGGCCTGTTGGCTGCTGGAAAGCTCCGAATGACGCAGTGATTGTTCTGCTGTTGTTCGGGGCTTTTTCTTTTTTACACGAGGAAAAACCGAGCGCTCACGGGGCCCCCGCGTGATTGCTGGGGTGGGTTGGTTGGCGTGTCTGGCCAAGGGATGTTTGTCGTCTGGAAAGCCCATCGCCCCCTGGACTAGTGTTCAAGCAAGCCCCATGTGGGGTGCTTGTGGAGAACTGAAATGGAGCGACAACACAAAAGGATCAACAGTACGAAAAGGCGCAAGTTGATCGCCGCCTACAAACTGCCGGGTGCGCCGGGCAAGCAGCCGTCCCTGGCGATCAATGCCGAGGATGATTGCAACGCTGCCGTGGTGAACAACAGCGTCATGTCGTTTGCCGAGGGGCTGTCCGGCCTGAACCGGGAATACATCCGCAAAAGCTATTTGTTGGCCAGCAGCTATGTCAGCGATGTATTGAAGATTCACCGAGGTACCGAGGCCTGGTACGACGAATTTATCAAGGTGATGATCAGCCTGGGTTGGCTGCCGGTGCGCAGCCGTTTCGAGCGGGTCTCACATTCGGGCAAGGGTTTGTCGGTGCAGTTGGCGGCCCTGAATATCATCGCCACGATGCTGGCATCGATGTCGGTTTCGGGGCCATTGATCACGGCGCTGCCTAAACTGGCGGCCGATGCGTTGGAGGCCATGAAGCAACAACCGGCGTCCTTTGAGCTGTTCAAACGCAACAGTACGGTGCACCAGGGCGGTGATTTCGGCCTGGCGTCCTGCGTAGAAGCGGACGGCGAATTGACAATGGTGCTGGTGACTTACAGCACTCAAAGCGTGAGTAAGCAGGTGGGGTTGCCGTTCCTTGAATGGGACAGCTCCTCGGTCGAGGCCTTCAGCGGGCAAACCTGCCTGGTGCTGAATACCTCGGTGGTCAACGAAAAAACCATCCAATTGATGCGCGAGAGTGCGGGCGACAAAGTGCAGTTGGCAATTGCCAAGTACCGGATTTAGGGCACCAGATAACCACGCACGCCGGTAAAGATAATTTGCGCGGCGAGGGCGCACACGAACAACCCCATCAACCGGCTGACAATCTGCAAGCCCTGGTCACCGAGAATGCGTTCAATACGGTTGGACAGGTACAGCACCACGCCAACGGTGAAGCTGGCCAGGGCGATGCTGAGGATGGCAGTGATCTTGTCATCCCAATGGGGCTGGCTGACGCCCATCACCAGCAACGCACCGATAGTGCCGGGGCCGACGGTGAGGGGAATGGTCAGCGGCACGATGGTCACGTCCTGCTGCACGTTATCGGTCTGCACCGCTGACTTGCCTTGGGCCATGCCCAGGGCCGAAATAAACAACACACTGCCGGCACCGATGCGAAACGCATCCACGGTGATGCCGAACACACTGAAAATCACCCGGCCGAACAGATAGAGCAATACGCTCGACACCAGGGTCGCCAGCGCCACTTTCCAGGCCAGGCGTCGGCGCTCTTTGCTGGAGTAGCCACGGGTCAGGCTGATAAAGCAGGACAGCACGAAGAACGGGCTGTAGAGCACCAGCATTTTCAGGTAGACGCTGAATAACACGTGGAGCATGGGGAGTGGCTCGCGGCAGGAAAAGTGGGGGAGAGTCTATCAGGCGATAGGCTTCAAATGTGGGAGGGGGCTTGCCCCCGATGGCGGTGTAACAGTCAGATTACCTGTCACTGAACCACCGCCATCGGGGGCAAGCCCCCACCTACATTGGCATTGCATTCCAGATCATGAAACCGTGCTGTGTTCCGCCCGCTGCTGACGCTGTGCCACCCAAAACTCCACCAGCTCACGCAGCTGCGACAATTCTACCGGCTTGGCCATATGCCCATCCATCCCTGCCTGGCGTGCGCGTTCTTTGTGTTCCGAGAGGATATGCGCCGTGAGCGCCACTACTGGTGTGCGAATGCGCTGGTGGCTGACTTCCCACGCACGCAGCTGCTGGGTGGCCGAGAAGCCATCGAGGACCGGCATTTCACAGTCCATCAACACCAGGTCGTAGCGCTGGGCCTTCATCGCCTCCAGCGCTTCTTCGCCGTTGCTGGCGGTGTCCGGGTTGAGGTTGAGTTTGCCGAGCATGCCGCGAATTACTTTGGTTGAAATGCTGTTGTCTTCGGCCACCAGGATCTTGAAATCGCTCGGTACGATCACCGCAGCCGGGGCGTTCAACACTGGGCGAGGCTGCACGCCGCCTTTGCTGCGTTGAGTCAGTTCATCGGCCAGGGTGGTCTTGAGCGTGTAGCCGGCGACCGGCTTGGCGAGGATGCGTTTGATCCCACAGTTGCGCGCGATGACCTTGCTTGGCGCGTTGCTGATGCCGGTGAGCATAATCAACAGAATGTCGTGATTCAGGCTCGGGTCTTCCTTGATCTTCGCCGCCAGTTGCATGCCGGTCATGCCGGGCATGTTCTGGTCCAGCAGCACCACGTCGAAGTAATCACGCAGGTGCGCCTTGGTGCGCAGCAATGCCAGGGCTTCCTTGCCCGATGGCACCGCGCTGACGTTCAGGCCCCAGGCCGTGCACTGCTGCACCAGCACTTTGCGGCAGGTGTCGTTGTCGTCCACCACCAACACGCGCGCGCCCTTGAGCGGGCCATCGAGGTCGGAGGTAGGGTGTTCCAGGCGTTCCGGGTCCAGCGGCAGGGTCAGCCACAACGTGCTGCCTTGATGGCTGCCACTCTTGATGCCGAACTCGCCGTTCATCAGCATGATCAGTTGGCGTGCGATCACCAGGCCCAAGTGGCCGCTCAGGCGAGTGGCCGAGAGGAAGTTCTTGCTGTGCAGTTCGCTGTGCAGCAGCGCGTCGCGCTCGGCGGCCTCCATCGGCAGGCCGCTGTCCTGCACGGCAATGCGCAGGCGTGGCTTGGTGCTGCGGTCGTCCAGGGCAACGACGATCAGCACTTCGCCTTCATCGGTCTTGTGCAGGGCGTTTTCCAGCAGGCTCAGCAGCGCCTGGCGCAGGCGTGTGGGGTCACCGCTGATGACGCGCGGCACTTGGGGCTGGATAAAGCTGATCAACTCGACATTCTGCTGCTCGGCCTTGGCGCGGAAGATGCTCAGGCAGTCATCAATCAGGGCATTGAGATCGAACTGCACGTCATCCAACTCGATCTGGCCGGATTCGAGCTTGGAGATATCGAGGATTTCGTTGATCAGTGTGAGCAACTCGTTGCCGGCGCTGTGGATGGTCTGCACGTAGTCGCGCTGCTTCACCGACAACGGCGTGCCCAGCAGCAACTCGGTCATGCCCAGCACGCCGTTCATGGGGGTACGGATTTCGTGGCTGATCTTGGCCAGGAACTCGGCCTTGGCGGCAATCTCGGCGTTGCTGGCGGCCAGGTCGCGACTGAGGCTGAAGCGAGCCTCAACAATCGCGCGCTGGCGCTCGCCCATGGCCAGGCTCATCAACAGACCGCTGAGGCAGATGAACGCCAGCAGCGTGATGATCAACCCCTGGGGCGACACCATCGTCAGACCCAGCAACGCGGGGAGGATAATCAGCGTGCCGATGTTGAACACCACCATGCCGGCTACGAACAAGCGTGCCGGGCGGTAGCCTTTCTGCCAGTGATATGACGAGACAAACAGCATGCTCAGGCCCGCCAGCGCCACCAGCGCGTAGGTCATGATGTTCAGCGGCAGGGTGTTGACGAACAACAGCAGCAGGCCACACAGCACGATAAACAGGATATCGGCCATCAACAATTTGTTCAGCGGGTGTGGACCCAGGGGCATGAAGAAACGATAGGCGAACATCAGCCCGCACGGTGCGGTCAGCAGCAGAGCCAGGTAGGCGCCAGGGGTCTGAATCCCGTGCCAATTCGGCAGCCATGGGCCCACCAGGTTGAGCAGCAGCGCCAGGCTGAGCATCAACAACAGTTCGGATGCTGCCAGCCATAGACTGCTGCGCGAGCGGTGGTAAGCGAAGCGTGTGAGGTTGTGCAGGATCAGCATCAACAGACAGCCGAACAGCAGGCCGTAGATCAGCGTCTGGGTCTGGTCGGCGGCGACCAGCACGGCCGGTTCCAGGGTGATATAGGGGCGAAGTTCGTGTTCCGACACCAGACGCAGGTAGACCTCAAGAGGTTTCTGGCTCTGGGGCATCGGTAGCATGAAGTCGCTGCTGGGTAACGGGCGTTCCGACTGGGGCTGGCGGGTGCCGGTGCTTTGTTGCTCGACCAGTGTGTCGCCGTCCAGCACGTAGAGGCTCAGGTGCGACAGGTCCGGAGCGAATATCCGCAGCACTTGTTCGTGCTTGCCGGGTTGCAGCTTGAACCGCACCCACAACGCACCGTCCGGCTGCGCAGCAGTAACGCGGTCCAGTTCGATGGGGCTGAATTGATTGGTGTAGCGGGGCGAACGGATGTCGCTCAGTTGCAGGTCGGCCTGTTCATCAAGCAATACTGCCCAGCCACTGCCTTGCGCGGCGGCCTGGGCCGGGAGCAAGCAGAGCAGCGTCAGCAGACTGACAGTGAAACCTATGGCGATCCTGAGCCAGCGCACGGCGAAATCCCTTCGTAGGTTGATGCACGGTTAACTATGCGCGGGGCAGCCTTATACGGCAAGGGCCTTGGGCCCTTGCCTAACCGAACGGATAGCTAGTGTTACTGGGTTTCGCCACGCTCGCGGGCAATGGCGCGGTAGCCGATGTCCGTGCGATAGAAGCAACCTTTCCAGTCGATCTTCTTGGCCAGTGCATAAGCCTGTTGCTGCGCAGCGTCGACACTGGCACCCATTGCCGTGGCGCACAGTACACGGCCACCGGCGGTCACTACCTTGCCATCCTTGAGCGCGGTGCCCGCATGGAACACCTTGCCTTCCAGCACAGCGGCAGCGTCGAGGCCTTCAATCACATCGCCCTTGGCGTAGTCGGCAGGGTAACCGCCGGCCGCCAGCACAATGCCAACGCTCGGGCGTGGATCCCATTGTGCTTCAACCTTGTCCAGGGCTTGAGCCAGGGCGGCTTCCACCAGCAGCACCAGGCTCGATTGCAGGCGCAGCATCACCGGTTGGGTTTCCGGATCGCCGAAGCGGCAGTTGAACTCGATGACTTTCGGGTTACCTGCCTTGTCGATCATCAGACCGGCGTAGAGGAAACCGGTGTAGACATTGCCTTCATCGGCCATGCCACGCACGGTCGGCCAGATCACCAGGTCCATAACGCGTTGATGCACTTCGCTGGTGACCACCGGGGCAGGGGAGTAGGCGCCCATGCCGCCGGTGTTCGGACCGCTGTCGCCGTCGCCGACGCGCTTGTGATCCTGGCTGGTGGCCATCGGCAGTACGTTCTTGCCATCGACCATCACGATAAAGCTGGCTTCTTCGCCGTCGAGGAATTCCTCGATGACAACGCGCGAACCGGCGTCACCAAAGGCATTGCCGGCGAGCATGTCGCGCACGGCGTCTTCGGCTTCCTGCAGGGTCATGGCGACAATCACGCCTTTACCGGCGGCCAGGCCATCGGCCTTGATCACGATTGGCGCACCTTTTTCACGCAGGTAAGCCAGGGCCGGCTCGATCTCGGTGAAGTTCTGGTAGTCGGCGGTCGGGATTTTGTGGCGTGCCAGGAAATCCTTGGTGAAAGCCTTGGAACCTTCCAACTGGGCAGCGCCAGCGGTAGGGCCGAAGCAGTCCAGGCCACGGCTGCGGAACAGGTCCACAACACCCGCCACCAATGGCACTTCCGGACCGACGATGGTCAGGGAGACGTTTTTCTCGGCGAAGTCGGCCAGTTGCTCAAGGGCCAGCACGTCGATGGCGACGTTTTCGCACTTGGCTTCAATGGCGGTACCGGCGTTGCCGGGTGCTACGAAAACTTTCTGGACACGTGGGTCCTGGGCAACTTTCCAGGCCAGGGCGTGTTCACGGCCACCGCTGCCAATGATCAAAACATTCATTTCAAAAACCTCTGTGAAACGCTGTGCTTTCTGTAGGAGCGAGGGTGACGCTTAGTTCTTGCTCGCGAAGATCGTCAACGATAACGGGGGGCATCTGACTCCCCGTGGCGTTCTCGGGCTTTTCGCGAGCAAGAACTAGGCGTCCCGCTCGCTCCTACAGTAGGAAAGCAGTGGTGTTTAGTGACGGAAGTGGCGCATGCCGGTGAAGACCATGGCGATGCCAGCTTCATCAGCAGCGGCGATAACCTCTGCGTCGCGCATCGAGCCGCCCGGTTGGATAACGGCGGTTACGCCGGCCTTGGCTGCATTGTCCAAGCCGTCACGGAACGGGAAGAACGCATCGGATGCCATCACCGAACCTACAACCTGCAAACCAGCGTGCTCAGCCTTGATCGCGGCGATACGCGCCGAGTTCACGCGGCTCATCTGGCCAGCGCCGACACCGATGGTCTGACGGTTCTTGGCGTAGACGATGGCGTTGGATTTAACGTATTTGGCGACTTTCCAGGCGAAGATCAGGTCGTTGATCTCTTGCTCGGTAGGGGCGCGCTTGGTCACCACTTTCAGGTCTTCGCTGCCGATCATGCCGATGTCGCGGCTCTGTACCAGCAAGCCGCCATTGACGCGCTTGTAGTCCCAGGCTGCGGCGCGGTCAGCCGACCACTCACCGCAGGCCAACAGACGCACGTTAGCTTTGGCAGCCACAATGGCGCGGGCTTCTTCGCTGACGGAAGGGGCGATGATGACTTCAACGAACTGACGCTCGACGATGGCCTTGGCGGTCTCGGCGTCCAGCTCACGGTTGAAGGCAATGATGCCGCCGAACGCCGACTCGGTGTCGGTGGCGTAGGCCAGTTCGTACGCCTGGCGGATGCCGCCTTCCGCGTCCGGGCTCACGGCCACGCCACATGGGTTGGCGTGCTTGACGATCACGCAGGCCGGCTTGACGAAGCTCTTGACGCATTCCAGCGCGGCGTCGGTGTCGGCCACGTTGTTGTAGGACAGTTCTTTGCCTTGCAGTTGGGTCGCAGTGGCGATACCCACCTCGGCAGGTTTGGCTTCCACGTAGAACGCCGCGCTCTGGTGCGGGTTCTCGCCGTAGCGCATTTCCTGGGCCTTGATGAACTGGCTGTTGAAGGTGCGCGGGAACTGGCTGCGGCCTTCTGTGCTCAAGGTCTCGGCGGCCTGGTTCACGGTGCCCATGTAGTTGGCGATCATGCCGTCGTAGGCGGCGGTGTGTTCGAACGCCTTGAGCATCAGGTCGAAGCGCTGGGCGTAGGTCAGGCCGCCGGCTTTCAGGCTTTCCAGTACTTGGGCGTAGTCACCGGCGTTCACCACGATGGCCACGTCTTTGTGGTTCTTGGCTGCCGAACGAACCATGGTCGGGCCGCCGATATCGATGTTCTCGATGGCGGTCGGCAGGTCGCAGCCTGGCTTGTTGATGGTGGCTTCGAACGGGTAGAGGTTAACCGCTACCAGGTCAATCGGCTTGATGCCGTGCTCGGTCATGATGGCGTCGTCGATGCCGCGACGGCCGAGGATGCCGCCGTGGATTTTCGGATGCAGGGTCTTGACCCGACCGTCCATCATTTCTGCGAAACCGGTGTAGTCCGCGACTTCTACTGCGGCCACGCCGTTGTCCTGCAGCAGTTTGAAGGTCCCGCCTGTGGAGAGGATTTCCACGCCCAGGGCTTCCAGCTCCCGGGCAAATTCGAGGATCCCGGTCTTGTCGGAGACACTGATCAAGGCGCGGCGGATCGGCAGGCGGGTAGTCTGGTCGGTCATTTCAATTTCCATCAAAAGCAAAGGAGTCAGCAAAAAAGGCGACCGGTTTTACGCGGGCGCCTTTCTGGTTGGATTGAATGCTTACAGCAAATCGTATTGTTTGAGCTTTTTACGCAGGGTGCCACGGTTGAGGCCCAGCAGCTCACTGGCTTTGGTCTGGTTGCCCTTGACGTAGTTCATCACGCATTCGAGCAAGGGCGCCTCGACTTCGGAGAGCACCAGGTTGTACACGTCCGTGACGGAAGCGCCCTCAAGGTGGGCGAAATAATTATGCAGCGCCTTCTCGACACTCCCGCGAAGGGTCTGGCCTTCTTCGCTCGGCGTGTTGAGGTGCTGTTTCAAATTGACGTTGTCGCTCACGGGTGTTGTTCCACTCACTAAAGTCTCGGTCATCATCGTCATGCGGCCACCCCTTCTCCGTCCCCTGCTCTCAGGCTCTTGTCTCGCTCGGCAAAAAACTCACGAACGGCGGTGACCTGTGCTTGCGTTTCATCCAAACGATTGAACCCGGCGCGAAACTCCCTGGCGCCCGGCAGGGTTGCGAGATACCAACCCACATGCTTGCGAGCAATGCGCACGCCCATCACGTCTCCATAGAAGGTGTGAAGTGCAGCCAGATGCTCAAGCAGAATACGTTCCACCTCGACCAACTCCGGCGCAGGCAAGACTTCACCGGTACGCAGAAAATGTTCGATCTCACGAAAAATCCATGGACGCCCCTGGGCGGCCCGGCCAATCAACAAACCATCGGCACCGGTGGCGTGCAGCACGCGCCGGGCTTTTTCGGCTGAGTCGATGTCGCCATTGGCAAACACGGGCATCGACACTGCCTGCTTGATTGCGGCGATGGTGTCGTACTCGGCTTCACCGGTGTATAGATCGGCGCGTGTGCGGCCATGCACTGCCAGCGCTGTAATGCCTGCCTGTTCGGCGATCTTCGCCACCGTCAGGCCGTTTTTGTTGTCCCGGTCCCAGCCGGTACGAATCTTCAGGGTTACCGGCACATCCACTGCGGCGACAACGGCCTGCAGGATCTCGGCAACCAACTGCTCATCTTTCAATAGTGCGGAACCGGCGGCCTTGTTGCAGACCTTCTTGGCCGGGCAGCCCATGTTGATGTCGATAATCTGTGCGCCCAACTCCACATTGGCTCGGGCCGCATCCGCCAGCATCTGCGCATCACCGCCGGCGATCTGTACCGAGCGGGGCTCGGGATCACCTTCGTGGATCATGCGCATCCGCGATTTGCGGGTGTTCCACAAGCTCATGTCGCTGGTGACCATTTCCGAGACTACAAGACCCGCGCCCAAACGCTTGCACAGCTGACGAAAGGGCTGGTCGGTGACGCCCGCCATTGGGGCGAGGATCAAGCCGTTCTGCAATGTATATGGGCCGATGCGTACCGCCGACATAGGACTTCCCTGTTGTGGGGCCGGATCATTAGAGTTCGAAAAAGGGTTGGCATGATACCCGCTCTCGATGACTGGATAAAGGCTGGATTGGATAAAATCTGAACAGTTATTTCTTTATCGCCACCGGTTTGGATGCGCGGCGCCGAGTCAATAATCCACCGTCAAGCTTCGGCGCATGGGTCGCCTCACTCGGGCGAGTGGAAGCTCAGGCTGTAATTCACGGCTTTGTTGCCCGGATCAAGGATGTCCAAGGAGATATGGATCGGGGTCTGAGATGGCATTTCGCTAACACCGGCCAACTCGCCGCTGAGGTATTCGGCGGGTTTGAAGCGACGACTGGCAATCAGGCTGCCATTGAGGTCGGCAAAACGCAGCTCCAGCAGCGGAAAGGGCTGGGAGAACGTCGCGCGGTTATAGATGATCGCATCCACCACCAGCGCTCCCGCGAATTCCGGGTGGCTGCGCACCACCAGGTTGCTGCTCTTAATATGGGCGATATCGACCCGTGACGGCACCGTGCAGCCCAGTGTGGGGCACAGTTGCTGGAACCATGGGCGGTAAGCGTCCTGGCGGGCCAGGTCGTCGAATTGGTAGGCAATGTACTGGCCTGCCAGACCGGCCGCGGCGATCAGCACCAGCAGCATCCAGATCAGGCGGCGGCCCAAGCCCTGCGGGCGTTTTTGCGCGTACAGGTGCAGCGGATCGTCTTCGAGGTCCTGAAGCAGGTCGTCGTGAACGCCGGCCTCGGGGCGTGGGCGTTTGCGGCGAAACTGGGGGCGCTCTTCGGGTTCCGGTTCGTCCGCTGACTGGGTGAGCGGGGTGAACGGTGGGTCGATGTCGTCATCATCGGGCGAAGCGCGCAACGGCGTTTCGTCGTCGATAGTGTCGATGTGATGCGACATGGACGGTTCGGTGCGCTGCTTGGTTGCTGGGACTTTGGTCGATTCCGGCTCGTCTTCCGAGACGTTGGTGCGCTCTTCTGGCGGCTCGCTGAACAGGCTGGCGGCCCATTTTTCTTCTTCGGCCTTGACGGTCTCACGGCTGGCGCTGAGGGCGTCTTCTTTCTGCCTGCGCTCGGCACCCGGTTGGCGACGCTCCGCGCCCACGGGCAGCGTGTGCTGAATCTCGCGGCGCTCCAGCTTGGCCAGTTCTTCGTCCAGGTCCAGATTGTCGAGGTCCAGCTCTTCGGCGGTCCATTGCTTTTGGCTGATGGCGCGCGGTGCCTCAGGGGGCAGCGCGATCACCGGTTGTTCAGGCTCCGGCGCATGGGCGCGCTGCTCCAGCAACTGGCGAGCCGCGTTGAACACTTGCAGGCACGAGCCGCAGCGCACAACGCCACGGGCCACGCTCAATTGAGCGTGGTTGACGCGAAAGCGTGTTTGGCAATGCGGGCACTGGGTGACGAAACTGTCGGTCATGCGGCCATCCGATTCAGGCAAGCGCTCATTCTAGCGCCGACGCCCGCTGATGCGTACCCAGCCATCGCGGTTAGCGATCGGATCCAGCTCGAAATCCTGGGCATAGGCGGCAGCGACATCTTCGCCTTGCTCGGCAAGGATGCCCGACAGCGCCAGACGCCCACCCGGCTTAACCAGGCTCGACAGTTGCGGTGCCAGGGAAACCAGCGGCCCGGCGAGGATATTCGCCACCAGCACATCGGCCTGCACCTGGGGCAGGTCTTCAGGCAGGTAGAGCGGGAATTTGCCTTCAGGAATGTTGTTGCGCCCGGCGTTATCGCGGGAGGCTTCCAGGGCCTGCACGTCGATATCGGTGCCCACGGCTTCCTTGGCGCCCAGCAGCAGGGCGGCAATCGCCAGGATCCCCGAGCCGCAGCCGAAGTCCAGCACGTTGCTGTCCGTCAGGTCCTGGCCGTCGAGCCATTCCAGGCACAGTGCGGTGGTGGGGTGGGTGCCGGTGCCGAACGCTAGACCGGGGTCGAGCAGCAGGTTGACTGCGTCAGGCTCTGGGGCGGCATGCCAGCTCGGCACGATCCACAGACGCTGACCGAAACGCATCGGCTGGAAGTTATCCATCCAGCTGCGCTCCCAGTCCTGGTCTTCGATCACTTCGCTGTGATGCTCAGGCAGCGGGCCGCCGGTGAGCAGTTCCATATGGGCCAGCACGGCGGCGGCATCGGTGCCGTCTTCGAACAGGGCCAGCAGGTGAGTGTGGGACCACAGCGGGGTGGTGTTGAGTTCCGGTTCGAAGATCGGTTGGTCTTCTGCGTCCATGAAGGTCACCGAGACGGCGCCCACTTCGAGGAAAGCGTCTTCGTAGGTTTCGGCTTGTTCTGGGCTGATGGCGAGACGGACTTGCAGCCAAGGCATGGCGGGCACCTTTGAAAAAATGAGTGTGCGACGAGCGAGGTCGCGAAAGCGCGCAAGTTTACGCGAGCGAACAGCATAAGACGACATTACTGAGTGAATGCGGACCAAATGTGGGAGGGGGCTTGCTCCCGATTGCAGTCTGCCAGCCTCAGTATCTGTAACTGATCCACCGCTATCGGGAGCAAGCCCCCTCCCACATTTGGAATGTGTGCATCCTGGAAAACAGGTGTGCAGAAACAACAAAACCGCCCGAAGGCGGTTTTGTTGGGTGGAGCACTTACTGGTTGGCCAGTTTGTGTTCCAGGTAGTGAATGTTCACACCACCTTCGCAGAAGCCTTCATCACGAACCAGGTCCCGATGGGT